>JBKKAL010000226.1:0-23188 GCA_046714695.1 Pyrinomonadaceae bacterium
ATGCCGAGCTGAAATCCATGTAACTGCGGCGCTTCCTTGAGCGCGCACGCCTCCTGCTTCCCCTTTGGCAGCGCCGAAGACACCGCGCTGGAGGCCAGTATGATCACCATGACCAACATGCAAAGACGTAGAGATCGCATAAAATCTTCCTTTCGTTTGGAGATGTTATCTCGAAACCATACCGGGATGCCAGCACGGGGCTTTCGCCGAACGGGCTGTGATGCTATTCCAACTCGGAAAACCACATATGAAGGCTCAATCAAGAGGTCTTTTCGAGCGGAGCAGAGCGGCGTCTGACACTCTTTGATAGTGAGTTGCCTGAGATTATCCGAACGCTTGCGCTTCGCCTGAAATCTAAGGCATACTTGCGGCGTTAGGTTCCTGCTCTCGCGCATCAATGGTGATCGCGCCTGTCCGTGACCGTATAGCGACGACGTTCGGCTGAGGAGAGAGTGAGGCTAGTTGTTAACCTGTTTGAAGCCGCTCTCGTTATTGCCAGAGCACACGGGCGCGTCGCGTTTCGCCGAGAGGGATTAGCGCTCCCCGCCTTCATTCGAGCGATTCCACTTCTGCCCGCGCTTCCTTTAACCTCAATAAGGACTAAGAAAATAGATGGCTACGAAACTTTATGTGGGTAATCTCTCGTTCCGCACTTCGGGCGACGAGCTGCGCGACCTGTTCTCGCAGGCGGGTACAGTGGAATCAGCATCCGTGATCGAAGATCGCGAAACGGGCCGCTCGCGCGGCTTCGGCTTCGTCGAAATGGCGACCGCCGAAGAAGCGGCGAAGGCCATTGAGATCTTCAACGGGAAAGACCTCGGTGGTCGTAACCTTACCGTCAACGAGGCCAAACCGAAGACTGATCGCGGCGGCGGTGGGGGTGGTGGCGGGCGCGGCGGTTACGGCGGCGGCGGTGGTGGCCGTGATCGTGGCGGCTATGGCGGCGGCGGCGGCGGTGATGGTGGCCGCAACGACCGCGAGCCTCGCTGGTAAAGTAAAAAATAAAAACGGAAAAGGCAAAAGTAATGATGAAAAGCATGCTCTTCATCTTCTACTTCTGCCTTTTTACTTTTACCTTATTTTATCCGTTCTTCCTCTCAAACTCTTTCATAAACGAGACGAGGGCCTCGACGCCCGCGCGCGGGAATGCATTATAGACGGAAGCGCGTATGCCGCCGACCGAGCGATGTCCTTTGAGACCGTCCAGGCCGGCTGCGGTCGCTTCCGTAACGAACTGTTTTTCCAACTCCTCGGACGGCAGCCGGAACGTGATGTTCATCAAAGAGCGCGAGTCCGCATCCGCGTGGCCTCGATAAAACTTTGTCGCGTCAATCGCGTCATAGAGAATCCTGGCCTTGGCTTCGTTCTCTTGATGCATCGCAGAAAGCCCGCCCTTTTCCTGTAGCCACTTTGTGACCAGCATGATGATATAGATGCCGAACGTGTTCGGCGTGTTATAGAGCGACTTGGCCTCGACGTGCGTGCGATAGTCGAGCATCGTATGGAGTCCTTCGGGAATGCGCGCGAGCAGGTCGTCGCGGAGGATGACGAGCGTGACGCCGCTTGGGCCCATATTCTTTTGCGCCCCTGCATAGATGAGCGCGTATTTTTCGACCGGCAGAGGACGCGACAGGATGTCCGACGAAGCATCCGAGACGAGCGGCACGTCTCCGACCTCCGGCTCATGTTTCCACTCCACACCTTCAATCGTCTCGTTTGAAGTGAGGTGAACGTAAGCGGCATGCGGGTCGAGTTTTAATTCATCCTGATGGGGCACGCGCGTGAAATTGCCATCGGCCATCGTGGCGGCGATATTCACCGCACCTGTTTTTTTCGCCTCCTTAACAGCCTTCTTGCCCCAACTGCCCGTCAGAATATAGTCTGCGCTTGATTCCTTCGGCAGGAAGTTCATCGGAATCATAGAGAACTGTAGGCTCGCGCCGCCCTGCAAAAAGAGGATATGGTAGTTGTCCGGCAGATTGAGCAGCTCGCGCAAACCGCTTTCCGCTTGCCCAATAATCTCGTCGAAGGTCTTCGAGCGATGGCTGATCTCCATAATGGACATGCCGACGCCCGGCAACTCGACCAGATCGCGCTGCGCCTCTTCCAGCACGGGCAGCGGCAGCACCGCAGGCCCGGCGCTGAAATTAAAGATTCGTTCAGTCATCTTCAAGTCTCCTGAAAGAGTAATCAGCAGTCAGTAGTCAGTTATCAGCTTTTGGCTTTTGACTGACCGCTGATTACTGATTACTGATTACTTTTTTAGTTCCATAACGCGGGCGCAGGGCGGTGCCGACCACACGCGCGACGAGCGAGCGCGGCACGAGTCTTTCCGATTCGGTCATGAGATAGTTGGCCCAGCCGGAGATGACGTGGCTGCGCCCGCGCATGAGTCCGCGTAATGCCGTTTCGACGACCTGTTCGGGCGTCTGTGCAACACGAAGGGGTGGTCGCTCGATATGCGCCGCATCGAAAAAGTTTGTGTTCGTCACGCCCGGACAGAGCGCCATCACCTTTATACCCAGCGGGCGATTCTCTTCCCACAGTGCCTCCGAGAAGGAGAGCACGAAGGCTTTGGTCGCCGCATAGGTCGCCATAAACGGCACGGGTTGGAACGCGGCGGTCGAAGCGACGTTGATGATAGCGCCCTTCCTGCGCTCGCGCATGCCCCGCAGATAGCGATATGTAAGCTCGACGAGCGATCTGACATTGAGATCAATCATGTTCAGCTCGCGCTCTATGTCCTGCGCCATAAAGTCGCCCATCGAACCGAAGCCCGCGTTGTTAATCAGCATCTCGACCGTGAGCCCACGCCGCTCAGTTTCTTCGTAGAGGCGCGCGCTCGCGTCGCTCTCTGTCAGATCAAGCGCTACGTATTGCGCGTTGATCTGGCTGTTGGCGCGGCCCAGCTCATTACAAATGGTCGCCAGACGCTCCGACGAGCGCGCGACCAGCAGAACATTTTCGCCGCGCGCTGCGAGACGGCGTGCGAAGACCTCGCCAATGCCGCTAGATGCGCCTGTGATAAGTGTGGTTTGCATAATTTCGGTTGCTTTGCGCCAAAGAATTCAGTCGGGTAAAGCTAGTTCCTGATCTCCAGCAGATTAAGCTCAATGATATCCGTGTTCTCGGCCTGCAATCGCTCGATCATCTCACGTGGCGGCTCGCTTTCAAGATTGATTCGCGCGACAGCGGCCTCTGAGCCTTCAAAGATTATATTCTCCATCTCCTGTACGTTGATCTGCGCCCCTTTGACGGCATCGAGCACGTGCGCGAGCACGCCGGGACGGTCGCGATGGCGAACGACGAGGCTGTGTGTGGCGGGCGTGCGCCGGGCCAGATTGACGACGTTGGGGACTTTGCCCGTCTCTTTAAAAGCTTGAATAATGCGAACGGTCTCGTTGGCAATCGCTTCCTGCGCCTGATCTGTCGAAGCGCCTATGTGATGCGTCCCGTAGAGGTTGGGCTCATTGCCGATCTCGTCATTAAACTCATCGGTCGCCGACGCGGGCTCTGCGGCATACACGTCGAGCCCTGCGCGGAGCCCCCGCGTCCTGATCGCGTGCAGAAGCGCCGGCTGATCCACGACTTCGCCGCGCGAGGTGTTGATAAAAAACGCGCCCTCACGCATTGAGCCGAAAACGTCCGCGCCGACGAGCGAGCGCGTCTCCGGTTTCAAAGCGAGATGCACGCTGACAACATCTGCGTCGCGTGCCACCTCCTGCGGGCTCTCTTTGCGCTCGATGCCGAGACTTTCCGCGCGCTCCGGCGTCAGGCTACGACTCCATGCGATGATCGTCATACCAAAGACGCGTGCGCGCGGAATCATCTCCTGACCAATCTGGCCGACGCCTATGAGCCCCAGCGTGCGACCGTAGAGGCCGCGCGCTTTAGAGAACTCTTTCTTATTCCATCGCCCCTGCCGCAAAGTGATCACGTTATCGGCGATGCGACGATCCAGTGCGAGGATAAGGGCGAAGGCCAATTCGGCCACCGCGATGGAATTCTTGCCAGGACAATTCGAGACGTAGATGCCCCGGCGCGAGGCTGCCGCGACATCAATCGTGTTGTAGCCCGCTCCGGCACGCACGACCAACTTAAGCGCGCCCGCTTCCATCGCTGCTTCGGTAACTTTCGTCGAACGCACCACCAGCACGTCCGGCTTCAGTGTGCGAATCGCTTCCACGAGCGACTCGTCCTTCAAATCCGGCTCGTATGAAACCTCGCAGCCGATGGCCTGCAAGCCATCACGCCCCGACTGCTCGAACTTATCAGCGATTATCACATGCATATCTTCCTCGTATGAAGAGTAATCAGTAATCAGTAGTCAGTAGTCAGTCAAAAGCTTTTTGCTGATTGCTGATTACTGACTACTTTTCAAATCGTATGAATCAGCAGGCCGTCTCTTAGCTTGGGCTCGAACCAGGTTGATTTGGGCGGCATGATGCTGCCCGCGTCCGAGACCTTGAGGAGATCATCCACGGTCGTCGGATTAAGCGAGAAAGCGACTGCCGCGTGGCCCTCTTTGACGAGCCGCTCCAGTTCGGCAGTGCCGCGTGCGCCGCCGACGAAATCAATTCGCTTGTCCGTACGCACATCCGTAATACCGAGTATCGGGTCGAGCAGGTGATCTTGCAGCAAACTGACATCAAGCGAGGCGACCGGATCGCTTGACTGCGGCACATCGTCGCCGAGCGTCAAACCGTACCAGCGCCCGTCCAGATACATGCTCCACTGCCTGTTTGAAAGGGGCGTGGGCCCAGCATCATCCGTGATGCGAAACTTTTCCCTGACTTCGGCGAGAAATTCCTGCGGCGAGCGATTATTCAGATCGCGCACGATGCGGTTGTAGGGAAGTATTTGCAGTTGGTCTGAAGGAAAGAGGACGGCGATAAAATAGTTGTACTCTTCTTCGCCCGTGTGCGTTTCCGATTGCTCGCGGAGCGCGGCGCGGGCGCGGCTGGCGCTGGCGGCGCGATGATGCCCGTCTGCGATGTAGAGAAAGGGCACGTCGCGGAACGCATAGGTAAAGCGCAGGGCGTCGGGCACGCGCCAGATCGTATGCTCTATGCCGTCCTCAGCCTTGAAGTCGAAGATCGCGTCAGACATCGTTGTATCCATGACCATCGTGTCAACATCGCGGCTCGGACGATAAGTTAAAAAGACCGGGCCGGTCTGCGCCCGCAGAGTCAGTATGTGTCGCGTGCGATCATCCTCTTTATCGGGCCGCGTGCGTTCGTGTTTGCGTATGATGTCTTTGTCATACTCATCAACCGAGCAGCAGGCAACAATGCCGATCTGTTCATGCTCGCCCATAATCAGGCGATAGAGATAGATGCTCGGCGGGTCATCCCGTTCAAGCGGACACTCTTTTGTCAGGCGCTCGAAATTCTCAGCGGCCTTTTGGTAGACCGGATCGCTGTAGATGTCAGTGCCTTCGGTCATGTCTATCTCTGGACGCGAGACATGCAGAAAGCTCAAAGGATTGCCGGAGGCGAGAGCGCGCGCCTCCTCTGTATTGACGACATCATAGGGAGGGCTGGCGACTTGCTCGGCCTTCTCTGTCGGCGGGCGCAGTGCGCTAAAGGGACGAATCACGGCCACGGGTAGTCTCCTTACCAATAAGTTATCAGCAACCAGCAGTCGGCTTTCAGTCAAAAGCTTTGCCCGCTTTTTGCACTGTCTTACCTGTAACTGATGACTGGTGGCGCGCGCTTAAGACTATCCGTTTGGATGGTGGTTTGCCAAGTGTCCGAGAGCGCCTTTGGAGGCAGCGCGCCGTTCTGTTAATTTCGGCAGCAGTTTTACGGGTCCCAGGGCAAAACAGACGAAGGAGAATCGTTGATGAGTGATCTGGCGAGGCGCGAATGTATTCCATGTCGCGGCGGAGTGCCACCGCTTCAAGGCGCGGAGATAGGCAGACTGCTAGTGGAACTCGACGGCTGGGAGGTGATCAAGGAACATCACCTGCTGAAGAGCTATACGTTCAAAGATTTCGGCGAAGCGCTCGCGTACGTCAATCGCGTGGGCCAGCTATCGGAAGAGCAGGGCCACCACCCGGACATCTGCTTCGGCTGGGGCCACTGTGAGGTGACGATCTGGACGCACAAGATAGACGGCCTGACGGAGAGCGACTTTATCCTCGCCGCCAAGATAGACGCGTTATGAAGCGCAATTTTGAACTCGCTTACAATTATGGATGTTGGAGCGGACTTGTTCGAGCAGTCGAGGTATGGCGAGAACATCTACAAAGAGAGTATAAAACCAACTAGAGACAGCTAAACCCAAACATAAGGCAGCTTAGCTAAAAAGTGCGCGTGTTATAACATACCTTTTAGCGAGTCTATTATTTAGTTGGGCTGCTTTCCTTGAATCATGTGCATGATGGTTTACATTGCTGCTGATAATCCATTGCCTATGATTCAGTGGCAAGAGAGTGTTACGGCGTTCTGCGTTTCTGAGCTTTCTGAAGATGAGAGGCGCGTATCAAAGCAATTCTCGAAACCTTTTCTTGCTTATGCCGGTTCTTACGATGGATGTAGTTGCGGATTCTCATACGAGGATGAACCTGCCGAAGATGAGGATGATGTGAGAGAAGATGCTTTGTCGCGTGAGTCCGTGCGGCAGCTTTCCGAATACTTGTCGGGCATCATAAAGAGTGACTCGGTAGAAATGTTCGCTTGCTGGGATGGTGACCAAGAAGCCGAGCCAGAAGAAAGGCTAACGGTTACGCCTGATTATTTTGGTGGTGAGGCGTTCGGCTTTAAAGAAAAGCAGTTCCTTGTAATCGAACGCATGCAGATGCTGTAGGAGAGCGCGTTCCTGCTACGGCGCAGACCAACAAGTCGCTGGAGGGGACGGCGAATAGCGCGGCTTTCATTCGCAAGAATTGCGTGGTAATCGCGTTGTGTGCGCCGCCCCTCAGCTCCAGCGTTAGGCTGCTGTTGAATCAAAGCTTTCCGCCGGACGGGGATAATAATCTGAGGGAACGATGAAGAAAGCAGCGCTGATAGTCATAACCGCAATCGGCATCGTCGCCTGGGTCGCCTTGTGGTTCCGGGACGAAGGCGCTGTTGCCACCTCGGCCGCCCGGCCGTGGCCGGGAGGGATGGGGACGCTCGACGCGGCCGCCGATCATTGGCCGCCGCAGACCGCCAATGGCGCGTCTGTGAAGCTGACGGCGCTCGCCAAAGCGTTGCCAAAGAACGAAGTCGTCGACGATTTCGTGGAGCGCGAGATCACGCGGGGCGAGCTCACCATCGGCGATCCGCCGGTTCTCGCCGACGTCTCCGCGATCCGCGAGCTGCTGCTGCGCGATCCGATTATCTGGGAGCGCTACGACGAGATTGGCGACCAAGACGCCGTGGCGACTCGCGCGATGCAGATGAAAGTGGCAAGGGCGCTCGTCGCGAGCGCTCTGGCGAAAGCGCGCGCAAACGATCCGGCGGCGTGGGACGACCTGCACGCCGTGTGGAAGCTCGCCCGTACGCTGGACGGGCATCCGCAAATGATGGCGCAGACGGCCGCGTTGTCGATGGCCCGGATGATCAACGCGGTCGCCTGGAAAATGCCGCTGCCCGCGCCAGCGTGGCTCGGCGAGCTGCAGGAGCGCGACCAGTTGCAGCCGCTGCTCAAGGCGTTTCAGTTTCAGGCGGCGTCGTACTGGGAGGATGGCACATGGATTTTTCCAACGAAGTGGCTCGCAAACTCGGTCGATCACGATCGCCTGATCGCTGAAGAGTTGTTCAACCTCACCCGGTGCGATGTGAACACGCCCGTGAATGAGCTGGGGACGGACCTTACATCCTTTTGGCGCCGCGCGTTCCGCTACCGCGCTGAGCGAGAGGCGACGGCGAACGCGTTGCGCGTGCGCGAGGGGAAGTCGATCGAAACCGGCTCGCGTTGCAGCGACGGCGGGTGGATGTTCGACGGGACAACGCTGCGCTTCAGCCGCGAGATCGCGACCGCCGCGCCGGATAAACCGATGCCGCTGGTGCTACGGGTCAAGCCGTAGCGAACGAAGCGGCGATCGGCTTAAACCCCGGCCAGCCTGTCGGCGTTCAGGGTAAAGGTTGAATTTACGAACAAATATGAATCATCCAAGCCGCTGCCGAACAACTCATTGAACCGGAGCGCGAATAGCGTTGCTTTCACCGTCAAATTGAATCCATCGGCGTTGTGAGCGCACCCGGTTAAATCGGGCGTTATGTTGCTTTCGTAATAACGCCATCTAAATTATAAGTATGAAAGTTTCTATCGTTGAATATTGCCCTCAGTGGCGAGAGATGTTTGAAGAAGAAAAGCAGTTGCTCCAGGCTGTGCTGGGTGAAGGCTCCGTTGAGGTTGAGCATATCGGCAGCACCGCTGTTAATGGACTCGCAGCGAAACCGATTATTGACATAATGATTGGGCTACCGGACTTTTCTGTCGCAGATAAGCTTGTGCCGAGAATTGAGGCTCTGGGTTACGAGTATATCAAAAAGTATGAGGATGAAATGCCTTTCCGCCGCTTCTTCGTGAAGAACCGGAAGGGGATACGGACACACCACATTCATATGGTTGAAATCAACAGTGAGTTTTGGGGGAGGCATCTCTTATTCCGAGACTATCTGCGGCAAAACCCTGAGATCATGAATGAGTATGCCGCTTTGAAGAAGCAGTTGGCGGAGCGTGAATGGGTGGATGTAAACGAATATGCGGATGCTAAGACCGAGTTCATCAGGGGCATCGAAAACGAAGCGAAGGAGCAAGCTACAACGTAGGCGCAACATAACAACGCCATGCAGCCGAGCGCGAATAGCGCGGCTTTCATTCACGAGGCTTCATTGTTACTGCGTTGCGCGCGCCCGGTTAATTCGACCGTTGAGCATTTCGTGGCGAAATCTGACAGCCTTATAATTCAAGAGTTAAGGTGAAGATTTGCCAATGCGTCGGAAACACCCTTGTTGCAGCCCGGATTGTGTTCGTATTGCTGATTTGCGCCTCGAATGATTCGCCCTTGTCAGTTGAGACTGGATTGTTAAATTATGAGCTGGATACAAAAAATTTTTACGTCAATACTGCCTACTTCTTGGGCGCAATCAATGGAGGCAGATTCGCGCCAATGGTTTATGAAATGCCCGAAATGTGATTTTGAACAATCATACTGGGATTTAGGCGGAATTCGCTGGAAGGCGGTGGGCAATTCAAGAAATTTGAGGAAATGCCCGAAATGTGGGGAAAGGTCCTGGCATTTGACTTATAAAAAAGAGAAGGAAGCTCAATGAAAACCAGCGCGATCATCTGAATAGCTGTAATAGCTACAGGCGCTATAAATTGAAAATATCTTTGAGTGCCGGCAACAGTTTATCGTGAAAAAATTAAAGACACGCCTAACAGGTTATTGGAGACGAGGCCTCGACAGCGTTGCTCTCATGAAGCATCTCGAAGTTTAGGTTGGATGCTGCTGCTGCTCGCTCGGCGCATCTCAATTCCGGCGTTAGGCATCTTCTTGAGATGGAGGCTGGAGAATGCTGACATTCAAAATTTGGCTTGCAGTCTTAATCTCATCGGTGTTGCCGTTTCTCTCAATCGCGTGGCTGTGGAAAAAGAGAGCAAAGAATAGGCTGGACTGGGTGCTAACATTATCTTTTGCCGGTGCTCTTTCGCTACTAACTTTTATCGCAACACCATGGGCATTTACGAGTTATTACCTTCGCTATCTTCTCGTAATTCTTTTTGCGCGCGCCGCTTACTTCTCATTCAAAAAAATTAAAGATACTCATCATGAAACTCCTTCTACAGTCGGCAATGGTGTGGCCAATGCGGTTAAAGTAATTCTGCTTTTGGTGTTGTTGTCATTAGACGTTGTGGCAATAAGCTCGTATTTCTATCCGTCTCCATCTGTCGAATTGGCCTTTCCTTTCTCAAGTGGTGTTTACTATGTGATTCAAGGCGGCAACAGCGTCATTACCAGCCCGTTCCATCGTACCGGCACTAATAACAAAGAAGATTATGCGATGGATATTGTGAAACTAAATTGGGCAGGAAATAGAGCAAAGGGTATTTATCCACGGGAACTATCTTCATATGCCGTCTTCGGGGAGACGGTTTATAGCCCATGTAACGGAGAAGTTATGGAGGTTGTTGATGGGGTGGCTGATAATCCTATCGGCGACGAAGGTCATCAGCCTAGTAATCAGATCGTGATTCGTTGTCAGGGCGTGAGGGTGACGTTGGCACACATGACGAGCGGCAGTCTTTTGATACGACACGGACAATCTCTTGAAGAAGGTCAACCGCTTGGCAGAGTCGGTAATGCGGGGCACAGCAGTGAACCCCATCTTCACATAGATGCCGTCAGGGATGTCCCGGACTCCATAAAGCCGATTCCCATATCATTCAATGGGAAAATGCTTTCGTTGAATAGTATTGTAATGAGATAAAAAGAGGTGTGGGAGATTAAACCCATAATTACTCGTAAACGCCTTAATGAGTTCGCCGAGAAATATCCCGAAACCAAAACGGCTTTGGCTCAGTGGTGTAGTGGGCATCAAGATCATACTTCTTCTACTCGTAACGGAGTGCGATCATCGGATCGATCTTCGTCGCCCTGCGGGCCGGGATGTAACAGGCAAGGAGCGCAATCAAGGCCAGAAAGATTGAGCCGCCAAGGAGAATAAAGGGGTCTGTAGCGCTCACGCCGTAGAGTAAGCTCGCCAGCACGCGCGTGATCGCAACCGATGCAAAGAGGCCGAGGATAACGCCTGCCAGAGCGAGCTTGAATCCGTTCCATACGACCATCCGCAGGACATTACCGGCCTGTGCTCCCAAAGCCATACGAATGCCTATCTCCTGCGTCCGCTGTGCGACGGAATAAGAGATCACTCCGTAGAGACCGATGGTTGCCATCAACAAGGCGACTGCCGCGAAGCTCGTCATCAAAACGGTATTGAAGCGGCGCTGCGCAGTTGAGGTCTCCACCACCTGCTTCATCGTCTTGACTGAATAGACGGGTGCGTCCCGGCTAACTTCTCGTACAGCGCGTCGCAGGTCATCACTCAGGCTCGACGGTTCAACGCCCGTGCGTACGACCAGCGTCGTGCCCCCACCGAATGATATTTGTGCGTATGAGAAATAGATTTCAGGATCGGGCGGCTGATCGAGCCCCCATTGCCGCGCATCGCCGACAACGCCGATGATCTCGTGAGGCTTTCCGTCCAGCACCAGCAGGCGTTTACCGACCGCGTCTTCACCGGGGAAGAATCGCTTGGCCAGCGTTTCGTTGATAACGATGCGAATAGGGCTCTGCGTCCCCTCTTCTGCGAGAAAGACGCGCCCCTTCAAAAGAGGGATGCCGATGGCCCGGAAATAGTCCGTAGTTATGAGGCGATACTCTGCGACAGGGGCTTCGCCCGCCTTGAATTCAGGACGGCCTTCGATGTTGAAATCGCCATTTACGCTGCCCTGGCCCGACACCGGAAGGTCATTGATTGCGCCGACAGCCTGCACGCCCGGCAGCGACGAAATTCGCCCTTGAACTTCCGCGAGGAAATTTGCTGTTTGCTGTGTCTGCTTTGCCGCTCCCTCCTCAGTCTCGTCGCCTGACGATAAGGGAGCGCGCGGGAATGAGATGTTTGCCGTCAGCAGGTTCTGCGCGTCGAATCCGGGGTTCACTTCCGTCAAACGCCTGATGCTCTCTATCAGCAATCCGGCGCTGACGAGCAGGACGAGCGAGAGCGCTATCTCTGCGATGACCAGTATGCGACGAAGCAAGGCGCGATGTGCGCTGCTCGTCGCTGCCCCGCGCGTGCCTTCCTTGAGCACTTCATTCAAATTGGTTCTGGATACCTGCCAGGCCGGGGCCAGACCGAAGATGACTCCCGTGATGACAGAAACCAACAGGGTGAAGCCGAGCACCCATTGATCCAGATAGACCTCTTTGACACGCGGTATGGTTGAAGGGGCAAGCGCAACGAGCAGATTGATTCCCCACATCGCCAGCAGAATGCCAAGGCCGCCGCCTAAAAGCGCGAGCAGGACGCTCTCCGTCAACAGTTGTCTCATGATTCGCCAGCGGCTCGCACCCAATGCTGTTCTGACGGCGATCTCTTTCTGGCGGCCTGTTGCTCTCGCCAGCAATAGATTCGCCACATTGGCGCACGCGATCAGAAGCACGAAGGCCACCGCTCCCAAAAGGATCAGCAACACCGAACGTATCCCTCTGACCTGATCTTCCAGGAGCGACGCGATGGTCACGGTTAGATTCTTGTCATTCTCCGGATACTGCTGCGCCTGTACGGCTGTAATCTGATTCATCTGCGCTTGGGCTTGCTCAGGCGTGACACCTTCTTTCAGACGTGCGATGACCTTCAGATAATTAGACCCGCGCTGGCGTTTGTCCTCGCCGAGCATGGCGGGCGTCCAGACATCGCTGCGCACGGGAAAATTGAAGACCGCGGGCGCGACGCCCACCACTGTGTAAACTTCACCGTTGAGCGTAATCGTCTTTCCGATTAATTGAGGGTCCGCGCCGAAACGACGCTGCCACATGCCGTCGCTGATAATGGCAACACGCCCGGCCCCCGTCTGATTATCCGTTGGAAGAAAGAAACGCCCCTGCGCCGGAGCAATGCCGAACAATGAGAAGAAATCATCCGTCACGCGCGCGCCGCTAACTCGCTCAGCTTCGTCGGCTCCGGTGAGGTTAAAAGTCTCGAAGTAGTAGGCGGCAATCGCTTGAAAGACCTTCTGCTGCGCCTGCCATTCAAGAAAGTCAGGTCGTGAAATTGGCCCACGCATAATCGGCGGCTGTGTCCGCAACACATGAACCAGACGATCAGCGTCCCTGTATGGAAGGGGACGAAGTAAAACGGCATTGACGACCGAGAAGATAGCCGTGTTAGCGCCTATCCCCAGGGCCAGGGCGAGCACCGAGACGACCGTAAAGCCGGGATTTTTTATCAGCATACGAATGCCGAATTGGATGTCCTGCCATAAAGCATCAAACATGGTGGCCTCCTCGGATTCTCATGTAGTATCGGGTCGGAGTTACATCCGTCTTCATCGCCGCCTGTTTTCCCGCCTTACATCGCTGAGAAAAATGGGCGGTTTCCAGTTGACGCTCGACTTGCTTATCAAATAAACACCGCAGACGCGGCTTTTGTGGCAAAATTGAGTCCCTCACTCGAATAGAAGTAAGCTTGGGAGTAAGTCAATGAATAAATGCCGTGTCAAGACGGGTGTGGTTTTGGTAGCGCTGCTTTTACTTGCGAGCGGCGTGAGGGCACAGGTTGCTGAGCAGCAAGGCGAGTTGCGAATTTACGACAGGGCGACGCAAATCAACACGGTTGCCAATCGAGAGTTTAAGGATCAAAGGGGCAGGGTTATCAAAGTAATTTATTACACGGGGGGCGGCGGCGGATTCGAGGGGCCTTACAGTGAAGAATTATTGCGCGAGCAATCCATACGCGTTTACACTTATGATGAACATGACTGCCGCGTTAGAAGCGAGAACTACGAGCCCGGAATGAAGCTGACCAGCACGGTCGAGGTACAGTGTCTGGCCGGGACGCGAACACCCGGCCTCACCACTACGCGCGATGCGCGCGGCATCAAACAGGCAGAGGTCAAGCACGATGCGAAGGGCAGCACTCAAACCACTTTGTATTTCGATGCGGACGGCCACAAGGTCATTGCTATTGACGGCGATACGCCACCGGACGTTGATCTTGCGCACGGCTGGGGCAAAGTGTCCGGCGGCTTTGCGTGTGGCATCGCCGCCAACCGCGAGAAGGGTCGTCAGGAAGATTTACACGTATGGGTCACTATCAAAAACATCAGTTACCGCACCGAGGAAGTCCTAATGGTTTCGCCCGTCCTGGTAGAACTTAAAGACAGCGCCGGGCGATTGATCGAGCCGAAAGCGGAGTACGAGGGCGACGGAAACAAAATTCAGTCTGGCGCTTGCCCCACTTATATGAGCCAGGGCGCGCCACGCGCCGGTGAGTCTGATTTGCTGCGTAGTTACGCACTCGGAGAGCGATACCATCGGCTAACTCCGGGCACCTACTCGATGACGGTCAAGCACTGCCTGCCCACGATGCGAGGGTTACTCGTTTCTAATACGATTCTTTTTGAAGTCGAAGGACACAACGAACCATAAACAAGAGACATAGGAGCAGCCCGTGTAAGATTAAGCTGCAAGCGCTTTGAGAGGTATCCGTGCCCCCAAGACATACCTGTACCGCTCCTCACGGCGAAGCTCAATCTTGACGCACGCGTCAACCGGGCTGCCACACGTGGGGCTCTTATTTTTCGCCAGTCCTCGCACAGGGCTTGATGAAATCCGTCCCTGGTGCGTGGAGATTGTCGCGGGAGCGCTTGTTATTGTTCGCAGAATTCTCTGTAGCAACGAACAATACATTGGTTAAATTGGTCGCCGCAGCGTACCTCTTCAAACCCGTGGACGGCGTAACACTGATCTTGCTTGGCCCCACATTGAGCGACGCAGGGATTACATCGGTCCGGGTTCTGAGCTTTGACCGTGCGGGTAGAGTAAGAAATTGCGAGGGTCAGCACGAAGCAGAATAGTGCTGCGGAAAAGAACGCAAATAGCCTTCTCATGATCTGGTCTCCATTCGATTGAGGTACGCGAGGAACTCTTTTAAGATGGAGCGCTACTATAAATATATTCCGCAGAAAGTCAATGTAAATATTAGCCTGTGCTCACCTGTTCAGGAACGTGCAAGGCTCAGGCGCTTGATCGTCCACGTCCGTTTGTGCGCGCATGGGCCCACCGCGATTAAGCCCGCACGCTCAGGGCTTCGCCTCCTCGCGCGTCTCCCCCTTATCCTTTTAATGTTGTCCGGAGCGATTCTTACACGTTAGCCTGACGCAAGCGCCGCTCGATAGATTCCTTCCGTCGCCGTGACCATGTGCTCAAGGCTGAAACGTTCGAGCGCCGATGCGCGCCCGCACGCGCCCAGTCGCGCTCGCTCCTGCGGGTCTTCGAGCAGTCGAGCGATGGCTACGGCAAGCGGCTCCGCATCACCGACGGGGACAAGCAATCCTGTCTCCCCATCCAACAAAGTTTCTCGCGCGCCCTCAGTCGCCGTGGCAACGACAGCCACACCGCTCGCCAACGCCTCGACAATCGCCAGCCCGAACGATTCAGTGCGTGATGCCGAAACGAACAGGTCGAGTGCATGAATAAGCGGCGCGACATCGTCAAGCCACCCGGTGAGATGCACACGCCCTTCCAGACCAAGCTCCGAGATCAGCCTAAGGATGCGCGCGCGATGCTCACCCGTGCGCGAGAAATCTTCGCCCGCAATGACGAAATCAACATGTGGGAAGCGTCGCGCCAGGAGGCTCGCCGCACGCAGGAACTCGACTTGACCTTTGAGGAGGCTGATCTCTCCGATTGTACCGACGAGCAGGCGCTCTGTGGCAACACCCATGCTCTGGCGAAATGCTGCGGAGTCTAAGCCGCGCGCCGCTTTGTCAAAACGCCGGAGATCAATACCGTTCGGAATAACACTGATTTTGTCAGCGGGAAAGATACGTTGCCTGTGTAGCGCGCGCGCAACCGCGTCGGACACGGCGATCACTCGCGCGACGTGTGAGAGTGTCCATGTGTGAAGCCTGTTCAAACGAAACAGGACGTGGCGCGTGACGACGAGCCGCGCGCGAGCCGCGCGCCGCGTGGCATAGGACGCCAGCGGATAATCGCGCGCCATGTGCGCGTGCACGATCTCGATCTTGAGACGACCGACAGCGCGCGACAACTCGCGCGCGCTCCGGACATCGAGCGCATTGCGAAGCGGTAGAGTAATAATGTTTCGTGCAGGCAGGGCGGAGAGTTCCTCGCGCAAAGGCGACTTCGGCGCGAGCGCGACGTGTACGTCATGGCCGCGCATCATAAGAGCGTTGGCAAGGTCGGCCAGATGTCTTTCGCCGCCACCCATGGCACGCGCCGAGCTGATATGCAGAATTCTCACGACGGAATAAAGGATGAGGGAGGTGGGATGTGGGATGAACAAGAAAGACAAATGTTTTTACTTCATCCCTTCGCCCTCATCCCTCATCCCTGCTTTTCATCCCTATTATTGATTCATCGTAGCGCGCGAGCAGATCGGCTGGATCGTCGTAGATGGCGATTGCTCCGGCGGCGAGCAGTTCTTTTTCCGGGAATCCGCCGCATCGCACGCCTATAGTTTTGAGGCGCAATTTACCGGCGGCCTCCGCATCATATGGCGTGTCGCCGATGACGACGGCTTCATCCGCAGACACGTCGCCTAACTGTTCCAGTGTGGCCTTAAAGATGTCCGGGTGCGGCTTCGACCGCGCAGCGTCGTCGGCTGACGTTTCCTCTTCGACGAGGTCTTCGATGAGCGCTATTTTTTTATAAACTTTCAGCTCCTCTTCCTTGGCCGAAGAGGCGAGCGCGATGCGAAGGCCATCCTTCTTGATTTTCTGGAAAAGCTCGCGCACCAGTGGAAAGGCGCGGACGCGCGGTAGGTAGTCGCGTTTGTAAATCTTGCCGCGATACTCTTCCATCTCTTCGCCGAACTCTTCCAGCTCCTCTTTTGAAAAAAAGACTGGCATTAACTGGTCGCCGCCTTTGCCGATCTGATGTCTCACCTGCTGGTATGGAACGTCTTTGCCGAACTGTTTGAACGCATCTTTCCAGGCCTGCGCATGCAGGTCAACAGAATCAACGAGCGTCCCGTCAATGTCAAAGATGACAGCCTTGATCATTACCAAACCCCCTCTGAAGCCTCAGTTAAGTATGTTGAGAGATTACACTACTCGCGCGCTCGGTGTCTCGTCTGATAGCTGACCCTTATCGTTGAGAGTGTTCTATAAAAGATGCGCGGGTCTGGCGTGGCGCGCAGTCTTGTTCCGCTTTAATACGCCGAACGAGAGGCGGACACGAGCAGCTTTCCGGCCCGGGTTGACAGAGCATGCCTGACTATCTGAACATATTCAAAAGTTCACCTCCAAAACAGGTAGAGAAGCATCTGATCGGCACGGATGTTGCCGATGGAAACATGTGCGAAATGATTTTGCTTTCGCCTTTGTTATTAATCGCCAAAGTGAAGGAGTGAGATTGTTATGGCTAAGGCTAAGTTGGTCACAGGTCTCTTTAAAACGCGGGTCGCGGCGGAGGCCGCCCTGGATGCGATCATCAAGCGTGGCTACACGCGCGATGACATCAGCGTGTTGATGTCCGACGCGACGAAAAATAAAGAGTTCGCCGTCGAGACGGGAACGCGGGCGGCTGATGGCGCAGGCATTGGCGGAGCTGTCGGCGGAGCTATCGGCGCAACACTGGCCGCCATCGCTGCGGTCGGGACGACGATCATGTTGCCGGGGCTCGGCCTGGTGATCGCCGGGCCAATCGCGGCGGCGCTGGCGGGCGCGGGCGCGGGCGGCGCAACCGGCGGCGTCATTGGCGCACTGATCGGCGCAGGCATTCCGGAACATCGCGCCAAAGTTTACGACGCGGGCTTGCGAGGCGGCGGCATCCTTCTCGGCGTCGAAGCCAAATCGGACGAAGACGTGAGCAAGCTCGAACAACTGCTCGAAGACATAGGGGCCGAGCACGTTCGTTCGGAATAAAGAGAGCCTGAGATCAAGGGGTTTTAAGAGGGAGATGTCAGAGCAGTCGGCGCAAGATTTAAGTATCATTGTCGTTGACGTGGCCGCATGGATGGACGTGTGCTAAATCATCTTGGCTGGCTGCTCTGTAGCAGTGCGCGCTTTTTTGCCTCATTTGTTCTTTGAGGCGCGCGCCGTGGGAAAAGAGATATGCAAAGAACGGAAAAGATCATAGAGATCTACGCGCCCGTTGCGCGCGTCTTTGATCTCTTCAGCGATTTCGAGAGTTTCCCGCGATGGATGAGCCACATCAAGGAGGTCAGACATACGGGTCGCTGCTACACGCGCTGGACGGCTGAAGCGCCGCTCGGCTCAAGCGTCGAATGGGAAGCGGAGACAATTGCGTTCGAGCCTGATCAAAGGATCGCCTGGCGCTCTGTGCGCGGCGATGTCGAGACGGAAGGCGAAGTTGTTTTTCAAGAGACGGCGCGTGGCACGACTCTCGTGCGCGTGCGGCTCGGTTATGATCCGCCGGCCGGTCGTCTCGGCGCGCTGGTTGCACGCCTGTTCGGGACTAATCCTGAAGAGCAGTTGGAGGAAGACCTCGAACGCTTTGCAGAGGTCGCAGAAGGGCCGAGGCGAAGTAGTAGTGGTAGTAGTCGCCGCATGAGCGGCGCTCCTCCTCGACGCAACTTCGATGATGAAGAACGCTACAGGCGTGGCGGGAAGGTTGCAATAGCGCCTCGCGTGTACGGCTACGATGATGAGCGCGCCCTGCGCCCCGACTTTGATCGCATGGAGGCTCGCAGGAGGCGCGATTGGCAGGAGAGGGATAGAGGCTATGAACCGGGGGGCGACCGCTTAGACCGATCATCACCATTGAATGAGCCCGCGCGGCGAGCCGGGTTCGACCGCGAATTGCGGAATGCGCTTCGCAGCCAGCGAGAAAGCATGCGGCGTTATGATGAGGATCGTCGTCGTGATGATCGCAGCGGTCACACAGAAATGAAAGAACACGAAACTCGTCGCTCTCCTCGCGACGAGCGCAGAGGCCCTGCCGACGAGAGGCGTCTTTATGAAGGGCGTATGCGCGAGCGAGGAGCGCCGCCACGCGTTGAAGATAATCGTCATCAGGCTCCCCCTTCGCGGCACGCGATGACGCCCAGGGAGAGAGAGATGGAGGACGCGCGCCGCAGACCTGATTTCGACTATCGAAGAAAAGCCTTCAGCCGCGGTGTTGATAAACTCATGGATGATGAGGACGCTCCGAGTAGGCGCTGGCATCGAAGATGGTAGCTCGCTCAAAGCCGTATGCTAATGCGAAAGACCGCCCTTGAGACCTTCAAATCTCAAGGGCGGTCTTTTACTTGTACCTGAATGTAAAGTGAAAATTATTTGCCGATGGCTTTGCCGACATCCTCTACGGCTTCGCCGACTTTGCGTTTGGCTGTTCCGTACCCTTCCTGAATATTACCACTGGCACGATCCGCCGCGCCCTCGCTCTCCATCTCTCGATCATCTATCGCGCGCCCGACATTCTCTTTGACCGCGCCCTTGGCCTGATCGAATTTGCCTTCCACCTCATCCTTATTTGGTAAGCCCATAACTGAAATCCTCCCTCGTGCGGATTGGAAATTTGAGTGCGAAGCAAGACACCCGCACCGTGCTGGCTGCGTCGAACTAATTTGGTCGCCGCAGAGGAGCATGGCAAGCGATGTGCCATCTCAATCCAGGCTGCCGGGAAAATCCTTTTGCGCCTCGGAAAACGTTTTATCGTGATGATGATAGGGCGGCGGCGGATGGTCGCGAATTGGATTCGTCGTCGAAGGTACGGGCGCGCGTTTCCGTACATTTCAGCCCGCGCCTGTGCTTCGTCTTCGGACAATGAAAATGTTGATCGGGCAAGATTGCCAGAGAAAAATTCGGGCGTGCACTTCTTAAATGCACGCCCGAATGATTTTCGTGTACTGCGCTTTGATTAGAACTGGAAGCGCACAGCGAACTGTATCTGCCGCTCACGAAAGATCGAATTACCTGTTCCACTGGGCACTCCGAAGTTCGGCCCATTAGGTGTAAAGCTGAGGTTCGAACCGGAGAATGTGTACAGAGTGGTATTTACGCTCGTCACCTGATAGTGGTTGAAGAGGTTAAATGCCTCGGCCAGAAACTCCAGGTTCATCGTTTCGGTAAAGCGGAAACGACGGGAAAGGCGCAGGTCAACGTTGACGATCTTCGGTTGACGGAAAGAATTGCGCTTGAAAAGGAAAGGAATGCGCCCGAGTGCGCCGGAGCCGGTAATACCACCGGCTTGCGAGCTGGGCCCGAATCCGCTGATGTTCGCCGAATAGACGACGCCGGATTGAGCCGTAACGATAGGCGAAATGGTGAATCCGCCGAAGATCGCCCGGCCTACTTTGCTATTTTCCAATCCGAACGGCAGTCCCGGCGTCCAGACTGCGCTCGCCACAAAACGATGCGGAAGATCCAAATTCGACCGCCCACCTTCCAAGCTGAGGTCGGCAGGATTGAGCGGGCCGTTGGTAAACGTAAAGGTCGCTGAATTCTGACCACTGTCCGTCGTCTTCGACCAGGTGTAGTTCATCTGGAACTGAAGCCCCTTCGACATACGACGGTTGAACTGTAACACCAGCGCTTTATAATCCGTCTCGATTTCGCTGGTGATCTCTGTAATCGCACCGAACCGGGCATCCGGCCTGCTCGCTGTAAGAAAGAAGGGAACCGTAATATTCAGGCCGTTCAGTGGACCTCCGTTGATAAAGTTGAAGGTTCTGGAGACCGGAGCCGGCAGATTGCGATCTGTAAATTGCGGAAGCGAGCGGCCTTTGCTTATCAGAACCGATGCCGAGACGACAGTGTTAGGAAGAATCTGTTTTTCAAACACGAGGTCCGCCTGGTGGATCATCGGACTCGACATATTCCGCGAAAACACGACGATGTTGGGCGCGCCAGTGGCTATGCTCGGCACGGCGGTAAAAACGTTCGGGAAAACCGGCGCACCAGCAACTGTCGCAGCGAGGGAGAACGTTCGCTGTGCCTCTGTAACTCCCGTCTGGTTAATCGCATTGATGATCGTCGAATTGATGATGCGACCGTAGTAGATGCCATAGCCTCCGCGAACGGATGTTTTACCATCGCCTGATACGTCATAGGCGAAACCGAAACGCGGTCCAAAGTTATTTTTATCAGAGGGCAAGCTTCGCGTCTGCTCCGGCCCAACCAATTGACCCGCGCTATTCGATAGCGCGTTTGGAATCTGCGGCTGGGGCAACTGCTCGTACTCGTAGCGCAGGCCGAGATTGAGGGTCAGGCGTGGCGTTAGACGAATGTCATCCTGAATGAAGAAGTTGTAGTCGGTTGTCGAAATCCGGAAAGCCGTCGGGCCGAATGCCTGCTGGAAGTTGCTGGTATAGCACTTTCCAGCGGCCAATGCGGCTCTCGTACCGGTGTTGCCGAAGCACTGCACGTTAGCCGTTCTCAATGCTCCCAGCGTTGTGACATTGAGATAATCCACGATGAAATCGCCGAGGTTGCTGTAATTGTAGGCGCCGCCTTCGAGCCTCAGGTTATCCAGCAAGTCGTTAACGCGATTTATGTCCCCACCGAACTTGAAAGTATGGCGACCGTATGAAATCGTCATCGTATCGGCATACTGCCAACGCTTTTCATCCGGGTTAGAGAATCGCTCAAGAAAATCCTGCTTACCGAAGGTAAAGCCGTTAACGCCAATTTGCGGAGGACGCCCACCTAATCCCGTCGCTAATATCACTTCACTCGCCGCGGGATCAACGCTGGAAGCGAATAAATTATCGCGTCCATACTGGAAACGCGCCTCGTTGAGAATCGTTGGCGTAATGGTGGAAGTCAACCGCATATTGAAGCTATCCGTTTGCACGAAATCATCGCCAAAGGTAGCAAGACCCTTGGTGGTCGTCGGCTGCGTCTCAATTCCATTAGGAGACTGGGAGCGCATGCGGTTGTATGACCCTGTCAGGGTATTGCTGCTATTAATCACCCAATCTATTTTGGGGAAGAAGATGCGCTGATCCTGCGAGCGCGGCACGGGGCCGGTCAAACCTGCCAGGAAGCTTAAAGCCGAATTGATATTCGTATCTGTAATCAGCACCGAGCGCGCCCTGAGCGTGGCTCTATCGGCAGTACTAAGATTGAGAAATGTGGCATTGGGGAACACGGCCGCGCCGGGGAAATTTCTCCTCTGCTCGTCATAAGTAAAGAAGAAGAAAAGTTTGTCCTTGATAATGCGCCCGCCTATCGAACCGCCAAACTGTTTACGAACATCTTCCGGCTTGAAGGCTTCCTGTACGCCAACACCATTGACTAAGACATTACGCCGCGTCGTCGGATTGGTAGCACCCAGTTTGTTGTCACGAAGGTAATAGAACAGGCTGCCGTGGAAATCATTGGTTCCGCTCTGGGTGACGGTGTTAATAACGCCGCCCGCAGCACGCCCGTACTCCGCCGAATAGTTCGAGGTATTAACCTGAAACTCGCGAATGGAAGCCTGGCTGACGACATAGCTGATACGCGTGCGTCCACGCTCTTCCGAGTAGAAAGCGTTATTGTTGTCGCCGCCATCCACTGTGTTGTTGTTGAGCAGGCCGGAAATACCACGAAAACTGAGCAGACCGAAGTTGCCGTCGGGCACTACGCCCGGCGAAAGCAACACGAAATTAGAGGCGCGCCGACCATTGATCGGAAGCTCGTTAATTGAGGTCTGATTGATGTTGGTCGAGAAATCCTGCTGTGTGGTATTGATCACGGGCGCTTCGGCAGCGACATCAACCGAGCCTGTGGCCTGGCCGATCTGTAGCGGAGTCTCAACAGAGGTGATGCGGCCGACCTCGACCACGACCTTCTCCTGCGTAAACGCGCCGAAGCCTGTCGCATTTACCGTGACCGTATACGTACCCGGATCTAGATTGACGACACGCGCGCGACCCTCATCGTCGGTCGTCGCCGTACCCTCTTTATTTGTTTCGACGTTGCGTACCATCACCGTAGCATTCGGGACGATTGCGCCCGCCGGGTCTGTAACGGTGATACCGACCGCACCGGTAGTGGTGGACTGGGCAAAGGCCACCGCGCTCATCGCAGCAATCAAAAGCGCGACGAATGTAAATCGAATAAATTTGGACATGCTGGGGAACTCCTTGAGAGCGATAAGATGGACAGTTAATACACAAACCGCGTCACACAGATTGACGCGTGAAGAAAACATTTTAGGACACGCTAATTACTTCCGTCTTCGTGACAAAGTGGAGATGATGCCGACCACGGCATCCTGTGTAGAAGTTAAGCTTTTATCATGCCGGACGTAGTTTGCGCAAGCATCACAAAGAACGAAAATTTATGTTAAGGCTAAACACAGTTGTGAAGCCAGTAGGGCTCAATATAAGCCGTCAAAAACCTATACTTTTTCGCAAGCGCCGTGCCGCGTCCCCCAGGCTTTCCGTCAACCGTCTAAGGATATGATTTAGCAGCCGTTAGCCCCGAAATGTTACCGGCCCGTGCAGTTGCTCATACCCAATTTTTTGGATTTGTACGAAATTTAGGATAAATACCGATC
>JBKKAL010000227.1:0-8906 GCA_046714695.1 Pyrinomonadaceae bacterium
CGTCATGGCGAATATCCTCTTCGTCGTGGTTGAGAATCTTCGTCAGTATTGCCGCTCACCCCCATGTCAGGAAAGCGTGTTGCACTTAGTATATGAATCCGCGCGGGCTAACAATGGCATGCACCCGACCGCGAATCAGCGTTGATTTCATGCGCGAGACGCCCGCAATTCCGCGTTGTGTGCGCGGCGGCTGATGGCGGGCGTTAGGCTTTCTTGACCCGACAAAATTACCAACCCAGCAGTATCAAAACGTAGGGAGGAATAATGAGTACACCTTGTCCTGCACTAGAAAGTATCCGCAAAGTAGTTGATTCTTTCCCCCTCTTGCGCCATGCCGGTCTGGTGTGCGTGCTGCTCCTAACGTCGCCCACCATTTACGGCCAGGGCATCAGTTGGCCACAGTTCCGCGGGCCGGACTCGAACCCCGTGGGGGCGCACGCGCGGCTGGCCGACCGCTGGTCGAAGACCGAGAACGTGGAGTGGTCGCAGGAGATACCGGGGCGCGGATGGTCGTCGCCGATCGTGACGGGCGGCAGGGTGTATGTGACCACCGTCACGACCGAGGGCAAGTCGAAGCCGCCTCAGATCGGGACGGAGTACAGCAATGAGTACGCCGCGGAGCTGATGAGACAGGGGCTTTCACAGGAGCAGGTGCTGGAGCGTCTGACGGCGCGGGACATCGAGCTGCCGAAGGAGGTGATACTGCATTACTTCCTTTATTGCCTGAATCTGAAGAGCGGCGAGGTGGAGTGGCGGAAGGAGTTCTACACGGGGCGTCCGCCCGGCGGGCGCCACCGCAAGAACAGCTTTGCCTCGGAGAGCCCTGTGACCGACGGGAAGTTCGTTTACGTGTACATGGCGAATCTAGGGCTGTGGGCGTTCGACTTGAAGGGGAAGCCGAAGTGGTCGACGCAACTGGAGTCGAACCCGATTTACCTGGACTTCGGGACGGGCAGCTCGCCCGCGCTGGCTGGGAACCTGCTGGTGATCGTGAACGATAACCAGAAACAGCAGTACGCCGCGGCCTTCGACAAGCGGACAGGCAAGCAGGTCTGGCGCACGAACCGGGATATCGGCGGTAAGACGGAGCCGGTGCAGCGGTCGGGATGGGCGACGCCGTTTGTCTGGCGGCATGCGCTGCGCACAGAGATCGTGACGGTGGGGCCGGACGTGGCGATCAGTTACGATCTGTCGGGGAAAGAACTCTGGCGCCTGTCGGGGATGGCGGTCACACCGATTCCGATGCCCTTCGCTTACGGCGGGCTGCTGTACGTTGACGGCGGGCGGGGAAAGCCTCTGTTCGCGCTCCGCCCCGGTGCCGTGGGCGACATCTCGCTTGGGAAGGATCAGACCTCGAACGAGTTCGTCGTCTGGTCGCAGCCGCGCGGCGGTACTTACCTGCCGACGCCAGTGGCTTATGACGGGGCCGTCTACGCGCTGACCGAGACGGGCATCCTGAGCCGTTTCGACGCCCGAACCGGGGAGATGACTTACCGAACGCGGATTGACCCGACGGCGACGGCTTTCACGACCTCGCCCTGGGCCTACAACGGTCGGCTGTTCTGCCTGAGCGAGGAGGGCCAGACGTTCGTGATCGCGGCTGGCGCGAAGTTCCAGTTGTTGCACGTGAATGCGCTGGACGACATGGCGCAGGCGTCGCCGGCGATGGCGGGTGAACGCTTGTTGATACGGACGGAGAGTCGGCTGTACTCGATCCGCCGTGGACGATAAGCGGGCGGGCGGGCAAACGACGTCAGTTTTTCGTGCTTCAAAGCCTAAGGTGGTGGGCGAGCAGTTATCAGCTTCAGGATTTTATCCGAATAAGACGCCTAGCAACGGCATGCATCCGACACCCTTTCACGGAGCCTCTCGTGAATCTTGCAATGGGGCGCGGGTGATGCCGGGCGTTAGATGTGCTTTCTTGAAAGATGACAACATATGATACGAATTTGGCAGCCGAGTTTTATGTCCTCTCTGTCCTTCATCGTTTAGGGGCAGAGGCGAACTTGACGCTTGGAAACAAGAAGGCCGTTGATATTGTTGTAGTGCGGGATACTGGCGATACTGTTACCGTTGATGTGAAGGGTCTCGCTGGCAAAACAAGTTGGCCTGTTGATAACGTCAAAGAACCTGGAGAAAGATATTTCATTTGTGTATGCTCTGGTTGGGTTTAGCTTCTACCGTTCTACTTCCCCGTATTGCTGAGTATCGCCTGGTTTATCTGGGTTGGCACACATTGCGCACGCAAAAAATTCAGCAACCTCAATACAGGATGTTATCACTCCAGCGAGTCGGTGCTTCTCTTCGACGTCACAATATTTTCCACATTTGCACAAACACGGCCACTATACTTTCTCACCTGTTTTCTGTGTGAGATGTTGTATGCTACTCAGCAACAACTTCTATACTTCAGCTTTGGAGATATAAATTTTCGATGAAGTGTTTTCTATTTTCGTGCTGTCTTGCCCTTTTAATCTTTCAACCTGTCGAGGGGCAAAGAAAAAGTAATAGCAACGTCCCTGCGCAGGCCTGGTGGGCGCATATTAAATATCTGGCTGATGACAAAAATATGGGTCGCGAAACCGGTAGCGAGGGGCACCGCAGGGCAGCCGAGTACGTGGCGAACGTCTTCAAGCGTGCCGGACTCAAACCCGGCGGCACGACTCTCTTTTACCAGCTTATTAAATTCAGAGCGCGGCGCATCGTAGAGCAGGAATCCAGCCTGGCGCTTATTCGAAATGGCAAGACTATTCCAGTTGTCCTCGGGGATGAAGCGACTTTCAATATACGTGTAGATAACGCGCCTCAAATTGAGGCTCCGGTCGTTTTCGTCGGATACGGTCTGACCGTACCGGAGATGAATTACGATGATTTGGCCGGCCTTGATCTACAAAACAAGGTTGTGCTTCTGCTCTCCGGCGCACCCTCAAATATACCCGGCCCTCTCCGCTCGCATTACCAATCGGAGCGGTGGAAGTTTCTCAAACGCGCCGGAGCCATTGGAGTATTATCGGTTCAGAATCCCAAGGGTATGGACATCCCCTGGGAGCGCTCAAAACTCAACCGCTTCCTGCCTTCAATGGTCCTGGATGATCCGAGCTTAGACGAGACTGCCGGTCAACGCCTCGGTGTCACCATCAATCCCGCCACGGCCGAGAAGTTCTTCGAGGGCTCGGGCCATTCTTTCAAAGAGATACTGGAACTGGCCAATAATGAGAAGCCATTGCCAAAGTTTTCTATACCGGCCTCTGTGCGTGCAACCGTAAAGGTCACGTCATCGAGTCTGGAATCACAGAATGTGGTCGGGATCCTGCCGGGGACTGATCCACGACTCAAGAATGAATACGTCGTGCTCTCGGCCCATTTGGATCACCTTGGTGTCAGCCAAAAGCCTGAAGGGGATCGTATTTACAATGGCGCAATGGATAATGCGTCGGGGATCGCTACTTTGCTGGAGACGGCGCGCGCCCTCGGTCGGCGGCGGAAGCCGCTGCGTCGCTCGGTCGTTTTTCTGGCAGTAACGGCTGAGGAAAAGGGTTTATTAGGTTCCAAATATTTTGCCCACTATCCTACGGTCCCGCCAACCAATATTGTTGCTAATGTAAATGTAGATATGTTCTTGCCTCTTTTCCCGTTGCGCAGCCTGATCGTCCAGGGGCTGGAAGAGTCGGATATCGCCGTAGACTTAAGACGTGCAGGTGATGCTGTGGGTATCAAGATAATCTCGGACCCTGAACCCGAACGGAATTCATTCACCAGAAGTGATCAATACAGCTTCGTTAAGCGCGGAGTACCGGCCGTTTCACTAAAGATCGGTTTTGTTAAAAACTCGCCTGAGCATGAAACTGTCAAGAATTGGCGAACTAAGCGTTATCATGATACTTCGGATGATTTGCAGCAGCCGATGGATTTCGAAGCTGCCGTTGACTTCAATAGAATTTACCTAAGGATAGTTGAGGCAATGGCCAATCGCCCGAAGCGGTTTCAGTGGAATAATGATAGCTTCTTTAAAAGGTTCGCTTTTGATATGAAGACCACTCGCCGTGGGCATTTTGGATGGCGCAACTGATAGTTTTACCAGTTTCAGAGTACCGCCTAGTACACAGCGCGTATCTGTACAAGGTTAGCCAATGTATTATGAGTAGCCCGGGCAAACTGGGATATCTATTAGGCAAATCAGTTTTCAATTCCGATCCATTAACGCACGCTGTTTACCGGTGAGCCAGAGGGTAAATAGGATCTAGGATTCATGGGATGATCGTCAACTCGCACTTCGTAATGCAGGTGGGGAGCGGTCGAGCGTCCCGTAGAACCGACCAAGCCAAGCTGTTCCCCTTGCTTGAGCGCCTGGCCCTCCACAACATCGATCCGTGAGAGATGACCATAGCGCGTGCTGATACCATTACCGTGGTATATGTAAACCACCAAACCATAGCCTCTCTTCCATCCCGCGCTGACAACCGTGCCGTTCGCTGTTGCCATGACTGCAGCGCCTCTTGCCGCGCTGATGTCCTGTCCTTTATGAAATTCCGATGACGTGCCGCCGAACGGATTACTGCGACCACCGAAGCCATCCGTCAATGGGCCTCTCACCGGCCAGATCGAAGGAATATTGGCAATTCCAGTAACTGCTTTTGGCGTCGTGGAGTGACCTAAGGGTTCTGGAGACTCATCACTTGCACGCGAGATAATCTTGATGTCATCAACGAGTACCGGCCTCGGTGCGCTCTGATTTCCCGTGCGTGGAGTGTAAGAGAGCGCGGTTCTCTTAACCAGAGGATTTGCCGGAGCTTGCCTCACAATATTACGCTTGTCGGTCTCACCCACGCCTGCACGGTCCAAATCGTCAACGCGCTCTACAGGTTCTTGGGAGCGATCTTCAGGTCTAGTGTCTCCCGTCTGTGCGGAGGCTGAAGAAATGTTCAAGACAAGTCCCAGAATTGTGAAGGCGACAGTGAGTGAAACTTTGAGAGCCTGAAATAAGCAGATATTAAAGAAGAACAGATGTGGATTTAGGCCGCCATTCTGGCCAGGGGAACTTGTTGTATTAATCATTGATCCTTTTCTCGCGATTCATTGACGCACATATACTAACCAGGGGCTGACGTCAAGACTCGCGCCAGAGCACAGTCACCGGGGTAAGAGACGATGCTTATTTACTTAACTGATTCTTGATTAAGGCTTACCAGAAGGACGTAAGCCCATAAAGGCAGTGTAACTAAATAAATGGTGTCATTCAACCAGCAAGTTGACCGAGAGTGTTCAACTTTAAGACATATTTGTTATGAAAATAACAATATTAGTAATTACCTCCGTCACCGTATGTGTCAAAGTCGAACACTGGGATTCGTTAATTTCATTTTAATGTAAGGGCAAAGTCGGGAAGATATTTTATCCAGATTCTACGAGAGCGATCTGATAAGCGTGTATTGAATATGCCGCAGTGATCGAGAGTCGCGCCGTGGGCGTTTTGCATTGAGCAACTGATATGGTTTCATCAGCTTTAAAGTACCATCAGCATACGGCGCGGTTCTGTGAGAAGTAACATGACTATCTGATGGCGATCATTATATGACGGTGCTTTTTTGAATCGTCAGGTTGGATGAATTGTCATGCGTCAACCCCTGAGCCGACGTTCGAAAGCAGATCGGTAGTACAAAAAAAAGCTTACTTCAGTTCGTTTCTTGCCTCGTTGGTTGCCGCGTATTCTATTCGGTTCCAAGTGATTGTCAATATGGCGAAAATGAGAATTTGTTGGCCGATATGATGATTTAAACAGACCGTCATATTGTGAGTAGGGTTTGAGGACGCGACGCTTTAATAAATAAGCCCGAATGGTTACTATTGCTCAACCGGCAAATAACATCTAGGAGCATCAACTTTATTAATAAATCAATGATCCAACAAGGCCACTAAGTTTATATTGCAAGCAAACAGAAGAAATAGTGCAGACGTAAACACTCCCCACAAATCTTCCCACAGTACCCTTTTATGAAGGTTGCCAGAGGGTGGCCAAGATTATAAGCTTAACAACTAAAAGAGTTGTTGGAGGCGGCTATCGGAATCGAACCGATGAATAAAGGTTTTGCAGATAGAAAGTCAAATTCCGTTTGAGTGTGGTTGAGTTTATTTGTATATGCCAGAGTTAGCCTTTTTGACATTCGATCTTAGCCTGAGTATGGTTGAGTTTCGTTTGGTTGAGTTGGCACACATTTGGTTCACAATATCCGCATAACAAGGCATTCGTGGGTGAATTACCTTTACAACCCTTAAGCCTTCCTATATAGTGCCGCCGAATCGAGCCTAGCTTTCTCCATTCTCAGAGCATCTGAAATCTATCAGGTCATCTGAAGCATCCATCCAACACAAGCACCCCGCAAATCAAGCAGGTCAGATAACAGAACAAATACCTGTACTTCTAAGTAGATTCTGTCGCTAGCAATCCTCGTGGTAATCATCACCGGCGCAGCGTTCTATGGCTTCGAGATAGAAGCAAGTTGAACCTATTGTCAAAGATGGTTTAGCTAATAGTTCTGCAAGAACAAGGCGCGTTAAACGAAAAACCATTCCGGTAAATAAATTTTCGGCGTGTGGCGCGTTAGCGACGCCACCGACTTCGCGGTCGGGGTATTAACCCCGCCTTTGACCAAAGGGAACGGCTTTCCCTTTGGAATCTCATCTTTTTTATTTGGCGACCCCACAGAAAGCTAACGGGGAATTACAGATTAAAGGCGAAACTTTGGCCGTCGGTTGCTTCAATCGGGTGCGGCAAACCGTCGAAACAAAACCATTCAGTATGGCACCCTATTAAGCAAAATAGGAGAGAAACTATGAAACGCATCTTGTTAATGATCGTTATGACACTCGCTCTGCCGGCACTAATTCTGTGTCAAACGAACGGCAAGAACGCCGGTAAAAAAGGCGACGAACAAGCGGTTCGGCAGACGCTGAACGATCTTGCTGCCGCGCTCGGCAAAAACGACGCTGCCGCGCTCGAACGTATCTATGCCGACGATTACAGCTTTGTCGGCGATACCGGAATGATGATGACCAAGGCGGAGCGAATCGCTGCGATTAAGTCAGGCGATTTGAAATACGAATCAATCAACATTGAAGTTGTGAAGCTTCATCTTTTTGGAAATACGGCGGTGGCAATTACCCGCATCACGACCAAATTCGCGCCCGGCTTAAAATTCACTGACGGTAAATTCATCACGACCGCGACCTTGGTCAAGATCAAAGGACGCTGGCAATTAGTCGCCGCGGGCAATACGCGCATCGGCGAATAGTAAATTTCCCAATTCTAAAAACAACAGGAGACAAATTATGAAATACAAAACACGCATTTTAGTCGGTTTGCTTATCGTTTTGGTTTTAACTTTAAGCATCGTCGTCGTGGCACAAGTCAACCGTCCGTATCGCAACGGCTCGGTTTGGAGCATCGGTTTTATCAAGATGAAACCGGGAATGGATACGGCTTATTTGAACTATGTCGCGGGCGATTGGAAGCGCGAGCAGGAAGCGTTGAAAAAAGACGGGCAAATCATTTCCTATAAAGTCTTGACCACCGAATCACACGGCTCGAACGATTGGAACATTATGCTGATGACCGAGTACAAAGATATGGCGACGATGGAAGCCAACGAAGCCAAAGCCGACAATCTTGCGCAAACGGTCATTGGCACGGACGAAAAACAGATGCAGGGCTACCGCGACCGTCTGCAAATCCGCGAAGTTCTGGAAAACCGTCTGGCGCGAGAAATCGTTTTGGAACCGCGGCGTTAAGCAAATGCAGAAACACGCGCGAAGTAAGTGTGAGGTGTTTACGCGCTTACTTCGCGCGGGCTTCCGCAATCTTTATCAGGAAACAAATTCTATAAAGCAACAGGAGAAAAACTATGAATAAAAATAATGATATTGATGGTGATTGCGATTGCCGCTTCGTCTGCCGCCTTCGGTCAAACGAAGATGTCGAAAGACTCGAAGGTTGAAACGCAGATTATCGCTCTGGAAAAAGCGGGTTGGGAAGCGTGGAAAAACAAAGACAGTTCCTGGATACGAAATAATGTGACGGAAGAGTTTTTGTTGGTCAATTCCGAAAGCGTGTCCAATAAAACACAGGTCATTAAATCCACCGCTACCGATTGTGAAGTCAAAAGTTATTCGCTCGACAATTTTAAGTTTGTCACGCTCGACAAGGACTCGGTTCTTATGACCTATACGGCGAAGCAGGACGGCGTGTGTAGCGGAAAAACAATCCCGGCGAATGTTCGCGCATCGGTAGTCTATGTCAAACGCGGCGGAAAATGGCTTGAGGCTTTATATATGGAAACGCCGACAGCTCAATAAAATTGCCGCAAGCACAGACGAAAAAAGGGGATGCTTTGGGCTCTTATTCCGTGATTTATTCAGTCCAAAAATTAAGGAGAACAAAAAATGAACGAACAAGAAAACACAAAATTAGTAGCAAAAACATATGAACTTTTCAAAAGCGGCGACGAAACGTTTTTGAAACAGTTTTCGGATGATATTTCGTGGGAACTGCCGGAAATGGAAAACGTGCCGTATGCCGGAAAATTTAACGGAATTGAAAGCGTCTTAGACTTTTTTACCCGTCTCGATGAAGCCGAGGAAAATCCGATCCATGAGCCGACGGAATTTATCGCGAAAGGTGACAAAGTCATTGTTTTGGGAAATTTTAAGTGGCGGGTCAAAGCCACGAGCAAAGAGTATTCTTCCGATTTCGTACACGTCATGACGGTTAAGGACGGTAGGATCAACGGCTTTAAGGAATATATGGATACTGCCAGCAGAAGCTATGCACATACCGCTGCCAAAGCAGCATAACGGATTGTATAAATAAGTAGCGTGTTAGTTTGGTGGCGGCTGGGAGCGCAGGCATCTTG
>JBKKAL010000228.1:0-2886 GCA_046714695.1 Pyrinomonadaceae bacterium
TTTCCGCTTCACGCAAGATGCTGATGATCTGCTCTTCGCTAAACTTTGACTGCTTCATCTTTGAATCTCCTTCGGAGGTTGGGAGATTCTAATCTATCGGCTGGTATTCAGATCGGGGAACATGTCAGCCCCTTGCTGCATATCTGGCAGAACGTGCGAGTAAACGTCCATTGTCAAAGTAATAGATGAATGCCCAAGCCGCTCGCTAACAACTTTCGGATTCTCATTTGCTGAAAGTAATAGCGTGGCGCATGTGTGGCGCAAATCATAGAGCCGTAGTGTTGCAGGCAACTTGGCGCGCTTCAAGATGGGCTTGAAGTGTTTCTGCACGACATTCAACCTGATAAGTGGCTGGCCTTCGCCAGTAGCAAAAATGAGATTAAGATTCTGATATGCAGAGCCAGCCTTAAGTCGTTCCTCTGCTTGTCGCCAGCCGATGTTCAGAAAGGGTGCGCACAACTGACGCAGGCAATGGTATGCGGCGGCGACTACGCGGCGTTTTCGGCTCGCCAAAGTACCAATCGCCGCTCTTGTAGCTTCTCCAAATTAGCGAGCGTTGCACAGTGACAAAACCGCACTCAAGATCAACGTCCGACCACTTCAAGCCAAAATACTCTGACGGGCGCAAGCCTGTTGCCAGTCAAGAAGAAATAACGCCCCCCAGCGATCACTTGCCGCTTCTGCGAGAAAGTGCGCTGCCTCTAGTGGCGTGAGCGATTGCATCTCTTGGCTTGCCTTGCGCGGTAGTTCAACTGATCCGCAAGGATTATGTAACAGCAAACGCCAGTGCACGGCCTGCTTGAATGCGGAAGAAAGGACGGAGTGAGTGAAGCGCACGGTACGCGGAGATAAGCCTTGATCAGACATGCTTATATATAGGGACTGTATATCTAAAGGACGCACGTCGGATAGCCGCTTACCGCCAAGCGCAGGACTGAACCTTACCCCAAAAAGTGGAGAGTGAGATAAGACTCTTTAGAGCCTCCGAGATAACCGATATACTGGAGGCAAGATGAAAGAACGTAAACAATATACGAAAGAGTTCAAGGAAGGCGCGGCCCGACTTGTGATCGAGCAGGGGCGCACCCTCGCCGCCGCCGCCAAGAGTTTGGGCGTCTCGCCGTGGACGATGTCGCGGTGGGTGAGAGCGGCGAAGAGTGAAGGCCGTGAGGCGTTTCGCGGTCACGGGCAGCGGACGCCACTCGAACAGGAGAACTTCGAGTTGCGGCAACAGGTCAAGCAGCTTGAAGAGGAGCGCGCCATCCTAAAAAAGGCCGCCGCGTACTTTGCCAGAGACATCCGGTAAAGTACGCTTTTATCTGCGCTCACGAATCGGAGTTCAGCGTTGCTGCAATGTGCCGGGTGTTAGAAGTCGGCGCGTCAGGCTATTACGGGTGGCGCTCTGGGCAGTCCTCTCAGAGAGCGAAAGAGAACGAACGATTGCTGGAACGGATCAAAGCCGAGCACTGTGCGAGTCGCGGCATCTATGGCAGCCCCGTTGCGTCTCCCGGAAGTTGCGCCACGATGGAGAAACGGTCAACCACAAACGAGTCGAGAAGCGCACTCTGCTGCTTCAGCCCAGGGTGACTATTGATATGCTCGCGGATCAACTCTTCAGTGTGCCTGATCTCATGATTGAGATAAGCCAGCAGTTGTTCGACACTGTGGCGTACAGCCTCAACCGTGATCCCTGAAGAGAGGCGATTCTCTTCCATCACTCGCATCTCGATGAGAGATTCCAGGCGGCGCACAAGTGCCTGAAAGTCTCGTACTTCGGCGGGCAATGGCGTCTACGCGGGAGGCGCTTGCGCGAGACAAAAGCGAGCGATCAACTCGGCATCCACGCGATCTGTTTTCGTGCGAGAGAGGGCGGCTCCCGGTGAAAGCTTTAATGGCCGCCGGGTTGATGACGCTGACCCGGTGACCAGCCTGGTAGAGAAAGAGCGAGAGTGCTTCGCCGTATGTGCCAGTGGCTTCGAGGCAGGCGTGGAGACACTCGACACGTTGCTTGGAGAGCCACTCACGCAGTTGCTCAAAGCCGGTCGGGGTGTTGGCAAAGAGTTTATGACGGGGCTTGCCGCCCTTGTTGATGAGGCAAACGTTGAATTTGAGTTTCGCAATGTCGATGCCAAGTGCTGGTTCTGTCATGGTGGAGAACTCCTCTCGAATGAGATACGGCGCTTTGTCAAACTTGCAGATACAAGCTCAGCTCAATGTTGAGCGGCTTAGGATACTGTCCGACCTCTGAGCGCTGCACGGGATGGATGCCGGGAGCTTTTCTAACCCACTGACTCTGGTGGTCATAATTCGGGCACAGCTTCTGCGGCATCCTGTGGCGACTGAAGCTTGCCGCTTGAGCCGACTTCAGTCAACATACAAATTCGGGCGTTCGGCGGCTTCCTGATATGCGGAGGGTTACGAGAACATGAGGCATGTGGCATGATTGGATAAGGAGGGATAAACGAATGAGCGAAAACAAGATTAATCGTAGAGGTGCATGTAAATCTTTATTGGCTTTCGGCGGTTTGATACTCGGCGGCTTGGCGGCGAAAGGACAAACCCCGACATCAACCCCAACGCAACCGCAGACGGGGGATGTTTTGGATGACCAGAAAATCGCCGACGCCGTCAAACGCGGCGCGACGATGGAAGAAATCGCGCAACTGCGCGATCCGATTGCGCGCACGCCGCAGGAAGCACTTCGCGCGTTGAAAACGGGGAACGCCCGATTTTTCGGCGGTCAGGCGCGTCGCCCTGAGGCTTCCGCCGCCGAACGCCGCGCCCAGATTTTGGGGCAAACGCCGTTCGCCGTCATTCTGGCTTGTTCCGACAGTCGTGTCCCGACGGAAATCGTTTTCGACCAAGGGTTGGGAACTTTGTTTATTA
>JBKKAL010000229.1:0-3113 GCA_046714695.1 Pyrinomonadaceae bacterium
ATTACAACCAACGGCGTGCAGCAGCAAACGATTGCCGGCGGCCTGTTTGCTAATCCGACTGTTCGACCCGTCTGGCCTAATCTGGTGACACCGACCGCAAGCTCGTGCGGGGTCAATCCATTTCCATGCTTTTCAGGCGTCAGGGTTTTCAGCCGCGACTACGCCAATCCGCGCGTTTACACGTCCAACATCGCCTTCGAGCAGGAGGTCGCCAACAACCTGTCGCTCTATTTCGATTTCACTCACTCCAAGGCCGTTCACCTGACGCGCTTTCTGGACTATGGCCGGACGGGCTTTTTCGCCCCGTTCCTAGGCGAGACGATGGTCGCGAGCGCCGTGGGCAAGTCGCTCTATCGCGGTTTTACCGTCGGGATGCGCAAACGCTACAGCCGTGGCTACCAGTTCGAGTGGAACTACACGTTTGCGAAGGATTTGGACGACGACTCCAACGAGCGCGACCCGTTCACCGACCGCTCCTTCGACTTTAACAATCTTCAGCTCGACTACTCGCTTGCCGACCGCGACATTCGTCACCGTTTCAACTTCTACGCGAACGCGGAACTGCTATGGGGCTTCGAGGGCAACGCGCGCATACAGGCGCACACGGCCCAGCCGAAATCGCCGGGGTGCGCCGTACGCTGCGCCAATCGCAACACGCTGCGCAAGAATAACGAGTTCTTCTCGTTTGACTGGCGTTTACAACGCCCGTTCCGCTTCGGCGAGCGGTATGCGTTGATTCCTATCGTTGAGATGTTCAATACCTTCAACACCAATAACAACATTGACCCGACCATCGGCGATGCGCTCTTTAACTTCGACGGTTTCTTGCGCCAGGGCGTCGGCGATCCGCGTCAGGTTCAGTTAGCCATGAAGTTCACCTTCTAAAGAGCCAGAGAGCAGGCAAAACTTAGAGAGCCTTACGCGGCACGGGCGGCGTAAGGCTCCTTTCATTGGCATAGATCATCAAGCTATATGAAAAGGGTCGAACGAGAGATCGAAGAGATCGTCAACCGCGAAACCAGAGCATGGGACACAAAGGATGCGCGTCTCCTGATTAGCGTCTTTCATAGCGATATGGTCTGGCCCTGGCCGCTCACGCCGAATGCGCACGACCCGCTTGATTGGGTCATGGAGTGGGGAAGATACGATTATGAAAGATGGACGAGCGGATGGCAGGAACTGTTTGATACGCACAAACTCGTCCACAACAATAGAGAGATCAGGAAAATCGTCATCTCCAGAGAAGGCGACGGAGCCTTCGCCGTCGTTGATATAGATACCCTGTGGATTGACGGGGAGGGACGACCCGATCACTGGAAAGGCCGCGTCTGTAAGGTCTATTCAAAGATAGGAGAAGAATGGAAAATGACTATGCACACAGGCGTTCTTGCTTACTCATAGAACGTAATACTCCCTTTGCTCAGCATAGAGTGAACTAATGTTAAAGAGAATTATTGTGTTCTCTATTTTATTAACTGCGGTCTGATTGTAGCTGAACTATAACGAGGTGAAGCCATTGCAAGTTGAAGATATACAGATACGTCATGCTGAGCCGGCCGACTGTTCGGCTGTCCATGAAATTTATAGTTGCTCGAAGGCGTTCGCCGGGACACTCCAGTTGCCGTATCCGTCCCTTGAACATTGGCGGCAGCGATTTGCGGCCCCCGGCAGCGGCACATACAACCTGGTGGCGGTCGTCGGCGACCGTGTGGTCGGGATGCTCTCGGTTGATACGTTTCCGAACAAGCCCCGGCGGAGGCACGCTGGCGCGATTGGAATGGGCGTGCATGATGAGTGGCAGGGCAAGGGAATCGGAACGGCCCTCATGCGCGCGGGCGTAGACCTGGCGGATAAATGGCTCAACCTTACTCGGTTGGAGCTTGAGGTCTACACGGACAACGAACCGGCGATCCGCCTGTATGAGCGTTGCGGGTTCGAGCGTGAGGGGACGTTGCGGCAATATGCGTTCCGCGATGGGTATTATGTTGATGCCTACCTGATGGCGCGCCTACGTCCTTCTGTTTAAAGTGACTTGATGCTATTTCTCCATCGGGACTCGCCCGATAAGCAGATTGGTATTGTTGTGGCTGGAATTGTTTTCGCGGTAGAAATTCCAAAGCTTCGGGGGATATAAATTTGTTTCCCCAGGCGGCGAAGCCTAGCAAGTTCTTCGAGCCGACCGGACTGAGAATAAGTGGCTATGTCTCTAACGCAGCTATGTGAGCTGTTCGATGAATAACCTGAAAACATACCAGATGACGGAGGATAGAGCTTGCCGCTTCATGTCTTCACACCCGAACCCGGTGGTTTTGGCCCCTAAGGCGTCTTTGTAGGAGGTTTGATTGTCGGAGGCTTTATCGAAGGCAGCGTCGGCTTGATCTTCTCCACCTTGCGATTGCCCATCCCGACCCCTGTCTGGAAGCCCATCCGTACGCCTTCCGGAACCAGAACACTTGAGCAGGACTTTATTTCCCGGCTATAAAGCGATGTGTATTGAGGCGTTCCCGGCGTTAGTTTTAGTGCTATTTCCGCCACGCCTATAACTTCGTCCCTCATGTCTGTTAAAAAGTTGAAATGGAAGGTTTGAGCCTTCTTATTTTTGCTGCGCAGTCTCAGATGTACCAGTGGATTACCCTTCTCATCTTTCTCTTCAGTTTTCCAGTATGAGATGGAGAAGCGTGTTTCGGGCTTATCGGTTTCATCGTTCGTACAAGGTAAGGATTTCCATTTCTTTTGATCCTGAGCTTGTATTGTCAGCATAAGCAATACGAGCAGCGTTAAAAGCGTTGCAGCTCTGATCAAATAGAGATTCCACGTTGGTGCATTTCTCGTCAGTTTACATTTCGAACATATTTTATATTCTGACTCGTGAGGATTTGTAAGGTCTATTTGCATGGACACATTTTATCATCCAGGCAGTAGAATGAAATAAAAAAGAGACTGCCTAAAATAGCAATCTCTCTCGAAAAATATAATGCACCCGGGAAGACTCGAACTTCCGACCCCTTGATTCGTAGTCAAGTACTCTATCCAACTGAGCTACGGGTGCCCTCGCCATAAAGCGAAAGAATGAATATACGGACGGCCTCTACGAGTGTCAAGCGGGCCATGCC
>JBKKAL010000230.1:0-10933 GCA_046714695.1 Pyrinomonadaceae bacterium
CGCATGGCTGCTCCGCCGGGAGCGAAACCAAAGCAGCACGCGGCAGGCGTGTGACGACAAGGAGTCGGTTTTTGTCTGTGAGGGCTCTGGAGTTTTGATAGAAAACTGTTGCCGGTTCGCCTTGAGCGTAGCAAATAGCTACCTGGAAATATGAATTGTTTGCTGCTGCAAGTTTACGCGCCTGATACGGCGACAGATGCTGAGAAAACGCATTGAGGACTAACGCCTGAGACTCGTTTGTCGCCGCACTCGCGCCCCGTTGCGCGTGAATCTGAGCAGACACGCCGGTCATAGAAAGACCGAGACAGGCCGAGAGCACAGTCACGAAAAGCGAAGCGTTAGTGATGCGAGAGTTGTGCATATTCATCTACAAACAGAAAAGACGCGCATGTCGCTTGCGTGGTCATCGTCTTTTTGAAAGCTAACTGGCCGGAACCTGCTTTGAGAGCATCGCTCCGGCGTCTGCGCGCGGCATCTTAAAGTTAACGATGACCTGTTTGCCGTCCGTTGAGATTTTGGTGTTCTTATAAAGAACCTCCTCGTCCCGTCCTTTTCTGGCGAAAGCGCCTGCGAGTAGCAGCAGGCTATAACCTTGCGACAGTTCTTTCGCGCGCTCGGGCGTCGCGGCCTCCGATTCGACCTTCGCCACGACCTCCGTTTGATCCAGCTTGATTGTAATGCGCAATTTCTTTGCATCCTTTTTCATAAAGCCGAGGACTTTGCTGTCGCCGATGGCGGCAATCAACTCCTTCGCGACTTCGATAAGACGCGGATCACCCGTCTTCTGTATCACTACGGGATCATGCAGCGTGCCGTTCTCGTCCAGTTGCGCCTCGATGACCATCTCAATGGTCTGGTTCAGATCAAGCTGGCCTTTGACCTTCAACTCGTTGGCGCGCGCCAGCCAATCCTTGAGCGGTTTCTTGTTAATGGCATCCTCGTTGGGCCGCTCCACATTATGCTCGGTGGCGATCTTGTTTAAATCCTTCTCTGCCTCCTCCTTGGTCTTGCCCGCCGCTACCGTTTGGTCTGTGCCCGGCACAACGGATGGGCTCACCGAAGGTTGAGGTGTTGGGCTCGCCACAGGTGTCGGTGAAGGCTGAGGCGTCGGCGTCGGCACGGGCTTGGGCGGTGTAAAGACCCGAGCAGGCGGCGGCTCCATGATGATCTGAGGGGCAAGCGGATCGGGCATGACCGCGCCCGTCGCGAAATAACCTTCTGGATACTGGAACTTCTCCTTAGCCAGATCAATCAACTGCGCTCGCTCGCCAACGGCAGTCCGGTTGTAATCCTCGTCAACGTACCTGGCGTCAGAGAACAGGTACACGATGTTGAGGGCGCTGCGCACGCCGGGCACATAGATGGCCGAGGCCACGAGCGCTACGTGAAGCACCAGAGAGGCTGCCGCCAGACGCGAAAGTATCGGCCAGCGCGGCTCGCGATTGATCTCGAAATTTTCTAAAAGCTCTGCCACTATCTTCACCCGACGTGCGCGCCCGAACCTTCAAGCGCGAGTCCGTCTTTAGACGCATACAGGCTCGCAATCGTTGCGAGCCCCGTCCGTAAAGGTTAGCACTACCTGAGCCGAAGGAAAAGCAAGGATGAAGGCGGCAACGATGAAGGCTAAAAGTATGAGTGTTCAGTTTGAATCATTCGATTCGTCGTTTACTTCATCCCTCCGCCTTCATCCCTGCTCTTTCATCCCTTACAATGACGACATGCCACGCTCATATGTTAACAAAGGCCGGCGAAAACGGGCTTCCGAGGGAAAAAGCGGGAAGAAGGGCGCGCGCCACGCGCGTAAAGGAGAGAAGAATGAGCGCGCTACGGTTGCTGCGACAGGTGAAGATCGTCCCGGAGGGTCTGTGCTGGAAAGAGCGCGCCCTCTCTCCCGCGAGTTGCGGCGGTTGCTCGAAGGCATTGGTGCGCCCGCGCCTGCTCCGTTTAAGCCCGATCCGTTTCAATTGGAAGCGCTCGCTGCCCTTGAGCATGAAGATGTGCTGGTGACAGCGCCGACGGGCAGCGGCAAGACCTGGATCGCGCGCGAGGAGATCAGGCGATTGCTCGCGGCGGGAAAACGCGCATGGTACACGAGCCCCTTGAAGGCCCTGACCAATTCAAAATATCAGGAGTTCGCAGACGAGTTCGGCGCTGAAAGTGTCGGCATCCTGACCGGAGACCGCAAAGAGAACCCGGATGCGCCGCTCATCGTCGGCACGACAGAGATTTATCGCAATCAGCTTTTTGATTCTCTGCGTAGCGGCAGCCAAATTCGCGGTGACCTCGTCGTGCTCGACGAAGCGCATTATCTGGCGGACGAAGAGCGCGGCCACGTCTGGGAAGAAGCGATTATCCTTTCGCCGCCGCGCATACGCCTTCTCCTGCTATCGGCGACCATCGGTAATGCCGGAGAGTTCGCAGCGTGGATCTCCGAGGTGCGAGGCGTGCGTTGTGGTGTGGTTGCGCGTCCGGGCGCGCGCCCAGTTCCGCTACGCGCAGCCTTTCTGCTGCCCGACGGCCAGTTGTTGCCGCTTCTCGGTCACACAGGAGGAGGGCTCAACCCCGAGATCGTCCGTCTGGGCGAGCAGAGGGAGCGCGAGTCTCAACCGTCACGTTCAAACTGGAGATCGAGAAGAGGGGGGCCGCGTTGAAACTTCGCATGCCGGAGATGCCGCCCGCGACGCTCCTTGCGGCCCTGCAATCTTACAATCTGCTGCCCGCCATCATCTTTCTGCCGACGCGGCGGCGCTGCGATCAGGCGGCGTCGGAAGCGGCGCTCATCAGACGAGACGAGCGCCCCGAACGGCGTGAAGAGCGCCGCGCTATCCTGCGCGCTTTTATCGTCGAGCACCCGGAGGTGCGCAATCATCGCCACTGGGACACGATCATTCGCGGCGGCGTCGCGGCGCATCACGCCGGACATATTCCGGCATGGAAACTGGTCATCGAGCGTTTGATGAGTGCCGGACTCCTGGACGCCATCTTTGCGACAGCGACCGTGGCGGCGGGCGTTGATTTCCCCGCGCGCACGGTCGTCATCACCAATGTTGATGCGCGCACGGGAAGCGGCTGGCGGCAACTCTCCGCCTCAGAATTGCAGCAGATGACGGGCCGGGCGGGGCGCCGTGGCCGCGACCGCGTCGGATTTGTCGTCGCCGCGCCCGGCCTGCATCAAGACCCCGAACGCATCGCGCATCTTCTGGAAGCACAACCCGACCCGCTGCAAAGCCAGTTTCGCGCGACCTACTCGACACTCCTGAATCTTCTCGATGCATATAAAAACTTCGCGCAGGTGCGCGACATAGCCGAACGCAGCTTCGCGTTCCGCGAGGTGACGCGGCGTCTCACGCGTTTAGAGCGTGAACGCGACGATAGCGAGCGGCACATCAGATTGAAACTTGATGAAGCGGGATGCAACCTGCCGACTTCGGTGGCGCGCGGGCTTGAGCGACTGGCGAGCGCGCGTGCCCGTCTGCTTGAGCGTCTTCCGCAAACCCGATTTGAAGTCGTCATGCGTTGGCTTGATGAAATGATCGTGCCCGGAAGAGTGGTCGGTATAGGCCGTAGTGGGCGACGACTCGTGTTCGTGACACGGCGTCGCGGCGCAGGGCTTATCGGCATACGCGAGGACGGGCGCAGCGCCAGTCTCGCGCTCGAACGGGTGGGCAGGGTTTACGAGACCATATATCCTTTGAACGAAGATCAGGTTGACGAGGCATTCAATGATGTCCACGCCAGAGGCAGGGAACTTCTTCTTCAAGAGCCGCGACTACAGGACGCGCGCGAATATGAGAATGAGTCGGTCGAGCTGATAAATAACATGATTGATGAGTTGGCTCCGACAGGTTTGAGTAAGGATGAGAAAACGACTTGCGCTGAAGCCCTGTGGTCTGTCATTGAGGATGCTGAACGGGTGGAGCGTGCGGAAGGGCGCATGGAGGCTTTGCGCGCGGAGGTCTGGCAGCCGTTTGAGCGCCGTGCCCGCGTGCTGGCCGCCTTCGATTATCTGGATTTCGCGCAGGAACGCGTGACGGAGCGCGGGCGTTGGCTCGCGGATTTGCACGTTGATCGCACGCTGCTTGTGGGTGAAGCAGTCCGTCATGGTCTCTTCGATGCGCTCGATGCGAAACACACGGCCGGGCTGATGGCGGCGCTGGCGGCGGACGCTGACCGCGATTACGGCGAGCTTGAACTGGATGACAGGCTTGTCAAGACGCTTGCGCGGTTCGATGAAGTTGCCTATAAAGTTGCCACCGAAGAATGGAAGCAAGGGTTAGAGCCCGCGCCGGAGATCAACTTCTCAGCGGCTGCCGCCGCCGCCCGCTGGGCCGGAGGCGCGGAGTGGGCGGAGCTGGTCAACGAGACGCGCGCCGAAGAGGGTGATCTGGTGCGCATGCTTTCGCGAACAGGCGAGTCGCTGTTGCAGATCGCCGGACTTAAAATGGCGCAAGCGCAGGCCGCACGGCGCGCAGCGGCAGCCGCCGAAGCTGTGCTGCGCGAGCCCGTCCGTTAAGCCGCGAGGGGAGGTCAAGGGGGAGTATGAAGTTCACATCGCTCTTTCTCATCGAGCGCATCTTCGCGCTCTTCATCACGCTCTCGATAATAACCGGGGCGGCATGCGGGACAAGCAGTACCGACACGCAAAAGGGGAATCAAACGGGTATGAAAGATAAAGGGGAGGTGCCGGTTATTTATGTCGCGCTCGGCGATTCGACCGGCGTCGGTGTCGGGGCCAGAGACGGCGGCTATGTCGCGCGCATCTTTGAGCGCATAAAACATGAGCGGCCCCGTTCGAGTTTGACCAACCTGTGCGTGAGCGGCGCGACCACCGATGATGTTCTGCTCGATCAGCTTGGCCCGGCGATTACGCCAGCCACGACGCTCGTCACGCTCGGCATAGGCATTAACGACGTGGGGCGCGGCGTCGCGGTCGAACGATTCACGCGCAATTATGAGGAGATCATCAAGCACATCAAGGCGAAGACAAACGGCACGGTCGTCGTGACCAACCTGCCGGACGTTTCGCTCGCTCCGGTCGTGCCCGCGCTCATGCGTGACGAATTGAGAAGCCGCATTACGCTCTTCAACGAGCGCATCGAAGAGATCGCAGGGCGCTACGGCCTGCTCGTCGTTGATGTCTATACAACGACGCATGAAATTATTCCCCAGCATCCCGAATTCTTTTCCAGCGACGGATTTCATCCTTCAGATGTCGGATACGAGTACTGGGCCAAGACCATGTGGCCGACCGTGAAGGCAGCGATAAGTCAATAATGATGGTCTAAGCGGAACCCACCGTGTGTCCCGTCGGGCTTTACAGGAGCGGGTCAATATAAAATTGAGTGTGATGAAAGTTGCTATTCACCATCGCAGGACACGTAGGAAGCACGGAGGCTTGAATATCTAACTCTCTGTGCCTCGCCTCTCGTGCTCACTGTGCCTCTGTGGTGAATCTCAATCCGCTGAACACTCAGTATTTATCCAAACCCATCCACAACCGACTTCGCTTTTGCCTTTCTGCCTCACAAAAACCGGCAAGGTAATGATCCCCGGCAAAAGTTTCTCCGCTACCAGTCCATCCCGTGAGTTGTAGAAGCCTGTCAGGGGTAAGGGGCCGGAGAGAATGTCACAAGTATTTCGTCAAACGATCAAACATCCGTTAATTGCGACGGCGTTGTTAGTGGTGGTGTACGCGCTCGTCCCGGCCTCGTCCGCTCTGGCGCGGGACTGGGAGCCGCAAAGAACATGGGTCTTCGTGGTCGGGACGCTGCGCTTTAAGCACGAAGACATGTTCAGTTCTTTTCCCCAGCAGAATCGTCGCGATGCCGAGTTGGTCAACTTCTTCAGGAAACAGGGTGTCCCCGCGCCGCAGATCGTTTACCTTCGCGACAGGGAGGCCACCGCCGCTCGCATCCAGAGCGCGCTTGCCAGACACCTCTCGCGCGCCGGAAAAGGAGACTTGCTATTTCTGTATTACACGGGGCACGGCTACAAGGTGGACGATGACGAGGCGTATCTGGCGAGCTACGATGCCGGTGACGAGGATGTTCCGGGATGGCCTGTGGCATCAATTCCCGCAAGCATCGAGCGTTACTTCAAAGGAGCGAGAGCCTTTCTCACCCTCGACAATTGTTACTCCGGCGCGTTGGCCGAGGCCGTCCGGGAGCGAGCCGGGGGCCGCACTTCTTACGCTGTTTTGACATCTTCTACCGCCGATAAGATGTCAACCGCCGAATGGACGTTCACCGAAGCATTGCTCGCGGCCCTGCGTGGAAAGGCCTATGAGGATACGAACGGCGACGGGCAGATCACGCTCGGAGAGCTGGCCGGTCAGGTCAGAGAAGATATGTCGTTTGCCGAGAAGCAACGCGTCGTCTTCACGACGACGGGAGACTTTAGCCCTCAAACAGTCCTCAGCCGGGCTGAGAAAAAACGTGATGCGCGAATAGGCGAGCGTGTGCTGGTCAAATCCGACGGCGATTGGTTTAAGGGGCGGATTATTGATGCCGACCGGGAGGACGGACAATTTCTGATTCATTACTACGGCTGGGACGAGTCTTACGACGAGTGGGTTGAAGCCCGCCAGATTCGCCAGCCTCGAATAAAACGTTTTGCGGCCAGTCAACAGACTTACGCCGTGCCGGGGCAACAGTGGTCTTCATACTGAATCGCTCCGGTTGGTAAACAGCTTCGTGTCAAACGCGAGAATAGAGATGATCCAAGACGAGGAGGATGGTCGGATGTTTATTCAACATGGAGCGCTATGTTATGATGCGCAGATAAGAGTCAGGGATAACGCTGATGAAGCTGCGGACGTTCAATCATGCCTTCTCCGCCCGTTCCACAACGCGCCGACGAAAACAAAATTCTCGCCGCCCTCGGTGATCTGCCACATTTCTGCTCTCAATTAGAGCGCGTATCCCTTACACAAGGCGAGGCCATCTACGAGCCTGACGAGGAGACTGATTACGTCTATTTCCCGGAGACAGCGGTCTTCTCCATGCTCGCCGTGATGCGGGACGGCTCAACGGTCGAGGTCGGCCCCGTCGGAGATGAAGGGATGGTCGGGCTAAATATCTTCTTCGGGGCAAACTTGTCATCCACCAGCGTGATTGTGCATGCTGCCGGTAGCGCGATGCGTTTAAAGGCGGACGTGCTCAGACAAGAACTCCGGGCGGAAAGGAGCGCGATCTCACGCCTGCTGCTACGCTACACTCGAATGCTACTGAACATGACGAGCCAGACATCGGCTTGCAACAAGCTTCATCCCTTAAAGAGACAACTTGCGCGCTGGCTGTTGACGATGCAGGACTACATGCGAGCGGACGAGCTTCTGCTGACTCACGAACTGATGGCGCTGACTTTAGGCGTGCGCCGCGCCGGTGTCACGGAGGCCGCCGGTGAACTCAAGGATTCGGGTTTGATTGATTACCGGCGCGGTCAGATATACATCCTTGATCGGCAAGGTTTACAGGCCTTAAGCTGCGAGTGCTACGAGGTCATCAAAGACGAGTACGACCAATTGTATGCGGATTTACCCAGGCTTACGACGTAACAACTTTGTCAGCCTGCTAATCCATGTTCCACGCTGAACCCCGCCGCTTCAATTACGCTATCTTCGCTAAAATCCACGACTCGCTGATTAAAACCCGCACCTGCGCCTCGACTATCTCTTACTGCCGACATGCTTCGCAGACCGCCTGAAAGCCTGCGAGGTCATCTGAGAGCCGTCGGTAGCGAGCCGCGCCTCAGACCATTTCCCGCTGCTCTCGCATCTTGAAATCGCATAGGCATCAAAAGCATTAAAGATTCCTTCGTCATATTTGAAGGCGACTAAAAAGCTGGTCTCTTTTACCTTTTTGCAACAACGTATGAACCGGCCGGACGCATCGTGCGTACATATTGATGAGCACAGGCGAGAGAAGGAGCGGCACTTCTCATCTGTCTTAATTGAAAGCGCGGTTCGGCAGTGCTGTTACGAAGCGGCACTATGCTAAAATGAAAGAGCGAAACGGGTCGCGCCCTTATAATTTTCAGGAGCGGCGATCTGTTGCGAAGCGGAGGTTTAAGAAATGCAAGAGACGAAAGAATCAACTTACTGCGGCGGCGGAGGCGGTAATGTATGCGACGTGCTGCGTTATCTCTGTGATGCATCCTATGCTGTGTTGCCAAAGGATGTGGCTCACCAGTTGGGTGAATTGAAGAAGAATTTCCTCGGCGGCGTGCGCTGGGTGATTGAGAAGGACATCGAATGGATAGATGCGCGCATTGCCGGCGGCGACCGTCTGCGTGAAGAGTGGCGGCGCCGGGGCGCACATTCGACCACACAAGAAGGGGCGGCTGGCAGCGGAATCTAATCCGAGCAGCATCATCAGAAAAATCATGGAAGTCTTACTGGCAGAGGAATATGGTTTTTGCTTTGGCGTCGAGCGCGCCGTTGATATGGTCGAAGAGGCCGTTATAAAGGGCGGGACGATTCGTTCTCTGGGCGCGCTCATACACAACGCGCAGGAGATGGAGCGGCTCGAAGCCAAAGGTGTCGCGACGATAGCTTCACCCGCCGAGGCAGATCGCGAGACAGTGGCAGTGATTCGCGCCCACGGCGTTACGCCGCAGGTTCAACGCGAACTGGAAGAGAGCGCCGCGCACGTCATTGACGCGACCTGTCCTTTCGTCACCAGAGTTCAACATCTGGCCGAGCGCGCCGCCGCAGAGGGACGTGATGTCATCGTCGCCGGAAATCCCGATCACCCGGAGATGATCGGCGTCGTCGGCTACGCGCCCAAAAATACGTATGTCGTCAGAGACGCGAGCGAAGTCTCTGCGCTTCCGCTTCTTCATGCGCCCCTGGTCGTGTCGCAGACGACAATCAAGCTGCAAACATTTCTCGAAGTCGCAGAGGCCGTGCGCGAGCACGCGGACGCCGAGCCGCAGATTGTCAATACCATCTGTTCTGCGACGCGTGACCGGCAGGATGCGGCACGCGCTCTGGCCGGACAGGTCGAAGCCTTCTACATCATCGGAGGCCGTCATTCATCCAACAGTGTTAAGCTGCTGGCCGTCTGCAAAGAGCAATGCGAGAAAAGCTTTCTGATCGAGACGCCCGCCGAGATCAATCCGCAAGACCTCGAAGGCGTCGCCCGCGTCGGCGTCACTGCCGGAGCTTCAACCCCGAACTGGCTGATAGATCAGGTCATGGAGAGGCTGCGCGCGATTGGTCGGGAGTTCCTGACCGCAACAGACTGAAGCTGCTTCGCCTGTAAGTTTTAAAAAGCGATTTCGATAACTTCGGCGGCCCGGAGACGAAAAAACGGTGGAAACGTTTCCACCGTTTTTTTTCTCTGTTTTGGGAGACGATCAACCTCTTCTTACAGATCGTCCTCCGGCCCGTCCGTCTGCTCAAGCGCGTAGATGAGATGTCGCGCCTCCTCTGAGCCATACTCGATGGCCTGGCATTCGAGCGCATCGCGCGCCACATTGGCATCCACCGGGTCCGTGAGCAGCGTGAGCAGAATGGATATCGGAGCTTGCGCGAGCGCTTCGTGGGCCAGCGCGCGTACGACCGGGTGCGGGCAACGAGCAAGCTCGCAAAGTTCGCTCGGAGCAAAACGAAGCTGCAACGCATCGGCCAGCGCATCAATGCGCGCGTAGTCATGTTGCTGGTGCGCGCGCTCGACGAGTTGCGCGAAGACTTCGGCCGAGCGCGTCTGGTTCTGGAGCACGGCGGCGGTCGTCTCCGCCATCCTTCGCAGGCTCGCGGCCTGTTCCGGATTCAACGATGCGCCAGCCTCTGCCGCACGCTCATCGAGTGCCCCCAGGAGGCGGCTCAATTCCCAGTCCGCGCGCGCATCATACGAGGCCGTGCGATTGCGCACGTCCTTCGTCGCTGCGGCGGCCCCGGCCGGTGGCGACTGCAAAGCGCCGACGATCAGTTTGCGAGTCTCCGAGCGCAAGCCCTCCCAGACACTCGCGACCCGCGCCCCGAAATCTTCAATTATCACTCTCAACTTTGGCTCTCCTGCCTGCACTCGTCGGATGGAAGCTTTTCCATCCCGATGGTTGTACTATACCGCGAAAAGATGACGAATGGCGAACCGTTTGAAAGGAGCCGGGAGCGAGGATGAAGGCGGCGCACGACGCAGGGATGAAGGTGAGTGGTTGAATCAGCGATACGTTGAATAAACCCTGGGCTTTCACCTTATCGCACCGGTTTCATGATTCTTTCTTAATAAAGATGCATCCGAAGCGAGCGCACACAGGAAATATGAGAGGCGAAAAGATTGACCGTGAGGCCTTGATCGCCGCCGTCGAAACCGAGTTGCCGAATGTCGAGCATTTCCTTGACCTGCGTTCGGGCGAGATTTTGATCATTGTCGGAGGCCTCTCCGGCGGTGATGCGGATACGTGTGATCTTGATGAGGTTGCGCGCGATAATAGAGAATTAGCGCGCCGCGTGCGCGCCGAGCCGGATTGCTTCGAGCCTGTGCCGACAATCGAGCCGGAAACAGGCTTTCGCTGGATGCAGGAGTTCGCTTCGACGGTCGCAGACCCGCACTTGCGCCGGAAGATACAGAAGGTCTTAGGCGAATGCGCGGATCAATGCTTCCAGGCCTTTCGTCGTATTCTCAGGGGCGCAAGCGAACAGGAGCGCGAACGCTGGTTCGCCTTTCGCAACGAAAAGATCGCGGAGTTTATAGATGCCTGGCTGGAGGGAAGAATTAATGATGAATTATGACTAATGCGGAATGCGGAATTGAAAAGACAATCGCGCTTGCTTTATCAATCCGCATTCCGCAAACGGTCTTACCAACAGTCTGCTCAGCGCGACGAAGGACGTGTATGCAAATACCCTCGCGTCGCCCGCCATTCTATCGAAGAGAGATCGAACATCAAGGAAGCCGAAGGCCGCGCCGCCGCCGTTTGTCCTCTGTGC
>JBKKAL010000231.1:0-15964 GCA_046714695.1 Pyrinomonadaceae bacterium
CAGGCGATAATGTGGCGATGGAGATCGAGTTGATCGCCCCCATTGCGATGGAGAAGGGGTTGCGGTTTGCGATCCGTGAAGGCGGGCGAACGGTGGGAGCAGGCACCGTCTCCGAAGTCGTTGAATAGTCCTCGTCCAAACAATTTTGAGTTAAGGAAATTATGCTGAACGAAAAGATCAGAATCAGACTCAAGGCTTACGACCATCGCGTGCTGGATCAGTCCACCTCGGAGATCGTCGAGACGGCAAAGAGAACCGGCGCACGCGTGGCCGGGCCTATCCCGCTTCCCACTTTGAAGAACAAGTGGACGGTGCTGCGCTCGCCGCATGTGGACAAGAAATCGCGCGAGCAGTTCGAGATCAGAACGCACAAGCGTCTGATGGATATTCTCGACCCGACGCCGCAGACCGTTGATGCGCTGATGAAGCTGGATCTTCCGGCAGGCGTTGACGTTGAGATCAAAGCGTTCGGCAGACAGTAGGGCCATTTTGGATTTTGGATTTTAGATTTTGGATTGAAAGACGAGTCGTTATCTACGCTCAATCCGCTCGCTAATCTAAACTCCAAAATCTAAAATCCAAAATTGAGGGTTGTGATGATTAATGGAATCATCGGTAAGAAAGTCGGCATGACGCAGATTTTTGCGCCGGATGGGACGGTCACTCCGGTGACGGTCATAAAGGCAGGGCCGTGTGTGGTCGTGCAGAAAAAAACTGCGGCGGGCCGCGACGGCTACAACGCCGTGCAGCTCGGACTGGTGGAAGACAAGCCGGTCAGGCTGAAGAACGTCAATAAGCCCATGCGCGGGCACTTCGAGAAGACGGGCGGCGGCGTTCCTCCGACACGTGTCTTGAAGGAGTTTCGCGTCGAGGATTCAGCCGAAGCGACGAATGTCGGCGATCATGTGCTGGTTGACCAGTTCGCTGATGGCGACTCGATTGAAGTTGTCGGGCGCTCGAAGGGGCGTGGTTTTGCCGGGACTGTAAAGCGTCACAATTTTCATCGCGGCCCGGAATCACACGGCTCGATGAACGTACGCGCTCCCGGCTCAATCGGCCAGTCGGCCTACCCGTCGCGCGTTATCCCGGGCACACGATCTTCCGGGCATATGGGCGATGAGCGCGTGACAACAAGAGGTCTGACCGTGGCGCGTGTTGATGTCGAGAATAATTTGTTGATGGTGCGCGGCGCTGTGCCCGGTGCGAACGGCAGCGTGGTCATTATCAAAAAGGCTGTGAGACAGAAGAAGAAATAGTTTTCAGTAATCAGTAGTCAGTAAAAACAAAAAGCTGATTGCTGAATACTGATTACTACGAACGGAGTTGATGTTATGCCTACCGTCAAGGTGCGCAATCTAAAGAATGAAGAGGTCGGCGACCTGGAGTTGTCCGACGCAGTGTTCGGCGCGGAACTCAACGAGTCTTTGATTCATGCCGCCGTGCGAAGTTTTATGGCGAGCGGTCGTGCCGGTACGGTCGGGACGAAGACGCGCGGCGATGTGTCGGGCTCAGGCCGCAAGCTCTGGAAACAGAAGGGCACGGGGCGGGCGCGTATCGCGTCAATCCGAAGCCCGCTGTGGAAGGGCGGCGGCAATGTACACGGGCCGCAGGCGCGCGATTGGTCATACAACATGCCGAAGAAGATGCGCAGAGGCGCATTACGTTCGGCCCTGTCCGAGCGCGTGCGCGAGGGCAACGTGATCGTCATTGACGATTTCGCGCTCTCGCAGCCGAAGACCAAAGATTTCCTCAAGTCGCTGGATGTGCTCGGTCTTGGCGAGAACAAAACGCTGATCGTTGATTCGTTCGAGAACGAAAACCTGTTGCTCTCGTCGCGCAACGTCCGGCGTGCCAAGGTCGTCAACAGCTACGCCCTGAACATCTACGACCTGCTCTATCACGACAAGCTCGTGCTCTCGCGCGCGGCTGCCGGGGAGCTGTCGGAGCTACTCGATACACAGTCGAAGAAGGCTGAGAGCAGAAGCATGGTGGAAGAGGACGACGGCGCTACGGCTGAGCAGGCGAATACGGAAGAGGAGGCGGCCTGAAAAGATGAGAACTGTATGGGACATCATTAAGTCGCCGGTGATTACGGAGAAGGCCTTAGTCGCCAAAGAGGAGTCGCAGGACGCTCGCCAGTTGTTGACCTTCCGTGTTGATCGTCGTGCGACCAAGCCTGAAATCAAAACAGCGGTCGAGACAATCTTCCAGGTCAAAGTTGACCGGGTGCGTACCATCAACTACATGGGCAAGATGGCGCGGCGCGGGCGATTCGAGGGACGCAAGCCCTCCTGGAAAAAAGCCTACGTCACTTTGAAACAGGGCGAGCAGCCGCTCGATTACGGCGAGGCAATCTGACCATTTTGGATTTTGGATTGAAAGACAAGTTGTTATCTCCATTCAATCCGGCGCGCTAATCTAAAATCCAAAATCTAAAATCCAAAATTGAATTATGGGTATAAAGAAACTTACACCGACATCGCCGGCGCGTCGTTACCAGACCTATTTGACGCGTGATGAATTAACGGTCGGAGCAGAGCCTGAGAAGTCTCTGCTGGAGCCGAAGAAGCGCATCTCGGGCCGCAACAACGACGGGCGCATTACGGTCAGGCGTCGCGGCGGCGGTCATAAGCGTTTTTATCGCATCGTTGATTTTAAGCGTGACAAGGCTGGCGTTCCCGGTCGTGTGACGCAGATCGAATACGATCCAAATCGCTCCGCCCACATCGCGCTTATCACTTATCTGGACGGCGAGAAGCGCTACATCATCGCGCCCACAGGGTTAGAGGTCGGTAAGACCGTGATGAGCGGGGCCGAGGCAGACATTCTGCCGGGCAATGCCTTACCGATTCGCAATATCCCTCTGGGCACGCAGATTCACAACATAGAGCTGCGGCCCGGTAAGGGCGGGCAGATGGCCCGCAGTGCCGGAGCCTTCGCCCAGTTGGTTGCCAAAGAAGGCGATTACGCGCAGCTTCGTATGCCTTCGGGTGAAGTTCGTCGCGTGCCTGTCGTATGCATGGCGACCGTGGGCCAGGTCGGTAATGTCGAGCATGAAAACGTCTCGCTGGGTAAGGCAGGACGCTCGCGCTGGAAGGGCATTCGCCCACACGTGCGCGGCGTGGCGATGAATCCTGTGGATCACCCGCACGGCGGCGGCGAAGGCAAGACCTCCGGTGGTCGTAATCCGGTCACGCCCTGGGGACAGCCGACACGCGGCTACAAGACACGTAGTAATAAACGCACGCAGAAGATGATCGTGCGCGATAGAAGAGTCAAATAACAGATGTTAGATGGCAGATGATAGATGCCGGTTTTAGTTTTGACTAATATCTAGTATCTAGCATCCGGCATCTTGTGGAGCGAAGCGAAACATTATGGCGCGTTCAGTAAAAAAAGGTGCGTTCGTTGACAAAAGCGTGCAGAAGGCTGTGGAGCGTATTCGCGCGGGCAGCGCGCGTCCGCCGGCCATCAAGACCTGGTCGAGGCGTTCGACGATCACGCCCGATATGGTTGGCCTGACGTTCGGCGTCCACAACGGCAAGCGTCACCTGCCGATCTACGTGACGGAGAACATGGTCGGACATAAGCTCGGCGAGTTTGCGCCCACGCGCACGTTCAAAGGCCACTCCGGTACGAAGGCAGAGAAGTCTGCGAAGGTTGCTAGAAAATAGTGTTAAGTGACAAGTGACGAGCAGGAAACCAAGTCACTACACTTATCACTCGTCACCGAGGTTAGAGAATCATGGAAGCAAGAGCCAGTGCAAAATATCTACGAGGATCGGCGCAGAAGGCGCGACTCGTTATAGATATGATTCGCGGCAAGAACGTCAACAACGCCTTGGCGATTCTGCAATATACGAACAAGCGTGCGGCAGATGGGATTGAAGCCTGCGTGCGCTCGGCCATCGCCAATGCGACAGAGGCAGCCGAGAAGGCCAACGTCGCCGTTGACCCGGATGATCTGTGGGTCAAAGCCGCGTTCGTGGATCGCGGGCCGACTAAGAATCGTCGCCGTATGCGTCCAGCTCCGCAGGGCCGCGCCTATCGCGAGCGTCGCCACTTTTGCCACGTCACCATCCTCCTCTCAAACGATGAGAAGCTTGTGGCCAACGGTAAGGCGGGCGCGGCAAAGGCAACCAAGTTGGCCGAGAACAAGAGTCGCAAACGCGGTGGAGCCGTCGCCGCTCCGCGCGCCAAGCGTGCCGCTCCCAAGGCGGATGACGATAAAAAGGGTGCTGATCGCGCGGGCGCTAAAGATGGGCCCTCGGAAGAGACGGCCGGCGCGGATTCAACAAGCGCAGAATAGCTGCTTCTTGATTCGAGATTTTACATCTCGAATTTAAGGTCTGAGATAAAGAAATTCAGATCGCTTTTTAACTGAACGGAGAAGACTGTGGGTCAGAAAGTTCATCCTTACGGATTCAGGCTCGGCTACAACAAGGACTGGCACTCGCACTGGTTTGCTAAAAAGCAGTACGGCGAGTACCTCCTTGAAGATTTGAGGCTCAAGCGCGATCTTAAGGGGCGCTTCGCCGGAGCGGGCGTCTCGCATGTGGATGTCGAGCGCGCCGCCAATCGCCTGAAGATCATCATCTACACCAGCCGCCCCGGCATCATCATCGGACGCAAGGGCGCGGAGATTGACAAGCTCAAGGGCGACCTGTCGGCCAAGACTGGGCGCGAAGTGCTGGTCTCGATTCAGGAGATTCACAAGCCGGAACTGAACGCGCAATTGCAGGCCGAGAAGATAGCCGCGCAGCTTGAGAAGCGCATAGCTTTTCGTCGCGCGATGCGCAAGGCCGTCGAGGAATCTCTGCGCTTTGGCGCGCAGGGCATCAAGGTCAAAGTGTCGGGCCGCTTGAACGGAGCCGAGATCGCTCGCAGCGAATGGCATCTGCAAGGTCAACTTCCATTGCACACGCTTCGCGCAGATATTGATTACGGGCTCGCGGAAGCGCATACGACCTTCGGCGTCATCGGCGTCAAAGTCTGGATTTACAGGGGCGAGATTCTCGATCCCCGCGCCGCGATGGCGCGCGGAACCGGCTCTGATCCGATCAACGAGCCCAGGGGGCGCGAAGGCGAGCGCCGTCCGCGCACGCGCCGCGAGCGCGAAGGCGGTGGCCGCGAAGGCGAGCGCGGAGATCGCGGCCGTCCACGCGGTGGAGATAGATCATAAGGGAGATGTCAGATGCTAGATGCCGGATGCTGGTTTTTGTCATAACTAACATCTGAGGTCTAACATCCAGCATCCATGTTGAGCGGAGCGAAACATTATGTTGATGCCGAAAAAAGTGAAGCACCGAAAGCAGATGCGCGGTCGCATGACGGGCGTGGCGAATCGCGGCTCTGCGATCAGCTTCGGTGAATACGGCCTGAAGTCTTTGGAGCCGGCCTGGATCACGGATCGCCAGATCGAGGCGGCTCGTATCGCGATGACGCGACATATCAAGCGCGGCGGAAAAATCTGGATACGCATGTTCCCGGATAAGCCCGTCACCAAGAAGCCGGCGGAAACACGTATGGGCAAGGGCAAGGGCGCTCCAGAATACTGGGTGGCAGTCGTCAAGCCCGGAAGAATTCTCTACGAGATAGAGGGTGTTGACGAGGCGACGGCGCGCGAGGCGATGCGCCTGGCGGCACAGAAGCTGCCGATCAAAACCAAGTTTGTGACCCGCGCGGAACAAGAAGGAGGCGCGATTTAGCGATGGTAAAAAGGCGCGAAGAATTGGATCGCCTGCGCGACCAAACCAAAGAGGATTTGACGGCTGAAGCAGCGCGTTTGAAAGAATCGCTCTTTCGCTTGAATTTCAAGCTGGCGCTCGGCGAGGTTGACGCGGTCAAGCGTATTCGTGAGGAGAGGAAATCGCTCGCGCGGATTTATACGCTCGTACGCGAGCGCGAGACGCAAGCAGAAAAGTAAATGGTGAATGGTAGATGGCCGGTCGGGTAAAACGTAATTTACTATTTACCGTTCACGAGGAAAAGAGATGGCAGAAGAAGATAATCAGGAAGAAGTAAATCCGATAGCGGAAGACGAGCGGGCCGCCGAAGCGACCACTGCCGGCGAGACGCTGGCGCACACGGTTGCACCCAATGTCGACTCGCAGGCGGGCAATGCCGCAGGCACAGAAGCAGGCAAGCGCGGCAAGCGTTCGCAGAAGGTCGGCGTCGTCGCTTCGGACAAGATGGAGAAGACGGTCGTCGTGCGCGTTGATCGTTTGATCAAGCATCCGAAGTATCGTCGCTATGTGCGCCGCACTTCGAAGTTCATGGCGCATGACGAGACGGGCGCGACGATTGGCGACAAAGTGCGCATCGTCGAAACCAGGCCGCTATCGGCCAGAAAACGCTGGCGCGTAGTCGAGATCGTTCAGAAGGCAGAAAAGTAATCCGCAATCAGCAATCAGTAGTCAGCCAAAAGCTATTGGCTGACTACTGATAACTGACTGCTGATTACTTCGGAACGGAGTGAGCAACAATGATTCAGATGCAAACGTCTTTGGACGTAGCTGACAATTCGGGCGCGCGGCGGGTGGAAATGATCATGCCGATTGGCGGATCGACGGGCAAGATCGCAAGCCTTGGCGACCGCATTAAGGTGACGGTCAAGGAAGCGACACCGGACGGTACGATCAAGAAGGGAACCGTTCAGAACGCCGTCATCGTGCGCACGCGCAAAGAGGTGCGCCGCAAGGACGGAACATACATTCGCTTTGATCAGAACGCGGCGGTGCTCATCAAGGATGACGGCACGCCCATCGGCACGCGCGTCTTCGGCCCCGTGGCGCGTGAACTGCGCGACAAGAACTATATGAAGATCGTTTCGCTCGCGCCGGAGGTGATATAAAAAGTGAATAAGGGAACCAAGCGCACAAAGATCAAGAAGGGCGATCAGGTCGTAGTTATCAGCGGTAAGGACTACAACAAATTCGATAGAAACGGCGAGCGTACCCCTCATCGCGGCCGCGTGCTCGAAGTCTCGCCTTCTAAAGGCAAGATAAAAGTCGAGGGCGCGGGCATGGTCAAGAAGCACCAGAAAGCCAATCCGCAGAGCAGTCGCGGCGGCGGCATTATTGATAAAGAGGCCTGGATAGATATCTCGAACGTGCAATTGATTGATCCGCAATCGGGAAAACCGACGCGCGTAAAATACGAGGTTGAGGGCGACGGCTCGAAGCGGCGCGTGGCCGTAGGCAGCGGCCAAAGCGTAGAGAAGTAGAAGTTAAAAAGAGACTGCGGCCTGGAAACGCTGGATCTGAGGGATTTGCAATCTCAAATCTTACAGGAGCGAGACCCAGGCTATTCGGGCGGGAGCGAAAAAAGGTTATGGCAGCAAGATTAAAAGAGCGTTACCAGAAAGAGATTGCCCCGGCGATCTCCAAAGAGTTTGAGATTAAGAATCCGATGGCCGTGCCGCGACTGGAGAAGATCGTCATCAACATGGGCATGGGCGAAGCCATCGCGAACGCGAAGATTTTAGATACGGCGGCCGACGAGCTGCGCGCCGTCGCGGGTCAAAAGCCTGTGATCACCAAGGCGAAGAAGTCCATCGCGTCGTTCAAGCTGCGCCAGGGCATGCCGATTGGCACGATGGTGACGCTTCGCGGCGACCGCATGTACGAGTTTTTAGATCGCCTCGTCTCAATCGCCCTGCCCCGCGTTCGCGACTTTCGCGGCGTCTCGCCCAAAGCATTCGACGGGCGCGGCAACTACACGCTCGGCATACGCGAGCAGTTGATCTTCCCCGAAATTGATTTCAACAAAGTGGACAAGACGCGCGGCATGAACATCTCGATTGTCACCACCGCGCGCAACGACGAGCAGGCACGCGCACTCTTGAAGGCGCTTGGAATGCCTTTCAGGCAATAACGATGGTGTCAGATGCTGGATGTTAGATGTCAGTAACTGATTTCTAACTAGCATCTAACATCTGATATCTAATATCTGGACTTTTATGGCAAAGAAATCACTGATTGCGAAAGCGAACCGGAAACCGAAATTTGCAGTGCGCGCCTATACGCGCTGTAAGCGTTGCGGGCGACCACGCGCCTACCTGCGCAAGTTCAACCTGTGCCGCATCTGTTTCCGCGAACTGGCGCTCCAGGGACAAATCCCCGGCGTCGTAAAATCAAGCTGGTAAACCCATTTTGGATTTTAGATTGCCGATTTTGGAATAATGAACGGATTGAATGAACACACTGGTTTGTCTTTCAATCTAAAATCCAAAATCTAAAATCCAAAATCGCCCAAGTTCTATTGGAGTTAGCAAGAGATGACTGATCCTATTGCCGATATGCTGACGCGCATTCGTAACGCCATCGCGGCGAAGCACTCGCGCGTGGATATTCCGGCCTCGAAATTGAAACTTGAGATTGCCCGTATCCTCAAAGAAGAGGGCTACATCAACAACTTCGTCATCAAGGGCGAGGGCGTTAAGCGCAATATACGCATCTTTCTGCGTTATGACGCGCGCGGCACCTCTTCGATTACGCACCTGTCGAGAGTCTCGCGCCCAGGTCGTCGCGTCTATATGGGCTCCGGAGAGATTCCACGTGTGCTCGGCGGCTACGGCGTCAACATCGTTTCGACCTCGCGCGGCTTGATGAGCGGTAAAACGGCGCGCCGCGAGAACGTCGGCGGCGAGGTGCTGGCGGAAATTTATTAGAACAGATGCCGGATGTTAGATGTTAGATGTTAGTTAAGACAAAACCAGCATCCAGCATCTGCCATCTAACATCTTTAACCAAAGGTTAATTATGTCTCGCATTGGAAAGAAAGCTATTACGCTCCCGAAGGGAGTCACCATCACAATCGGTGAGCGCGAGCTGGAAGTAAAGGGCGCGAAGGGCGTTTTAAAGACACCCGTGCCGGATGGCATCACCTTTAAGCAGGACGGCGACCAGTTGATCGCTGAACGCGCCGGCGACCAGTTGGCGGCGAAACATGGACTGGCGCGCGCTCTGGCAAACAATGCCATCACGGGCGTTACCGAAGGGTTCACACGTCAGATGGATGTCGTCGGGGTCGGATATAAGGCCGACGTGCAGGGCCGCAAGATCGTCTTCTCGCTCGGATACTCGCACCCGATTGAGTTTCCGCTGCCCGAAGGCATAGATGTAAAGACCGAGCGCGTCCCGACCAAGGCAAGCATTCAGCAGTACCAGACGACCTTGACGCTCACAGGCATTGATAAACAGAAGTTGGGCCAGGTGGCCGCCGAGATGCACAAGCTGCGCAAGCCGGATGCCTACAAGGGCAAGGGCGTGCGCTATGCTGATGTACCGATTAAATTGAAACCCGGCAAGACGGGCAAATAGTCTTTAACAGTAGGCGCCGTAAAGTTTTCAAGTAAACGTGAGCGCCTGTAACGGTCGAGCAAGACGCCTCTGGTCTTTGACTAAAGCGTCCGACCTATCCCCGCCAGAGCGCGCGGGGGCAGGAGAAGAATAGAATAATGGCAAACAGGAATAGAGCAGCGGTTCGCAACGCCGTTCACAGGCGCATCAGGCGAAAGGTGCAGGGCTCGACCGCGCGCCCGCGCCTGGCGATCTACAGAAGTCTGAATCATATTTACGCTCAGGTGATAGACGACGAGCAGGGGCGCACGCTCGCGTCTGCTTCGACGACCGAGAAGGATTTGAAGGGGGCGACGGGCGGCAATATCGAGGCGGCGCAGCTCGTCGGGCGAACCATCGCCGAGCGCGCGCAGGCCGCAGGCATCGCGCAGGTCGTCTTTGACAGAGGCGGCTACCTCTATCACGGGCGCGTCAAGGCTTTGACGGATGCGGCGCGCGAAGCCGGACTCAATAGAGATGAGACGACCCCTGATAACGGGGCGGAAGGTACACAGGAAGAAGAGCAATGAGACAACCCAGGCAGCGTATCACGGCACAGGGACTCGATCTGAAGGATCAGGTCATCTCCATCAACCGCGTGACCAAAGTAGTCAAGGGCGGTAAGAACATGAGTTTCGCGGCGCTCGTCGTCGTCGGCGATGAGTCGGGCCATGTCGGCTTTGGCAGCGGCAAAGCGCGCGAAGTGCCGCTTGCGATCAAGAAGGGCATCGAAGCGGCGAAGAAGAATTTGATTCGCGTCCCGCTCATCAATCACACCCTGCCGCATCAGTTGATCGGCAAGTACGGCGCAGGTCGCGTGCTGATGAAGCCTGCTTCGGAGGGAACGGGTGTCATCGCAGGCGGCGCGGTGCGCGCAGTGATGCAGGCCGTGGGGGTGCGCGACGTGCGTACAAAGATTCTCGGCTCGGCCAACCCGCACAACGTCGTGCGCGCTACCTTCGACGGCCTGCTGAAGATGAAAGACCCGATGGAGTTGGCACGCCTGCGCGGCAAGCAGGTAGAGGAGTTGTAAGATGGCGGAGAAGGACAAGAAACAAGAGCAGGCAAGCGGTGGCGGCAAGATTCGTATTCAGTATTACCGGAGTTTTATCGCCGCCCCGAAGACACATAAGCAGATAGTGCGCAGCGTCGGCTTGACGAAACTGAACCAGGTCGTCGAGCGCCCGGACACCCCGGCGATGCGCGGCTTCGTCGCCAAAGTGCCGCACCTGTTGCGGATCGTGGAGTAAATAAAATCATGGCTATCGGTCTTAATAATTTACGCGCGCCGAAGGGCGCGACTCATAAGAAGAAGCGCGTCGGGCGCGGCCCCGGCTCCGGGCTTGGCAAAACCGCCGGGCGCGGAGAAAAAGGACAAAAATCGCGTTCCGGTTATTCGGCCAAGATCGGCTTTGAAGGCGGTCAGATGCCTCTTCATCGTCGGCTGCCCAAGCGCGGCTTTACCAATATCTTTAAGAAAGAATGGATCGAGGTCAGCCTCTCGGCGCTGGAACAGAGTTTCGACGCGAACGAGGAAGTCACTCCTGAGCGTCTTCACGAGCGCGGATTGATCAAGAAGGCCAGGCGCGATGTGGTCGTGCTCGGCACTGGTGACATCTCAAAGGCGCTGCGCATCTCTGCCCATCGCTTTACAAAGAGCGCACGCGAGAAGATCGAGAAAGCGGGCGGAGCGGTCACAGTAATCACGCGCGCTCCGGAAACGTCGCCGGAAGTCTGATAGTTAATCCCGAAGGGTTGAAAACGGTTCAAGCTCAAAAACCACTGGAGCCTCCGCCCAAGTCTAAGCGTAAGCTTTTTGACCTTGTCCGGCGACGCTCCGGTGGTTTCGCTTAACAGAGGCTTCGGCACTTGCAGGATCGTTTACCTGGAAGCGATAATTCCAAAACTCTCGCCTGAGAGCAACAGGACTACAGACCACGTCAGAGGTAAAGTTATGGAGAAGTTTCTCGCCGCCGTTCGCAACATGTTTCAGGTGCCGGATCTGCGCAGGCGTATCTTTTTTACGCTGGGTCTGCTGGCTGTCTATCGCCTCGGCGCGCACGTCACCGTGCCCGGCGTCAATAAAGAGCGGCTCGAACAGGTGTGGAATGATGTGAGCGGGACGCTTCTGAGCGTGCTCGATCTATTCTCCGGCGGAAACTTTCGCACCATCTCGGTTTTCGCGCTCGGCGTCACGCCCTACATCACGGCTTCGATCATCCTTCAGTTGATGACGGTCGTCTCTCCGCAATTGAAGAAATTGCAGGAAGAGGGCGAGATGGGCCGACAGAAGATCAATCAGTGGACGCGTTACCTGACCGTGGGGTTGGCCTGTATTCAAACCTCTTTCGTCGCGCACTGGCTACAGATCAACGGCGTCGGCGACCCCGGCTGGGGCTTTCTCCTGACCGCCGTTTTGACCCTGACGACGGGGACGATCTTCGTCATGTGGCTCGGCGAACAGATTACTGAGCGCGGCGTCGGCAACGGCATCTCGCTTTTGATCTTCGCGGGCATCATCATCGGATTACCACAGGGCGTGATGCAGGTTTTCGGACGCGTGCGCGGTGGCGACGTGATGGAGACCATCGGCGTCATCGGGCTCGTCGTTGCGCTCATTGCCATCATCGCTTTCATTGTCTTTGTCGAAGCGGCGCGGCGCAAGATTGCCATCAGCTATGCCAAGCGCCATGTCGGTCGCCAGATGGTCGGCGGCCAACAGACGACTATGCCTTTGAAGGTCAATATGGGCGGCGTTATTCCGGTCATCTTCGCCTCGTCGGTGCTTGCGCTGCCGCAGACCGTCTTCTCAGCCTTTCCGGCTGACCCGAATAACCCCGGATCATTTTGGAGCAGGGCTTTCAACTTCTTCGGGGTCTTTCACGGCGGCGATCCATATTACGAGCTGGTTTTTATCACGCTCATCATCGTCTTCACCTTCTTTTACGTCTCCATCGTTTTTAACGTCGAAGAGGTGGCCGATAATTTACGCAAGCACGGCGGGTTTATGCCGGGGATTCGTCCAGGTCGTGCGACGGCTGAATATCTGAACACGATCCTGACACGACTGACATTCGTCGGCGCGATCTATCTGGCCATTATCTCTTTCGTCCCACAGTTTATGCTGAGCGGCTTCAAGGTTGCCCGCCTGCCGTTCATTGGCACCGGGCTCGACGCTTTCGTCAGCACAACGCCGGGGCTGGGTTGGATTCCGACAGGAATGGGATACCAGTTCTACTTTGGTGGCACGTCTCTGCTGATTCTGGTCGGCGTGGCGATGGATACGGTCGCGCAGATCGAAGCCCAGCTCGTCATGCGCAACTACGAGGGTTTCCTCGGCGGCGGCGGACGCCTGCGCGGCAGAAGAGCCTAAAAGCAGATGTCAGATGTCAGTGAGAAGACAGCTACTAGCATCTAGCATCTGACATCTAACTTCTATGTCAAAAATTATTGTTCTTATGGGAGCGCCGGGCGCTGGGAAGGGGACGCAGGCGCGCCTGCTACAGGAGCGCCTGGGGCTGCCGCAGATTTCGACGGGCGATATGTTTCGCGCGCTCAAAGAGCAACGGACGCCCCTTGCCGAAGAAGTGCGCGCGATCATGGAGGCCGGACAGCTTGTTCCTGATGATGTCACGATCCGCGTCGTGCGTGAGCGCACAGCACTTGAAGATTGCAAGGGCGGTTATATACTAGATGGCTTCCCGCGCAACCCTGCGCAGGCCGCGATGCTGGAAAAACTGGCCGTCGAGCAGGGTAAACATATTCAAGCGATTCTGGTTGATGTGCCGCTTGAGTTGTTAGAGAAGCGCATGACGGGACGGCGCTCCTGCCCGGTCTGCGGCGAAATTTATAATACTTATTTCAAACCGCCCAAAACGGATAATGTTTGTGACCTGCACCCGGAAGCACAACTCATGCACCGCGCTGATGATAATACGGAGACAGTGCAAGCCCGGCTTAAAACTTTTTCGGAGCAGACGCGCCCGCTCCTTGAGTATTATCAAGCATTGAGCATCCTGCGTCGCGTTGATGGCACACGTGAGCCGGAAGATATTTACAGGGACATAGAAAAAATAGTGACAAGTAAGGAGTGACAAGTAAATACTTGCTCTTGCTCGTCACTTATCACTTGTCACTGCTTTATGATTATTGGAAAGTCCAGAAAAGAGTTGGAGAAGATGCGCGCTGCCGGTCAACTGGTCGGGCGTGTTCTTCAGGAATTGCGCCGAATGGTCGAGCCGGGGGTGACGACGCTTGAAATTGACCGGGCGGCGGAAAAGATGATTCGCGATGCCGGTGCGCTGCCCACCTTCAAGGGCTATCACGGCTATCCATTCTCCATCTGCGCTTCCGTCAACGAACAGGTCGTGCATGGCTTTCCTTCTGCTTACGAGTTGGAGGAGGGCGACATCTTCTCTATAGACTGCGGGGCGACGCTCGAAGGCTTTGTCGGCGATACGGCAACCACCGTCCCCGTTGGCCGCGTCAGTCAAGACCTGCTCAAACTGGTTCGCGTCACTGAAGAATGCCTGGAGCGCGCTATCCAACAATGTCGAGAGGGAAAATACCTCGGCGACATAGGTTGGGCCGTGCAGGAACATGCCGAGGCGCACGGATATTCAGTCGTGCGCGACTACGTAGGGCATGGCATTGGTCGGCGGATGCATGAAGACCCGCAGATTCCCAATTACGGGACGCCGGGCAAGGGCGCAAGGATCAAAAACGGCTATGTCTTCGCCGTCGAGCCGATGGTCAATATGGGAACACACCTGACGAAAGTACTCAAAGACGGATGGACAGTGGTGACCCTTGACGGGCAGCCGAGCGCCCATTCCGAGCACACAATTGCGATCACGGAGGCCGGGCCGGAGGTCTTTACGCGGGTCGCGGAGGCTGCTGTTGAGCGACCGGAAGTGGCCAGCGTCTAAACGCCTGGCCCAAGTTCCCGATCGGCTTGGCAAACGGCCGGGTGCATGATATTATTCACAGTTTGTCGGTGAAGGCAAATTTAACATTTATGAGGGTATGGCGAAGGAAGAAGCTATTGAAGTGATGGCGAATGTCCTGGAGACCTCGCCGAACGCGATGTTCCGCGTTGAATTAGAGGATAATCATCACGAGGAACTCGCGCACATCTCTGGCAAAATGCGCAAGCACTTCATACGTATTCTTCCCGGGGACTGCGTGCTTGTAGAGCTTTCACCTTATGACCTGAATCGCGGTCGGATCACTTACCGCAACAAATAAGAACCGGATACGGAAGGCTTGGGCGGACAGATGAAAGTACGGGCTTCAGTGAAAAAGATGTGCGATAACTGCAAAGTGATTCACCGCAAAGGCGTGGTGAGGGTGATTTGCACCAATCCCAAGCATAAACAGCGACAGGGATAAAACAATTTTGGATTGCCGATTTTAGATTTTGGATTAGCGAACGGATTGAATGAGAGCGAAAGAGTTGTCCTTCAATCCAAAATCCACCTTCTAAGATCTAAATGGAGAAAAGGGAATGGCTCGTGTAGCTGGAGTTGATCTTCCGCCGAACAAGCGCGCGCAGGTCGGCCTTACTTATATTTACGGCATCGGTCGCTCGCGCGCGACCTCTGTTTTACAAGAGGCCCAGGTCAATCTCGATACGCGCGTCAGGGATTTGAATGAGGACGAACTCGGTCGCATCCGTTCTATCCTTGATGCTCAGGGCGAGGTAGAGGGCGACCTGCGTAAGCGCGTGCAAATGGACATCAAGCGCTTGATGGACATCGGCGCATACCGTGGGTTACGCCATCGTCGCGGGCTGCCCGTGCGTGGACAGCGCACTCACACCAACGCCCGCACACGCAAAGGGCCGCGCCGCGCCACCGTCGCGAAGAAGAAGGCTCCAGGCAAGAAGTAATAAGACAGATGTCAGATGCTGGATGTTAGATGTCAGTGCTTGGCTTCTAACCAATATCTGACATCTAACATCTGACATCGGGATTATTATGGCAAAAGCAGCAGGCGGAAAAAAGAAGGTCTTTCGCAAGAAAGAGAAGAAGAACATTCCGAACGGAATCGTCTATATCGCGGCGTCGTTTAATAATACGATGATCTCGATCACCGATCTGGAAGGAAACCTTATCGCGCAGTCCTCTTCGGGCGCGCGGGGTTTTCGTGGTTCGCGCAAAGGTACGCCATTCGCCGCGCAGCAGGCGGCTTACGAGGCTGCCAACAAGGCCAAAGAGGCCGGCATGCACCAGTGCGAAGTGCGCGTCAAGGGGCCTGGCGGCGGTCGCGAGTCGGCGATTCGCGCGATCAACAATGCTGGTATCCGCGTCATGACGATTCGTGATACGACGCCGATTCCGCACAACGGCTGCCGACCGCCCAAGCGGCGACGCGTCTAGCCGCCACCGAACCGTACGAGGAGGATTCAACCACTACATGGCTCGATATACAGGACCCAAACTCCGCCTTAGTCGGCGCGAGGGCATAGATCTCGGACTCAAGTCATCGCTGACTAACGCGAGTGGCAAGCCGAAGAGCAAGAAGAAGTATCCACCTGGTCAGCACGGTCAGCGCCGCTTTCTTCGGCAGTCCGAATATGGACTTCAGTTGCTCGAGAAGCAGAAAGTGCGCCGGTATTATGG
>JBKKAL010000232.1:0-9116 GCA_046714695.1 Pyrinomonadaceae bacterium
GTGCGCCTGACCTTCCGCTGTTCAGCCAGTCGAACAGGCGAAACTTAGGGAAGCGGAGAACGCGCCTCTCCGCCGAATTATCCTTGTTCAAGTCCGGGGTGAGGTCGCAATAACTGATACTGATCTGAGGCAAAACGAGATGGACAAACTATCGCATACAGTTGCCAATGGATTTATTCATTCCTACGGGGATTTTGCCCGGCGAGTCCATGCTCTCTCCGAAAATCTCTCGGAGGAACAATTCTGGTCAAAGCCCTATCCTTATGGAAACAGTTTTGGACATCTGGCTCTACATATCATTGGCAATCTCAATTACTACATTGGAGCACAGATCGCCGGTACAGGATATGTGCGTGATCGAGAGCGTGAATTTACAGAGGAGACCCCTCCGACTAAAGAAGATGTGTTAAGACGACTGGATGAAGCGGTCGCCTTGGTGTCCGCGACGATTGAAACACAAACTGCCGAAACCTGGTCGAACCAGTACGAAGCAGCGGGTGCTGCTGATGTTGTCAAAGACCGCTTTAGCATAATTCTCAGGTGCACAGCCCATTTTCATCACCATGTCGGGCAAATGATCTATCTCGAAAAAGAGCTTTCAAAGTGATTTGGAGCGACCAACCATGCTACTGATTTTTCAGGAATCAGTAGTAGGCATATAAAACAGTTACGGGCAGCACATTGGCTGCCCGTAACTGTTTTGGTTCTGATATAAGAAGGGGACTCGGAATCGAATCCTTGAACAAAGATTTAACGCTGTTTCGCGTTCGACCTTGATGGCGACGAGTTGCCCTCCTTTGAAGTTTTGGCGGGAAAGCCGCGTTTGCGCATCAGAGCATCTATCCGGGCATCGCGGCCACGGAATGAGCGATAACCTTCAGCGGGATCAATCGTGTTACCGACCTTGAAGATGTATTGGCGCAAGCGCTGTGCGACTGTTCGATCATACGGTCCGCCCCCCTCGACGAACGCCTCGAATGCATCGGCCGTCAGCACATCGGACCAGAGATAGCTGTAGTAACCTGCGGAATAGGAGTCGCCGGAGAACACGTGACCGAATTGCGGCGTGCGGTGACGCATCACTAGTTCGCCTGGCATCCCAAGCTCTGCCAGCGTCTTCCGCTCAAAAGCATCCGGGTCTATCTTCTGGGAACCGGCCAGGTGCAGCTTCATATCTATCAGAGCGCTCGATAAATACTCTGTCGTCGCGAAGCCTTCGTTAAAGGTAGCGGCGCGCGCGATCCTTTCAACAAGGTTCTGCGGGATCGGCTTGCCGGTCTGGTAATGAACGGCGAAGCGATTGAGAACCTCAGGCGTGGAGAGCCAGTGTTCGAGTAGTTGCGAGGGGAACTCCACGTAGTCGCGTGCGACCGCCGTTCCTGACAACGAAGGATAGGTAACGTTCGAGTTGAGACCGTGCAGCGCATGTCCGAACTCGTGAAAGAGAGTCTTCGCATCGTCCCATGAAACGAGCAACGGCTCACCCGGCTTCCCCTTCGCGAAGTTCGAGTTGTTCGAGACAATCGTCGTTACCTCGCCATCTATTCTTTCCTGAGTGCGATAAGCATTCATCCACGCGCCGGAGCGTTTGCCTGCGCGCGCGTACGGATCGAAATACCACAGCCCGACGTGCCGCTTTGTTGCCCTGTCCGTCACTTCCCAGACGCGAACATCCGGATGATAAACGGAGACGTTTGTCACCGGAGTGAACTCAAAGCCGAAGAGTTCCCCGGCGACCCAGAACATTCCTTCGCGCAGCTTCTCAAGCTGTAGATATTGTTTCACCTCGTTCTGGTCCAGATCGTAGCGAGCCTTGCGAACCTTTTCGGCGTAGTAACGGTAATCCCAGGGCTCAATCTTGATGTTCGCCGCTTCCTTTCGGGCGAGCGCCTGCATGTCTGCAACTTCCTCGTTCACACGCGCCACGGCAGGCTTCCAGACCGCCTCCATCAACTCTAGAGCGCGTTCGGGCGTCTTCGCCATCGTATTTTCCAGCCGCCAGTGAGCATGAGTGGCAAACCCTAATAACTTGGCCCGTTCAGCACGTAGCTGCAAAATCTCCGTGATGATTACGTTGTTGTCATGTTTCCCTCCGTTATCGCCACGGTTGACGAACATGCGCCACGCCTTCTCGCGAAGATCGCGCCGGTCAGAGTAGGTGAGGAAGGGATCAATCGCGGAGCGTGTATTCATAATCACCCAGGCGCCGGGCATCTTGTTGGTCGCCGCCGCGGCGGCAGCCGCATCACGCAGGGACTGCGGGAGGCCAGCCAGGTCCGCCTCGCTCTTGAGCGCGAGAAACTGTTCGGTCTCTTCGGCGAGCACGTTCTGGCTGAAGCGTGTGTAGAGCCCGGCCAGTTGCTGGTTGATCTGCGACATACGCGTCTTGGCGTCCGGTTTGAGGCGCGCCCCGGCACGAACAAAGTTGGTGTAGTTGAGCCAGATGAGCCGTTGCTGCTCCGCCGTCAGGCGGGCCTTTTCCGGCGAGTTATAGACCGCCTCGATGCGGCGAAAGAGCGCATCGTTCTGAGTGATCTGATCGGAGAAGGCGGCGAGTCGCGGTGCCATCTCGCGCTGAATGACCTGGAACTCAGGCCCGCTCATCGTCGAGCCCCATACACCATAAACAGTTTGGACGCGGTCGAGCGTGCTTCCGGCGCGCTCCATCGCCGCGATGGTATTTTCAAAGGTCGGGGGCGCAGTGTTATTGGCGATACGCTCAATCTCGGAGAGGCTCTCGGACATGGCGGCTTCGAGTGCCGGCTTGAAGTCCGCTACCTTGACGTGCTCGAAGGGCGGAACGCCGTTGTACGGCCCGACCCACTTGGCGAGAAGCGGGTTCTGGCTCGCCGGAGCACTCGACTGAGCATTAGTAGTTAGGAGGGCCTGAGTATTCATGCTGTTTGTAGTGTTCAGGTTATTAGCGACGGCGCAGCCGACGATTGCGATAGCAAATAGCAGTGCCCGGTAGCGGTTGATCATGTTTCGCATGAGCAGTAATCTCCTTCGAATAAGTTGGCCTCGACCGAGCCTGGAATCGGCACAGAAGAGATAAAGGCGGAAAGGGAAAGAAATATATTGAGCTAGATAAGAATAAATAACAAGTCAACAGGTTGCCTGATGGCCCGCTCACGCTACCGGGCCGCTTGAACCTTCGTATTTTAGGAGACATGGGTGGAATCGGAAAGTCAACTAACGTTGATACTCAACTTCATTAAAACCTTAACGCAGCATGATAATTGATTGACCGGGTAAAAAGCCCGGAGATAAAAAAGGCGGCCGATCTATCCATGAGGTCGCTAATTGATCTGTGGCTCTTTGACATCTCAACTACAAAGAGATAATTTCTTTATACACTCACAAATTTTAATCCTGAAGGAGAGCTCTTTAAGAAGTTATGGCAAAGAGTGGACATAAGGGCGTCAGCCGCATTGATTGCCCGGAGAGAAAGACTGTTGGTTGGTATGTGAGGGTCAGGCTTAACAAGGTCACAAAATCGAAATTCATAAGTGATAGAGCGCACGGTGGCAAGGAATCGGCTTTGGAGAAGGCCGTAGAGTGTCGCAACCAGCTAGAGCAAGAACTGGGGAAACCACGAACAGACTGGGTGGTTGTGGGCGACAATCCGCGAAGCAAGAGCGGTGTGGTAGGCGTTCGTCGAGCGGTCAAGAAATACAAGGGGAAAGACGGGACGATTTACTTGAACGAAGTTTATCAAGTGTCGTGGCACGCCGGGAGAGAAAAGAAGGGGCAAACGTGTGTCTCAATCAAGAAGTATGGAGAGATGGGTGCCTTTCGTAGAGCATGTGCGATTCGCCGGCAGAAAGAAGAGGAGATGTATGGCGAGGTCGTGGTGAGCAAGTGGGCTGATGCGTTGGGTAAGGTGTGCGCGGCCTAACAACTCATTCAACCCCATCGCTCAATAGCATTTCTTTCATCGTCGCGCGATAGATTTTTGCCCGTGTGCTGCTCGCTCGCGGCGGGCTCATTCGGGCTTTGGGCATAAGGAATACTATGCGCAAACTTTGTCTCCTTTTATCGGCTCTAGCCATTTTATGCTTTCCCTTGAGCGCGGCCACTCAAGTCGATTTTCCCAGCATCGAGGAGTTTTTGAAATCCACCTTAAAAGGTAAGGATCGGTTAAACGCTGAGGCACGAGGCGACTTGAACGGCGACGGGTTAAAGGACTGGGCAGGGTTGATTAGTAGAGATGAACCGGACTCCTCACCCACGTACCAACTCTATGCTCTTCTGGGGATGCGTCAGGGCGGTTATCGCGTCGCGGAAAAAACAAAAGAGGAGGAGATCGCCGGTATGGGATGTTGCTGGGTTGAAAGTCTGGAAATCCGGCGCTCAAGCATTTACATACAGAGCAATGCAAAGACCGCCAGCACCATGGAGGCGGCAACCCACCAGTTTAAGCTCTATAATGGCGAGTGGCGACTGGTTGGGATAAAAATATACCTCACGGATTTTACTCCTGATGCTCCGGCAACGATTGATACCGACATGAATCTGCTGATAGGATTAGTTGTAGAAAAGAGTCAAAAAGGTGAAAACAAACCTATTACAAAAAGGCGTCGAAAGAAATTCGCCGCCTTCCTTCTTAAGGACTTCGACTTTTCCAACGGGTTCGGCACAACTGACTAAATCCAAAGCAATGACAGAAACCCGACCGCTGAAGAAGAACTTTGAAGCAAAAAAATAGCAGCGGCTCCGGCAAGATAAATGCCCTCAGATGTTCCAGTAAATCAGAGGTAAATAATAAAGATGAAATCACCGCTCATCCTCCTGACAAGGACATACGCACTGTCAGCCATTCTGTTTTTACTTTTCATCAGCCCAATACACGCGCAAGGGCAAAACAATGACCGTGGAGTGAAATTACAATCATCCGGGCCGGTCAAGACTCTGCCGGGCAGTGCCAAACGCTATGCGCTGGTGATCGGGGTGGATCAGTATGCTGACACGCAGATTACAACGCTCGGCGGCGCAAGTAATGATGCTCGAACACTTGCTAACGCGCTCGTTCAATATGCCGGATTCCCGCGCGATCAGGTCACACTTCTCGCTTCGGATCAGCCTGCGGAGCGATCACCGACGCGCGGCAATATCCTGCGCCGGTTGTCGAATATGGTGGCGGTTGTGCCGCCCGACGGCCTGCTGCTTATCTCTTTTGCAGGGCATGGTGTAGAACGTAGCGGGCAGGCGTTTCTGCTTCCTTCCGACGCACAGGTCAGCAACGACGTTGACTTGCTTGAACAGACCGCCATCAACGTCACACAGGTCAAAGACAAGATCAAAAAGATAGGCGTCACGCAGGTGTTGATGATCCTGGATGCCTGTCGCAACGACCCCGTCGGACGCGCGAACGCCGACAATCCTTTGACCACTGCTTACACGCGCGGCTTCAATTTTGATCTGCGTAATCGTGAGGTGAAGGCATTCGCCACGCTCTATGCGACCGAGGTCGGAAAACGCGCTTACGAATACAAGGAGAAGAAGCAGGGCTACTTTACCTGGTTGCTTATCGAAGGGCTCAGGGGCGGAGCAGCGAATGAGAAAGGCGAGGTAACGCTGGCGAGTCTTGTTAAGTATTTGCAGGATCGGGTGCCGAAGCGCGTGCTGCAAGATTTGGGTCCGGGTAAGGAACAAAAACCGTTTGCCGTAGTGGAAGGCTATCGCGCGGATGAGCTGGTGATTGCCGTGCCGGGAGCGAGGGCGGCAGCTAACATGGCGAACACGCCCGAAGTTAATACCAGTGTAGCGAACACCACGACTGTTGATACCGCAGTAGAAGTGACGCCGCGTGACGCCGGGGGCCCTTCGCTCGCGGGCACAACATGGGCAGGCAGCAATCCTGAGACGGGCGGATTTACCGTGGAGTTTTTGAAGGACGGCCAGCTTAACTATATTATCAAAGTTATGCAGAACGGCGTCACCGCGCCCCGTACAGTCAAAGGCACATGGAAGCAGTCAGGCAACAACATCCAGATAGTTATCGGCAACTACTACTCTGTCTGGCAGGGCACGATTGACGGCCAGATGATGAAAGGCGAAGGCAACAATCAAGAGGGCGTCAAATGGAACTGGACTCTTTTTAAGAAATAATAGAACTGAAAGAGAAGCAGACCAAATTAGAATTTTTCGCACATAAACGTGCCGTAACCTGTCTCTTTATAAAAGAACAGAAGACGGATCGGCATAGTCTTTCCATAAACATCTCCTTTCAATCAATTGCGGCCTCAAGAAGCCTTCTCAGGCTGCGCCCGATGGCATTAAACAAACCCTCACCCCGTCGTAATAACCTTGTTGACAGTAACCCACGCCAGTCATAATTTACCCGTGTCATGACGAAACAAAGCGAGCGGGAAAATTTATGGGGATATATTAAACGTCTGCGATTTGTGCGGGATGTCGCGTGTCACGGATAAATTGCCGCGTGTGTTGGCTAGCGGATGGTATTTTGCCTTGCGACGTGACAAGAATGGTTATAAAGATAAAAACAAACAGTAGGGTCAGGGCCTTTCTCGTTACATGTTGTTTTCTGATAAGCGCAGGCGCATTGGCCCACGCATCAACCCAATCTTCTTATCAGATCGTCCCTCGTATCAGAGTCGGCGCAATTACTCCACAAATGAGCGAGTCCGCTCTCAAGCGAATCTATGGACGCAGGAATGTTCGAAGCACAAAAGTTCCTCTGGGAGAAGGTGAGTACGAAACGGGCACAGTGATTTTCCCAAACGACCCGCTCAAGACCATTGAGATATTATGGAAGGATGTTCAAAGGAAGCGCTTCCCGAAACTAATTCAACTGACGGGTGAAAGGAGCATCTGGAGAACACAAGATGGGATCAGTTTGGGCACAAGGTTGAAAGAGTTGGAGCGCATAAACGGAAAGCCTTTTGTTTTGACGGGATTCAGTTGGGATTATGAAGGGACAGTTGTTTCATGGGAAGGCGGAAAGCTTGCGCAGGAGTTTGAAAGCAATGGCCGAGTAGTATTGCTCAGGCTGAGCGATCAAACGAATACTGTGGTGTCGGCAGAAGATGACGGCTCAGTCGCAGGAGATCGTGAGTTTCCTTCCAGTAATCGGGTGATGCAGAAAATCAATCCGAAGGTTTACCAGATCATCGTGGAATTTCCCTGAGGGCCATGTTAGCGAGCGTGTACTGTCTGACAAATCATAAGAGCCGACCGCGAAAATGAAATTAAACTTGAGAATAACTGTTCCGCAGAAATGGCTGATGCTGTGTTTGGGCCTCCTGGCTCTGGCCTTTTGGGCCGAGAAGCGTAATCCAGCCGGATTGATGGCAAATGTGCCTGAGACAGGCCAACAATTAACTGCCTGGCGAACTGAGCATGTGCCGTCTAAACGCGTCGAAATTTACGAGCCACCGGCAGCCGAGATGGAGATTATCGCCGGGATAAAACGTTTCTTCGAAATTCAGGACGCAGAGCAGCGACGGGAAATTGCGCGTCAAATCGAGGCCCATAAACTATTTGATCCGCGTAAGGTCAGCGATTGGCTGCATAGCGCAGGGTTACACGGCCAGCTCAAGCCGGGAGTCCAGACAATCACCGTTGCTCTTGAAGATGGCGGGAAGAGAAATGTCTCCATAAGAATACCCGATGGCTATACGCCCAAAAAGCGTTGGCCGCTCATCCTTGCCTTTCATCCTACGGGCGGAAATGGCGAGGATATGATTCGGATACTGGCGCGACCACTAGGTCGGCAAATCAACGAATATGTGGTTGCGGCTTCGACAGACTATCTGCCGCTCAACATAGATTCCAGGCGGAGCTGGCGGCCGGAACAAAGGTTGATGCTGCGCGCGTTAAAGAGACTCGTCCACGTTGATAGTGATCGAGTCTATGCCACAGGTTTTTCTCAGGGTTGTTATGCAGCGTGGTCATATGCGGCCTTCTACGGCGATGAGCTGGCGGGCGCAGCTCCCGTCGCCTGCACATTCGATGCTGCGCCGGAGATTCCCGGTCTGTGGGAGCTATTGATGCCGAATGTGTCCAACGTGCCCATCCTTCATGTGTGGGGCTCGGAGGATAAACTGCCCGTCTACGGCATTGACCTCAGAACCGTTACGGGAGTGGCGGCGCAGTTAAATCAAAGAGTCATCGAACTGACGGGAAAGCTGGGATTAAACATCCTGAATTATCGTGTTAAAGGAGGCGGGCACGCATACGAGCCGCCGGGGAATCTTTTAGGAAAGTTATTTGAGAAGCAGCGAACTCCGTATCCCTTACAGGTTCGACATCGCTTTCGCTCTCTGGTTCAGGGACGCGCCTACTGGCTTGAGGCATTAGCCTGGGATGGCGATCAATGGGGGATAGGCCCAAGACAACTACCGGGCAAGCCCGGCGAGACCCGCGAGCAGGTAATTGGCCGGGTGATTTCAGAGCTGGTAGGGCAACTCGACGGCGAGATAAAAGGGCAGGAGATAAAGATTGCTCACACACATGTCGCCTCACTGGTGGTGTGGCTTGGCGATGGCATGTTCGACTGGAACAAACCCGTTCGCCTTTCTGCAAATAGTAAAGAAGTATTTCAAGCAGAGGTGAAGCGCAACCTTTACGTTTGCCTGACGGAAGCCGCCCGCACCTATGACTTTGATAGGCTCCGCTGGGTGGGTCTTCAGCTTAACATAGACGGCAGGGTCGAACTCCTCGACCATAAATATAGATTGCCTGATACGGTTTTTGAACAACCAAAGTGACATAGACAACCGGCTGGCGTAGAAATTGTGAAGATTGATCTATTAAAAAATCACCGGCAACATATTTTGACTCTTGCAGGTTGGTTCAAAGAAGCATCTCCTGATTATTTCAAAGATAATTCTCTGGATGCAATTGCCAACGAGCAATTTGTATCGCGTCTGAATGACAATACCCTTCCGATTAGTTTTATTGCTTATGAAGATGAAATTCCGATTGGCACAGTGGCCTTATTACTGGAATCTATAACTACGCATAAACATCTTAGCCCGTGGCTCGGCGGCTTGCATGTTCATCCAGAGTATAGGCACAAAGGAATTGGCTCAAAGTTGGTCCGGGCCGGCTTGGAGAAAGCGATTGTTTTAGGATTCGACTATGTATATGCT
>JBKKAL010000233.1:0-12002 GCA_046714695.1 Pyrinomonadaceae bacterium
ATTGACAGGTGAAAAATGACGGGTGATAAGCCGTGAGCTTGTCTTTAACTTGTCACGCATCACTGTTCTTATGCAGTCTTCCCTTTTTCAAGATGAGACGCCGCCCGAGGCGACGGAAATGCTTGACGAGATCAACGCCGGGCTATTGCGGCGCGCGCAAGTGATGCCGCAATTCTCCGGGCGCATCTTTATCTTTGGCGAAGGGGCGCGCGGCGCGCGAGCAGCGGTCGTCGGCGAATCGCCGGGGCCGCCCGATATAGATTCAGGCCGCCCGTTTATGGGCCCGGCGGGGCAGATGTTGGAGCGTATTCTCTCAAGCATCGGTCTCAAACGCGAAGACTGTTACCTGACCAATACCGTCAAGATCATCTCGACCGGCGATGAGATTAGTACGGAGGTGCTCGCCTTCTTCACGCCCTACCTGCACCGTGAGCTAGGGGTCGTGCGCCCCGAAGTCGTCATCTCATTCGGCAACACTCCGACGCGCGCCCTGCTCCGAACTAAAAAACCCATCTCGCAGATGCGCGGAGAGTTTCACGATTACAACGGAATGAAACTAATGCCGACCTTCAATCCCGCCTACCTGCTGCGCGACCCATCGAAAAAGCGTGAAGTCTGGGAGGACATGAAGAAGGTACGAGCCTTTTTAGCTTCTGAGTGACGAAACAATTAAATTCGCTCGGCAGATATTTGTACTTGTCGCATCAAATATTACGCCGCTGCCTTGCTGATGAAAGCCTGTAATTTTTCTGTTGACATAGAGGAAGAACAATAATAAGGTGCCTTCGTTTTCGCTACTTGCAGGCAAGCCTCGCATACCCGCTTGAATTCTCAGTTCAAAGCGGCGGGTAAACTGAATTTACAACGGCTCTTTAAATCTTTTAAAAGAAGCTTGCTACGGTGTCCGCCCTCAAAGATGCTCACCGTAGTAAAACGAACTCCTCTAACCACACTTACAAGAGGTTACTCACATGAAAACGTCTGCCAAAATCCTCCTCCTTACCTTCGCGTTTATTCTTTTCCTCTCGGCAACCGGTCGCGCCCAGGAGCAAGTTGCTTCTATCAGTAAGATCGAAGAGCAGATTCAACAAATGGAGATCATTGACCGTGATCCTAACACCCCGTACGACCTAAAGGGCATCAATCGAGGTTTCCTAAGGGAGCGCCGTGTCCAGTTGCGTGCCGCCTTACAGAAGAGGCTTTCGGCGCTTCGCGAATATCGCACGAAATTTCAGGACGCTCTCAAGTCAAACGAAAATCAGGTCGTCGAAGAATCCATCAGGACGCTGGAGAATAAACTAAGAGGGATTGAAGAGAGCATGGGAGAGACTGCGCCCGTCGCAGCCGTCGTCGCAGCAGCAGCAGCACCGCGCCAAGAGGTCAGCACCTCTCATTCGATTCAACAAACGACCTATGTCAAAAATAGCTCCGCTACGGAGATAAGCTCCATTCCGGTCTCCGAATCGATACCCTTACAGGCGGTTCGGAAGATAGAAGTCAATGCCTTGAGCCAGTACTCAACAGAAGAAGCGGAGATTGAGATTACCAATAATGATCCCACTATCACCAATGTCCTTGTTGAGGTAAGTGGCAAGGAGCCGTTCACTAAAGATATAGCCATTCCCGCTAATGCGCTGAGAAAAACCATCACCGTGAAGGTCAAGCTCGATGTAGGGGACAACAGGGTCAATGTCTATGGGCGTAAAAGTAATAACTCGTTAGAGTTTGAATATCCTGCGTTTATCATCAAGCGAGGCGACTCATCCACACCACAGGCTCCTGCCCCAGGGAAGATTCAGATCGTAGGCAGCCCCTTCACCGCACAGAAGAGCCCGACCGTAACCGTCAGGGTCAACGACAAGACAATTAGCAGTTTTCAAATTTTCGTGCTCGATAGCGCGGGCAAAGAGGTTGATAAGAGCGACAGGATAAACGTCATAGTCGGGCAAACAGATTACCCTGTGACCATCGGGCTTGCGGAAGGAGAGAATAAAATCAAGTCGGTTGGATATAATATAAAAAAGGATGCGATGTTCACGGCATCTGAGGCCTCGTACTTCACCATCACCAAATCGGCCGAGGAAAACGTGGCTTCCACCTCGGGCAGGGGGCAAACCCCCTTCACCCGTGCGGTTTTAGGTTTTGAGCAGGCCGGAGCGTCTTCGGCCAACCCGGAGCAGAAACTCTTTTTTGAGTTTTTTCTGGACGTTCCACTCTTCAGAAAGAAAAAAAAGGATGGAAGCCGAATCAGTGCGATTCAAGCCCCTTTTTTCCTCTGGCTTAATCCCAGAATCACCAGTTTGCCTAAACCAATCACATCAATGACTGGCGAGTTTGCCCTCGCCACAAATTTCTTCAGCCCATTCTTAACCGGTAAGGTCAATGAGATGACACAGGCTTTCGGATTTCTAGGAGGCTTTGAGATTCCCTTTGCGGTAAACGGGTCCAGAGTCACGGCTCCTATCGCATCCGGCTTTGGTGCCGAGACAAAGGCACGTTTCTCCTTGTCCTTTATCGGCGCGGTCGGTGCGATTACCCCGATCAGTTCTGAAACAACAGCGCAGATATTCAAGGTCAACCAGACAGTGATAGACCGCTTTCCTGCGGCGCAGGGTAAAGAATTTATCGCCTTCGTCCATCCTGAAAGAAACCGCTTCTTCCGCCAGTATTACGCCGGTATCAGGATTAAAACCTATTTCGTTAAGGCTGACTCGGACGAGGAGATGGAGAATATCTTTCCCGGGATTATTGATATCACCTTCGGCCAAAACGAATCCGTCACGAGAGGCGCGCTGCGCGGAGGCGTGATGCGCCTTGATGGCATCTACCCGATTCCGTTTGGAGATACTGCCAAAGGCTTTATCTACGCTTTTGGTTCCGTTCACATGAAATTATCCAAGCCCCAAGTTAGAAGTACCGTAATTCTTCAACCGCCTGATGCTGGGCTTCCGGCAGTGCCGGGACCGAACGTCCTTATCCAGCCCCTTGACCAGGGAGATCGCGATTATTACAGGATAGGCGTCGGAGTTGACTTGGCCCGGCTTCTGAGATTCCGCTCCGAGAATAAGCCAAAGGACTAACCGTCTGAGAAGCCGAAGGAAGAAGGCACCAACGCTTCGTTGAGTGCCTTCTTGGCGTTGAATAGCCTCATCCTTTCCCTTCAATCAGCATCGCCAGCGGGTTAGCGTGACCCCGCAGGCATAAGGCAATAAATTGTGCGTCGCTTCTTACTCCTCATCTTTATCATACTGCTCACCTGTTTACCCGCCCTCGCTCAGGATAAAATAAAAGGCATCTATAGCGACCATCTCACGACTGAGCCGGCACAGGCATTAGTTCAGCCTCGCTCGCCTCAGATCGCAATAAATAGTCTTAAGATTCGGATCACTACCTGCGATGATCCCGGCGCTGGAACAAAAGATACTGTGTATTTCGATACTGGCCCATTGGCCTGGAAACTTAAGAAAGCAGATCACAACAATTTCGGGCGGGGACTGGATTATTCGTATGAGCTGAAATTGCCGACGGGCGTTGAGCTTTACGCAGACGATATATTATGGCTACGGCTTGAAAAAGGCTTCGGTGGCTTCACAGGAATGCCGGATGGATTTGGCGGCAGGTGGATGCCTTGCAGTATTCAACTCTTCATCAACAATCAATCGGACGCCGGCTTCACTTTTGAGATCAAGCAGTGGCTTGATCGTCGCCATCCAGTGTGGAAGAGAGAGGTGCGCGCCTTTGATCCTGATACATTTGAAGAGAGGTTTGCGCGTTCCTTACGTCTTCTGCCGAACCGACCATTGCTCAGGGATAGGTGGCTTTTTTAGTAATAGCATCGGCTTTCTGACCACGCTGCTCAAGAAGGCCGGGCTCTCCGGCTGGCGTAGCGAGCGCGTCACGGCTTCCGTTACAGGCATCCTCATTCGTCCGCCCAACAAATCAACAGATGGGCTTGCATCCATTGATCTAATGGTCGAGAGCCTGGAAATTGGCGCACGCTTATTTATCTTCGACGGCCTTCACGGCATTAATCACCCTCGCTTCATCCGGGTGGAATACAAGCATCGCGGAAATCCTTTGCCAGAGAGTTGTCAACGAGTCAGAATTTATGGAGAGATCAAATGGGATACGGATCAAGAGGGCTGGTATGAAATTCATCCTGGAAGAGCCTGCCACGTCGAGATTCTACTCTGACCTGAAAATCATCCGGTTAAAGCTGCGCAGTTTACCCGCCACACCCTCAGCCCTTCACCTTTTATCCGCTTCAGGCTAACTTAACATCCAGTGCAGAACGCAAACGCACCAGCACAGAGAATTCCTACAGGTGAGCGTCATGAGGCAGTTCGTCCGCTCGCCGCCTTGTATGCAGAAGTAGCCGTCCCGCTGCGCATCATGCAGACTTTTACGTATCGCCTGCCGCTCGCGCTGCGCGACGAGGCGCGCCTCGGCTCTCGCCTGCTCGTTCCCTTCGGACGGAAACGAATCACTGGTTATATAGTCGCGCTGCTTGACGGGCTCGACCCGGCGGGAGATTTGAATGAGGCGGACATCAAGGAGGCTGAGGAGCTGCTCGATGCCGAGCCGCTGCTGACGCCGGAGATTCTGGAGATCACGCGCTGGGTCGCAGAGTATTACGCCGCTCCGTGGGGTGAAGTTTTAAAGGCAGCGCTCCCCGCCGGACTCAACGCGACCGTCGAGCAAATACTCTCAATCACGCCGGAGGGGCGCGACGAGCTTGCGCGATTGCCTGTTGGTCGCACGGCGACGGCCAGAGCGCGCGCCCTGCGCCTTGTCGCAGACGAGGGAGAGATGAGCCTGCGCCACATCGCTCGTCACATAGGTGAAGCGCGTGCCTCTGCCGTTGCGCGCGAGTTGGAGCGCGCGGGCTGGGTCAAGCTCTCGCATCGCGCTCGTAGCGTCCTGGCGCGCGCCAAACGGCGTAAGGCAGTTCGCCTGCTTCCACCCGAAGCACACGTCGAGCCCGGTGTGGCGCGCTCGCTCCCCGAAGCGCAACGCCGCATCATCGAAACCCTGATCGCCGGCGGCGGAGTGTTGGCTTTTACGGATTTGTTGGAGATGGCGAACGTGAGCGCAGCGCCGATTCAATCACTGGAGAGAAAGCGTGTCGTGGAAATCTTTGTGCGTGATGTGCGTCGCGATCCGCTCGCGGGCGCGACGCTGCCTGAAATGGAGGAGATGCAATTGACAGGAGCGCAGGCGGCGGCGCTTCATGAGATCGAAGCCCCGATCCAAAAAGGGAGCTATGCAGCCTTTCTCCTTCACGGCGTGACGGGCAGTGGTAAGACGGAGATTTATATTCGCGCCATGAGCGCCGCGCTGCGCTGCGGTCGTTCAGCCATGATGCTTGTGCCTGAGATCGCGCTCACGCCTGTTTTTTCTCGTCGCCTGCGCGCGCATTTCGGCGACCGTGTAGCTATCTTTCACTCGTCGCTAACGACTGGCGAGCGTTTCGATGAATGGAGTCGCTTGAAGCGAGGCGAAGCGCTCGTCGTCATCGGCACGCGAAGCGCAGTCTTCGCGCCCGTTTCCCGTCTCGGCCTCGTCGTCATAGACGAAGAGCATGAGACGTCCTATCGTCAACAGGAATCGCCCTACTACAACGGGCGCGACACTGCGATTGTCCGCGCTTTGAAGGAGTCTGCTGTCGTCGTGCTCGGCTCGGCTACTCCTTCGCTCGAATCGTTTCATAACGCACGCAGCGGTAAATACACTTACCTGCAACTGCCCGAACGCATCGCCAATCGCGCCATGGCACGCGCCGAACTCATAGATATGCGCGAGGTCTTTGCCCTTCAAGGGAAAGCGCAGGTCTTCTCCGATCAACTCCTCGTTGCCATCGAGGAGACGCACGCGCGTGGCGAGCAATCAATCATCCTCTTAAATCGTCGCGGATATTCGAGCTTCGTGCTGTGCCGCTCGTGCGGCGAATCAATCCACTGTCCGAACTGCGATGTTACGCTCACATATCATCGCAGCGAGATGAGCATTGTCTGCCATTACTGCAACCACCGCCGTAGCGCCCCCACGAAATGCCCTTCGTGTGCCGGAAAATTTATTTACTACGTCGGCGAAGGAACGGAGCAGATAGAAGAGATTCTGCAGGGGAAATTTCCGCAGCTTCGCATCGCGCGACTTGATCGCGACACGACACAGCGCCGCAAGCTCTTTGAGCGCTCCATTATGGAGTTCAGCGCGGGCGACTTGGATATGCTCGTCGGCACGCAGATGCTCGCCAAGGGCCACGATTTTCCGAACGTCACGCTGGTCGGCGTCGTCTCTGTTGACGCCGGGCTTTCAATGCCGGACTTTCGCTCCGCCGAGAGAACATTCCAACTGATTACGCAGGTGGCAGGGCGCGCGGGACGTGGCGAGTTGGCGGGGCGAGTCCTCATCCAAACATTTCATCCGAACCATTACGCGCTGCGTCATGCCTGCGCGCAGGATTACGCGGGCTTTTATGCCGAAGAGATACGCTACCGCAGAAGCTTGAGCTACCCGCCATTTGTCGCACTCGCTTCCCTGCTCATTCACGGCGAAGATTTCACGCGGGCGCAAGCTACCTCAGTCGAAATCAAAAAGGCGCTTGAGGCAGCGAACACGGAGCGCACCTGCCGCATTCTTGGCCCAGCGCCTGCGCCGCTGGCGCGCATCAAGGGCGAACACCGTATTCAGCTTCTACTAAAATCGCGTAGCCGCCCGCAACTAAGGCAGACGATTGATGTGGCAATGGCAGAGGCGGCAGCGCGCGGTCTTGATCTGCGCAGCGTCAATGTCGAGATTGACCCGATCAACCTGATGTGACAAGGGGTGCGCCCATCAGTTTGTTTGCGCTAAACTTCACTTATGAAACTTGCAGAACTTGCAATACAGACGGGCGCGAGTCTCGAACAGGGACAGCCTGAGATGGAGATCAGCGGCGCTGCCGGACTGGATGAAGCCAGCCCTGGCCAGGTCACCTTTCTCTCCAACCCGCGCTACACCCCGCGCGTGCAAACTACGCGTGCCTCGGCTATCTACGTCGGCGCAAGCGTGGAGGTCGGCAGAAATATCGCCGTCCTTCGAGCGCGCGATCCCTATCTCGCTTACACACTCGCGCTCAGGCTCTTTCATCCTGAGCCGGAGCTGAAGCCATTCATTCATCCGTCGGCGGTCATAGACCAGACGGCGCAGGTGGCCGGTGACGTGTGGATCGGCGCATGCGCGGTTATCGGGCGTGATGTCAGGATCGGCAACGGTGTACGCATCTTTCCGAACGCTACCATCTACGACCGCGCGCAGATCGGCGAGGGCTGTGTCATTCATTCCGGCGCTGCCATTCGCGAGGGCACACAACTGGGCCAGCGCGTGATCGTTCACAGCAACGCCGTCGTAGGCTCTGACGGCTTCGGATATGCGAAGACGGCAGAGGGGCACTGGCTAAAGATTCCGCAGACGGGCACGGTCGTCATCGAAGACGATGTGGAGATCGGCGCGGGCACAACCATTGATCGCGCTTCCGTAGGCGAGACGCGCATTCTTCGCGGCGCGAAGATAGATAATCTGGTGCAGGTCGGCCATTCATGCACGGTCGGCGAAGACACATTGCTCTGCGCGCAGGTCGGCCTCGCCGGCAGCTCGCACATTGGAAGCCGCGTGATCCTCGCCGGGCAAGCCGGCGTCGCAGGCCATTTAACCATCGGCGATGACGTGGTCGTGACGGCCAAGAGCGCGACGAGCCATGATGTCCCGGCAGGCAAAGTAATATCAGGCATACCCGCTTTCGATAATCGCGACTGGCTGCGCTCGACCGCTGCTTTCCGCCGTTTGGGCGAGATGCAGCGCACCTTGCGCTCGCTCGAAGCCCGTTTGAAAACCCTTGAAGAAGGTCTAGCTCCACCGGACGGGAAATAAAACTTGACAGAAGCACAGGCCGAAGGCATAATCCCAATTGAAATTGGTTTTCAATTTCGCCCAATCCCTCAGGGTGAGATTGAAGTTCAGTTACCTTGCAAATTCCCTGAGGTGCTATAGTCAGTGCAAAGCGGTCAGAGCGCAGCGATTCAAATTCTCCAGTCCCCACGAGATGACCAGCGCGTAGAGGTTTATCTTGAGCAGCATGATGGCGCGGAGCGTGTCATGCTTCGCTGCTCGACCTGGACAGAAGGTCTGGGATGGTGCAGTCAAAAGACCATCCAACTCGATGGTGACCAACTAGACGATCTTCATCGCGCCCTGACGGTCGCGCGCCACCGCATCAATCTTCAACGCGTGGAGAGTGGCCAGGGAATCGAATCCGCTCAGGTGATACAGCTTCCGACACTCGCTTGAAAAAGAGCAATCAAACGACAAAGGGCAGCAGGACTTGAGCGCATAACGCCTTCCCTGCTGCCCTTATTTTTTGTCTTGTTGAGCTGGTCAGCCGACCTGCCGCAGAGTAATCTTCTCTTTGACGGCGCTCGCCTTGCGTTCCGAGGTTAGCTTCTCAAGCTCGTCTATGTGAAGTTGTTCCTGATAAATACGCTCTTCTAGCTGGAAGCGAACAGGCCTATGATCATCTTGGCAAGCCTCCCACGCGGCCATGTAAGCATCCATCGCCTCGCGTTCCAGTTCCAAATCCTGTCGCAGCATCTCTGTCAAATCAATTGACTGGCGAATCATCGAAGGCTCAACAGTGGGCACGCCGCCCAAGGCCACAATTTTGTCTCCGAGCGTCGTCGCATGCTCCTGCGATTCCTCACTCTGCTTGCGAAAGTAGGAGCGAAAAACTTCGCGCTCCGTGCCCGTCACTAGAAAGCTGTGCTGCATGTACTGAATGACTGCCGTTAACTCAAGACTCAACGCGCGGTTCAGTCGCTCAACCAAATTCGTACCTGCCATAGTCGTCTCCCTCAATAGACTTTGTTAATTATTCAGCGGACTTGAAGTACGAACCGGATGATAAGCGGAGAACACTTCCCTGTCAACTATAAACCCTTACGACGCAACAGTTAACATTGAAATTCGATTTCAGTTCCAAAACAGGAAGACGTGTTCGGGCGACTAAAATTGATGGGCTATTAGGGTTGACAACCTTTTTCAGGTGACGGCTCCACCATCTACGATCACGACCTCGCCATTCATAAAGCTGTTACGGTCGCTGACCATGAAGGCGGCGTATTCGGCCAACTCTTCCGGTCGGCCAAGGCGACCGCGCGAGACCCAGAAATCATGCATCTGTAACAGTCTCTCAGGCAGAGTATGGGCCAGATCAGTATCGAAGATTCCGGCGGCGATAGCATTGACGCTGACGCCGAAGGTGGCCGCTTCGCGCGACAGGCATTTGGTAAATCCGATGACGGCGGCCTTTGACGTGGCGTAATGGACGGAAGTGGGCAGGGCGCGGATCGCGCCGATAGAAGTGATGTTGAGGATCGCACCACTGCGCTGGCGGATCATCTGTTTATAGATAGGCTTGGTCACGGCGAACAGTCCATTGACATTAGTGTTAATAACCTCATCCCATGCGCGGTCGGTCGTGGTGGCAAAATTGTCGCCCCTGTTAATGGCAGCATTGTTGACCAGAATATCAATGCCTCCCCATTCCTCTACGAGCTGGCGCGTCAGCCTTTTCAGGCCGAGGCGATCTGTAATGGAGATTTTAAAGGCATGCGTGCGTCTGCCATGCGCCATGATTTTCTGGCGAGTCGTCTCTGCCAGATCATCACGCGAATTATAGTTGAAGGCGACATCAGCGCCTTCGCGCGCAAAGACTTCGCACATCGCCGCGCCGATGCCGCGTGTGCCGCCGGTGATAAAAGCGCGCTTTCCTTCGAGCAAAAGACTCACCTGTTGAGGTCTCCAAAAAGCCCGCCTCGACTTAACCGAGAGCGGGCGCGGATAGAAGAACTTGTTCGCCGTGGTGAAGATTAAATCCTGAATTGAGGCTGGCCGTCAAACCGATAGCCGTATAGATCAAGCCCTGCGCGCGTCCACCAGCACGGGCTCTTCATGCGCCATGACTGGCGCAGGAATGAGCGCCGTAATCTCTTCGACGATGCGCCGGGTAGAATTCGGGATAGCGAGCCCGACGGTCGCCGCACGCATCGCAGCATAATGTTTCGAGTCTTCAACCATGCGGCGAATCACCGGCACGATGTCCGTGGCGTGATTGAGCAATATACCCGCGCCACGTTTGACGATCAGGCTTGCCGCACCCGCCTCTTGCGGCATGGGCGGTGTGATGGTGTCGGCGATGATCGGCAGACGGCAGGCCAGGGCCTCAAATGTGGTTAGTCCGCCGAGCTTAGAGATCATCACATTGGCTGCGCCCATCAACTGCTCGACCTGTTCGGAATAGCCTATAACCTTGACGGGGAAATTCGCCGTCGCAGCCAGCGTCTCGGCTTCCAGTCGCAGCTCTTCGTTTTTCCCGGCGAGAAAAATCGCCTGCACATCCAACTCGCCGCGTATCAGCTCGCGAAAAATAAGCGGGATATTCCCGCCGCCTGCCCAACCGGCGTTGACGAAGACAGTAAACTTTTGCGGATCGAGCCCCAGCGCCTCGCGTGCAGCCTGCGCCGCCTGCTCGCCGGGAAATTCGAACTTCGGATGCACAGGCATCCCTGAGACCTTGATGCGTTCGGGCGCGACGCCGTAATCAATCAACTGCTGGCGCGCTTCCGCACTTGCAACCAGATACAGGCTCACGTCATTGCAGGCCCATCCGCGCCAGAATCCATAGCAGGGATCAGTCACAACGGTGACAAGCGGAATCTTATCGGCCAATTTTAATTCTTTGAGGACGCGCGCGATCCCATGCTGCGTCAGTGGATGAACGCTGACTACGACGTGCGGGCACCAACGCTCGAAAAGGTCCGTCAGGTATCCGATGGTGCGCGTATAAAAGAACTCTCTGGTCTCAGGGCGAAAGCGATTAATTGCCCAGAAGAGGTATTTCATCCAGTGCTGCCTGTGTCTGAGCACCCAGTTGTAAACCCCTACGAGCTTTTCCGTAATGGCATGCGACTCTTCGATGGCACGCACCACCCGCACGGCATAGGAGCGACCGAGAAAAAACTTCTGCACACCCGCGACAATCGCGGCGGCAGCCGAACGATGCCCGCCGCCTGTATCGGATGAGATGATGAGAATTTTTGGAACCCTTGCTCGAAACATAAATTTAGTAGTCAGGTGTTAGAATTCAATCAATTGCTAAATCCGTCTCCTGCATCCGGCACGCCGATGATTGCCGAGCTTTCACCTTTCCGGAGACTTACTGGAAACAATTGCGGTTCAGCGGCTCTATAAGCATTCGTTGAGAAATGTTAGTTTGTCTTCATTCCCACGCAACTTGTGAATTACTTCTGGGTACATCTTTAAGTTTCTTCGCCTGTTGCTTGGATAGTCTCTTCCACAGGAGGGTAATGCTGCCATCCGGGTCGGAACTGACGACGCGCAGCGCGACGACAATGTCAGATTCTTGATAAATGGTCGAGCGTAATACATATGTAGAATTGAGTCGCACGGGCAAGGTGGATTTATATATATTCCCACCCGTTTCAAATCCGACGCGATTCTGCTCAACCTGGTTTTTGAACTCCGAGTATCTGACGGGCACGGCAAACGATCTGATAAATTCAACGGCTGCGGTTGATAAACTTAAATCTTCCAGAGGCACATCACCGAGTAAGGTGATTAGGCCGAGCGTCAGGTTATTGAAACCGGTCTGTAATTTTCCATCCTGGAACCTGACGTCGGACCAGGGACTGGATTCATGCGATAACTTACTAAACGAATAATATGCCCCTCCCCCCCTGAGCGGCATGGCGATGGTGTGCTCAAACTTTTCTCTGGGCAAGAGGCGGACGATTCCAGTGTTTGGCTGGCGCAGATAAGCGGCGAAGGCAGTCTGGTCAGTCAGAGAAGGTTCCAGAATTTTTTTCTGTTCCTCCGTTATTCTTGGACGAACATAAGGAGGGCGACTCCGATCCCTTGAAGCCCCTGCGACTTTTAGATCACCGAGA
>JBKKAL010000234.1:0-13588 GCA_046714695.1 Pyrinomonadaceae bacterium
CCAGTGCAGTTCAATCGCTCGCAAGCTCAACGGGCGGCCACGCAAACGGCTCGGCTTCAAGACGCCGCTGGAGTGTTACTATGAATCTTAGTCAGTGTTGCACTTCAAACTTGATGTCAGGCCGCCCCCGACAGGGATATATCACGCCACACTTCGGCACTCGGAGCATGGCATAGATGCCGGGTCATGGAGCGTTCCGCGACCTACCTAAATTAGCCATCCGGCGGCGCAGACTCCTTTGTTTCTTGTTGTCCCAGTTAATCTCAGGGGCGAGCCTTTCACTGAACCACATCTGAAACCAACCGAGCGCAAGGTAGGTGAGCGGTGCGGCCAGCCATATCGCGCACCCCAATATAAAATCGCTTAGAGATTGCGGTATCCCGATGCCCCTCAATCTCACCACTAACGCGAACGCAACGCCCACTAGCGCGACGGGAATCAGAATAAAGCCCAGCATCACCGTCACCACGCCGAGAATTCTATAGACTCTCGCTACGATGTGCTTCAGTTGCTGATTCGACGCGAAGTGAAAAAGGGGCATAAGCAGGACAGAGACGAGATCCACTGCGAGTACAGCAATAGCGAGTATCAGAGCTATATTCCCGCCCCGGTCGACTGCAATAAGCGACGTATAATTCACGAATGTCTCTCCAGCAACGTCACGGCGAATCGGCTGAGAAGCCGACCGCTCATCGGGCGAAGCGGGCTAACGCTCGAATTCAGCGGCGCGCAGGCTGCGTCGAAGTTAAAAGACATGCTGATGGCGCGTCCGCTGGAATGAGCTGTTATATTGCGCCTTCATCTGCAACTCGCTTGCTCTCGCCAACGATCACTTCATCTTCAGCTCTCGATCTTCATTGTGCCACTATTAGGTTTGTCTTGCGACGATCAAGCATCTTAACTCATCCGCCTGAGAGCACTTTGTAATAACCCCAAAACATGTAATCCGTATTCTTGGTTACTGTCTGAGACTGGAATCTCGCGTTGGAGCGTACTCAGACACCGCACAGCCATACGAGGGGCGAGGTCATGCTCCGAAAGGTTGTGCGCTTGAAGGTAGCGTTCTATCAATCCCGCTTTGTTTAGCGGGTGCAAGTCATAGATGCGGTACTTGGCAAAGCCAATATGCGGGTCTTCAAAACAAGCGCTCTCAAAATCAACAAAACCGACCAAATCCTCTCCATTCGACAAGAAGTTGCCCGGCTGGTAATCACCATTAGAAAAGGATAACGGTGTTTGAATGGAGGCGACCACAGGTCTGAGTTGGTCAATGCTATCGATGAACAAGGGTTCCTTAATCCACGAGCCTGCATTGTCTACTACAGATTGTAACTCGGACATCATGTCCTTATGCGGAAGCTCTTTCGCAACCTCTTCTTGGCTGAGCGGCTCAGTCAATTGATGAAGACGGTCGACAGCCTTTATTAAGAGTTGGGCGGCTGTTTCCAGTCCTGCTGATGATGTGCGACTCCAAGTCTGAAGGCTTTCTCCCGGCAATAGACTCAATACGGTAGTTGATTCTGTGCCCTCGCTATTCGGGTCAGATACTGGCCCGGCGAGCACCTTTGGGACGGGCAGACCGAGCCGAGCCAGAATGGGTAACAGATTAGCTTCTCTTTCAACACCGAATGGCCTACGGCTTAGTCGCAGCACGACATCGTGTTGGCTGCCGTTTGGCAAGGAGACCTGCACTCGGATTGGACAAGGCAGGTACTCCCGCTGAAAGAACTTAACTTCAGTAACTTGTGTCCCTTCTGGAAACAGAGATAGAACCAAACTATTCTGAAATACAGAAAGATTGTCAGCTTTCATGTTCAAAAAGTATCGGATACATCAACATATTGCGAACCGGTATAGCATAGCGATATAACGCTCGAATTAACCGGGCGGGAAGTATCTGTGAATAGCATCCAAGTTAACGATGAAAGACAAGCTATTTCCGCTCCGGTTGAATGAGTTGTTAGATGGCGCGTTAATGATATTGATTCACATACGTTTGAGCATCTTCTTTCATTGAGAACAGGTACAATCCGACATTATCGAAACGTGCCGCAGAACCATTGTGAGGTGCTCCTTGACGTGCTGCCTGACTCAGGAAAAAGCGAATCCGTTTAGTTCCTTCGGGTACACGGAAAACTCCCGACATATCAACCCACTCATCCTTGTATTTAGCCGAGCTAAGCATCTTTTGTCCTTGCAAGTAACCAAGAATGCGTCCGCCATTCGGCTCTCCCTGCTCCATCATATAACCGTAAAGAGAAGGAAGCCCTGTGATAGCCCCATCAGGATTGATGCGCTCGCTCGAGCCGCGCCCGATCAAAACTGCATACTGTCCAGTAGCATCATCTGGCAAAATCACGTCTTGATAAAATGAGCCACCATTGCGAACAACAAAGCAGAGATTGTTGCCTGTGGTCATTTCAACTGTAGCCTGCCCCGTTGCGCGCCAATACTGCGAATCCTGATTAGCATTTGGATTCTGCAACAAATTCCGTGATTGTGCGTTCACGATAACTGCCGTCAACAAAAAGCCAAGCAGGATTGTCAATTTCAGAGTTTGCTCTGCCATCACATATCTCCTTTCAAGTAACAGAAAGCCATCTAACGCTTGAGATGACGTGGGGCGAAACCAAATACACGCAAGCTACGGGTAAAAAGACGACGTGATAAGAAAGCCGCTGTTTCGCCCTCACGTCCATTGAATTGTTCGACATTGCCATCAGATTTAATCGGTTTCATTTTATTTTAGCTTTTGCTTCAACGTCCGACAGCATTTTGTCTAAAAACTCTCTCGATAAATATCGTCCGTTCATAACAACCGCGTTTATTTTTCTCGTGTTTGATATATCGGCAACCGGATTCGCATCGAGCAAAATCAAATCGGCGAGTTTACCCTTTTCGATTGTGCCTAAATCTTTCTCGCGCCGCATAAAGATTGCGGGATTAACGGTCGCAGTTTTCAAAGCCTCGAATGGCGACAATCCGCCCAAAACGAATATGGCGAGTTCATCGTGCAGAACAAGTCCGGGAGTTCCGACAGCCTGATGATTAAGCTGCGTTCCGGCGAGCAACATCACGTCCGCTTGATACAAATCGAAAATCTGCCGAAAATGTCTTTTTCGATTTTCATCTGACATTCGATAATCCTGAGTGCGGATTTGTCTCTCACGTTCAGCGATTGCCGCTTCCAGTTCTTCAAGCTGTTTTTTCGTTTTGAAACGGCGGCGGAGGCGGTCAATTAACTCAAAATCTCCGACGAAAGTATTGGTCAGCGCGGCGTTTGTGACGACGCACGTTTTATTTCGCGCCAGCGTTTTTAAGGTCTCGTTGTAGTAAGGCACGTCGGTTTTCATCGTGCCGAAAAACGCATAATTTTCGTCCAAAGTCAGCTTGTCAATTTTATGGTCGCGGTAAAGCGCGTAATACTCGTCGCGCTTATCGGAAGTAGCGCGGAAAAGTTCCGCGAGATGCTCGACGCAATTTATCCCGTCGTTGGAAGCCTCCATTATAAACGACGGCGGCACGGCGACCACCGGCAGATTGAATTTACGCGCGGCGGCGATAATTTCGCGTAACAATTCAGGCGAAAGACGTTTTTCGGTTTTGATATGGTCAACTCCGGCGCGGGCAAGTCGTTCGACGGCGTTTCTGGCTTCGCCCTCAGTTTTGACGACGATTGAATTTCCCGTCCAGCGATTACTCCGGCGCGGCGGCAGTTCACCGAGCAGAACCGTTCCGGCGTAAAACAAACGCGGCGCAAGCGTTTGAGCGGAGTTGATTTGTTCGCGCAATTTCGCCGCTTCGCGCAAATCCATCGAAGTTCCCGCGTCGCGCACGCCCGTTATGCCGTGCGCGATGAGTAATTCACAATACGGAAAACCGCTTTTCACCGCGTCGAGCGTAAAAGTGTAATTGTCCCACAGTCCGGGAATCAAAAACTTTCCGTTCGCGTCTATAACTTCGGCGTTCTTCGGAATTTTTACATTCTTGCCGATTTTCCAGATGCGATTGCCCTTGATGACAATCGTCATATCGGGCTGCGGCTGTTCGCTTCGCATATCAATCAGAGCAACATTGCGAAAAACAAGCAAGCGACTTTGAACGGTTGGTTCGTTTTGCGCGAAAAGCAGTATCGGCAAAATCATAATCAGCAATAAAGCAAATAATTTTCTCATTAGATTTCCTCAACCGCTACGAGCAAGAAGATGTCGAACGCCCGAATTAACCGGGCGCGACGAACCGCCGATACATGCAAGTTCTCGATGAAAGCAATGCTATTCGCGCTCCGGTTGAATGAGTTGTTAGATTGCGCCATCGGTTTAATCGCAGCACTGTTGGAATATATCGCAATACCATCGGCCATCTACACCAAAGATAAATATCGCATACCAATCAACATCTCTCCCCTTAATATTTGCTGCTGCCGGAGCAACACGACTCGGCCTTTTCGGCCATTCGCCATTATGCCACCAACGAGCTTGGGGCACTGTACTTTGAGCCAGGATGCGGTTGAAAGCTCTCCAACCCCGCCCATTATCGGCATCCCAAAATTTGAAAGCTTCATCCAGGTGGTCGCTTCGATGGTGCCCTAGAGTAAAGAGCAGATCGGGAACGAGCATTTTTCTCAAAGCAGCACGATCACGCCTTTTTACAGCAACACGGAAAGCAGCAAAGAATGAAGGCCAAGCTCTTTCGGCAGCCATGTTCACTTTGATAGGTGAGAGGCTGTGTATTCGGCTGCGCTTTTGAGCATAACGCAATGGAGGGACGAGCAAAGCAGCCATCAAGATAAGAATGCTAATGAGTTTCATATTTACTTCACACAAAGCAATCTAACACATATTAGACGTACTATTAGCCGCCAGTAAAGACGCCCGAACCGCCGTCTAACCCCTTATCGCCTGAAAGATTCCTCCGCACATCATGCGTATTACAGAATTAGACGGTAAACTCTCTGTCTTATTAGACGCACATCGCAAGACGTGCGGCCAGGAAGGGATCTATTCGCGGACAAGCGCGGGTAAGTTGTTTTAGCGAGATCAGGGTTGTCAATAAAAAATGCACCCGGCGAGTCCTTATCCTGCATCCCCAGCGGCCTTTTGTCTTGCCGTTGGTTGACCGCTTCGCAGAAACTCTCTTACACTTCAAGGCATCGTGGACACATCAAAGGAATCTTCCCTTAGCACCCCTTTACCGCCCGACAGCTATGTGAATAATGTTGTTGACCCAGGGCTGATCGAAGCGCCCGCGTCGAGTGCGGCCGAGCTGAGCCCGGACAATCCTCCGTGGGGAGTGCTGACGGCCGTGCTCTCGTGGTTAGGGAGCGTTGTGCTGCTGCTCGCAGTACAATTCCTGGTCATCATTCCTTACGTTTTATACAGGTATCGCGGCATGGGCTTTGAAGACATGGGCCAATCTATACAGAAAGACCCGACCGCCATTTTAATTTCCGTCCTCTCGACTATTCCGGCACACATCCTAACGCTTGGACTGGTTTGGGCTGTGGTGACTGGGTTCGGTAAACGTCCGTTCTGGCCCACGCTCGGATGGGGCTGGAGCCGAGATATCGGGCCGTGGAAGAGTATAGGTATTGCCGTACTGTTGCTGATGACGGGCGGCCTCCTGACCCAGTTGGTCGGAGGCGAAGAGACGGCCGTTGATCAGATCGTCGCCAGCTCGACCGCCGCCCGAGTGGCAATCGCCGTTTTAGCGACCGTGACTGCCCCGCTGATTGAAGAGATGATCTATCGAGGGCTGCTCTATTCCGCTTTGCAGCGGGTGACAGGCGTGGTCTGGGCCGTAATCGTCGTTTCCTTTCTTTTCACCTTCGTGCATGTCTTTCAGTACAGCAATAATCTCGGCGTCATTGCCGCGATCACTATTTTCAGTCTCGCACTGACATTGATGCGCGCCTACACCGGGCAACTCCTTCCCTGCTATGTGATGCATCTAGTCTTTAACGGCATTCAGTCAGTCGGTATCATCTTCTGGCCTTACTTGCAGCGTAATAGTAGCGGCGGCGGGGGTGAACAGAAGGCCGTCGTCTTTCATGCCGTCATGCACCTGTTGAAACATTTAATCTGAAACATGGCTTACGAGGTTCTGGTCGTCGGGGGAGGCATCGGCGGTTTGACCGCAGCAGCGCTCCTGGCCGCGCGCGGCGTTAATGTCTGCCTGTTTGAAAGAGAGTCGCGGGCCGGGGGCTGCGCCGCGACGTTTGAAAAATTCGGTTACGAATTCGAACAGACTGCCTCGCTTTATGCTTCATGGCAGCCTGGCGAGATTCACGACCGTATCTTTGCCGAGCTACCTTTGAGCGCTCCCGAAGTCCGCCCCGCCACGCCCTCCTACATCGTTCGTCTGCCAGACCAGACAGAGATCGCAATCCTAGAAGATGACAGGGACTTTGAAGACCGTCTGCGCGTGGCCTTTCCCGAATGTCCCGACGCAGCCGTTAACTTTTATCGCGAGATCGAACCCATCGGCGAGGCTTTAAGACGTGTCGCCCGCCGCGTCTATGATTTACGCACCGCGTCAAGGCTTCGCCGCATTCGCGCGACAGCGCCGGAAGCGCGCCTCGCCCCTCGCATCCTCTCTGAGATGAACCGGACAGCAGCGCAACATTTAGACAAAGCATCCACGCGTTTTCGCCGCTTTATAGATGTCCAGCTACAAATCTTCGCGCAACGCGCGAGCACTGACTGCGCCTACCTTTACGCAGCGGTGGCGCTGATGCTTCCGCGCCGTGGGATGTTCACGATAAGCGGTGGAGCACAGGCGCTGGCCGACAGGCTCGCAGAAGCTATCGGGAAAAGCGGCGGCACTATACGCTTGAACACGACCGTGCTGCGCCTCGCGTATGATGAAACAGGTCGCGCCACTGGCGTTGATCTATTGAGCGGCGAGAGGGTTGAAGCGACGCGCGCTATCGTCAGCAATCTTCCGTTCTGGGACACGTACGGTAAGCTCGTCGGGTTAAATCGCACACCCCCTGAGGTGCGACCCCTGCTCAAAAGCCTGCGCGGCTGGGGCGCTTACCTGCTTTATCTTGGCATGGATGATGTAGAGGCAACCGAGCTTCCAGCCGAACGCATTCTCGCCTTAACGGACTGGCAGGAGAATGAGGAGTACGATCCTGAAAAGTCACAATTTATGTTCTCGTGCGCGCCCGCCTGGGACAGGCGTGCGCCCGCAGGCAAACGCGCAGTGACGGTCAGCACTTTCACAGAGCCGACTCAATGGTTCGCCTATCATACGGACGAATCCGAACATGAGGAACAGGATCAAGCAAGGCTCGAAGAATGCTGGGAGCGTATTCATCGTTGCCTCCCGGAACTGGGTAGTCGCATCGAGATTATTGAGACGGCGACGCCGCGAACCTTTTACGAAATGACGCGGCGCAAGCTCGGTATGGTCGGAGGTGTGGGCCAATCCCTTGATGTCTTCGGCGCAAATGCGCTCTCGCACCTGACGCCGCTTCGGAATCTATACATGGTCGGTGACTCGACGTTTCCCGGCCATGGAGTCGCCGCCGTTTCCCAATCCGGACTGATAGTCGCTAACGAGATCGCCCCGAACGCACGCCGGTAGAATGCTCGGAGGAAATCGGCTTTGCCTAAAAAGCCCCTCAAAAAGCCGCTTGCCCCAAAAGATTGACCTTGCCTAAAAAGTCCTGTATTAGTACTAAATGGATTTTCATAGCCTTACATATTTTCTGATAGCTTGGCTGGCGATAAGCTGCGCTATCATAGCAACAGTATGTAGGGTTATTAGGATAGAGACTAAGAAAAGCGTGCTCCTGTTAAGCTTATTCGTTTTCTCCCTGCCGTTCTTATCTTATCTAAGCGTTGTGCTACTTGAGTGTATATTTGGATGAAAGATAAAAGCCCCTCGCTATTCGGTTGATTTTCAGCTTGCCTCATAAATACCCAGTCTGCCTCAAAAATCAACTCAACTAAGGGTTATTGAGGCAAAGTAGAGGAAATCGGTCAGCAGACCTTTTTTCTGCCAAAATGACCGGGGCCTGCCTGTCAAACTGACAGTAGAGCAATCCGCGCCTTTCCTTAAGCCTATTCATTTCAGCAGATAAGTTAGATTGCCGGACTGGCATAATGTTCGCAATACATGTGTAGCGCGGGCCGTTTTATGCCCCGGCAATAGCATGAAGAATACAGGCAAACAAAGATTGACCGTTCCGTTTATGTGGCTGATTATTGCCGCCGGAGCAGCCGTCTGCATTCTTTCCGCCACCCGTTTGCCTCTCGCACGCATTGACATGCGCTTTCTGCTGTTGGCCGCCGTCACGCTCGGCTTCGGCTCACGCCTGAGTGTGAAGATCCCTCGCGTCAAGGGCGAGGTCACAGTCTCCGACACCTTCATCTTCCTCACGCTCCTGCTCTACGGAGGCGAGGCAGCCGTCCTGTTGGCGACCGCCGATGCGCTCTCCTCATCGCTGCGCTTCTGTAAGAATAAGACGACGATTCTGTTCAACTCGGCGGTGATGGCCTTCGCTACTGCGCTCACCGTCTCGACACTGAATTTCCTGTTCGGTTCTCCCGGAGATTTGATGCGCGGAGACTATTCCGCCGATTTCATCATGGCAGTCTGCGTGATGGGATTTGTGCAGTACATCGTCAACTCCGGTCTCGCGGCGATACGCCAGGCATTAAAGGGGAATGAATCCATCTGGCAGATGTGGCGCAGAGGTTATCTCTGGACATCCATCACATATTTTACCGGCGCATCCGCCGCCGCGATCATTGCGAAAGTCTTCGGCGGGATCGGCATCTACGCTTTTATCGGCACTACCCCGATCATCGCCGTCGTCTATTTCACCTATCGCACATACCTCAAGAACGTCGAGGCATCACTCTCGCAGGCCGAGCAGGCCCAGCGTCACGTCTCGGCGCTTCAGGCCAGCGAGGCGCGCTTTCGCAGCGCCTTCGAGCGGTTCCGCAGCGCCTTCGATTACGCCGCCATCGGGATGGCGCTCGTCGCCAAGAGCGGTCGCTGGCTTCAGGTCAATCGCTCACTGTGCGAAATCCTCGGCTATTCCGAAGAGGAACTGCTGGCGACCAACTTCCAGGTCATCACGCACCCGACCGATCTTGCTCAGGCGATGGCGAATATTAACCAACTGATCGAAGGCAAAGTTCCGACCTACCAGATGGAGAAGCGGTATTTTCATAAGCTGGGACATGAGGTCTGGGTGCTATTGAGCGTTTCGCTCGTGCGCGATGCCGAGACCAAATCGCAGCACTTTATTTTTCAGATTCAGGACATTACAGACCGCAAGCGCGCGGAAGGCCGCCTGCTTCACGACGCCTTCCACGACGCGCTGACGGGTTTGCCCAACCGCGCTCTCTTCATTGATCACCTGAAACTGGCCGTCCAGCGCGCACGCCGGCGCGAAGACATGTTGTTTGCCGTTCTCTTCCTCGATCTTGATCGCTTCAAAGTGATCAACGACAGCCTCGGCCACATGGTCGGCGATCAACTGCTTATCGGGATCGCGCGCCGTTTAGAGACCTGCCTGCGCCCCGGAGATACGATTGCCCGGCTCGGCGGCGACGAATTTACTGTGCTGCTCGAAGACATCACGGATGAAGAAGAGATCATCGAGGTGGCCGAGCGGCTGCAGAAAGAGTTGACGCAGGCTTTTAATTTGAGCGGCCACGAAGTCTTCACCAGCGCGAGTATCGGCATCGCTTTGAGCACGACCGGCTTTGATAAGCCCGAAGACCTTCTGCGCGACGCCGACACGGCCATGTACCGCGCCAAGTCGCTCGGCAAAGCGCGGCACGAGTTGTTCGATAGAGGAATGCATACGCACGCATTAACTCAATTGCAACTGGAAACGGATTTGCGACGCGCCGTTGATCGTCACGAGTTCATCATCCACTATCAGCCGATTGTCTCGCTGGAAAACTTTCGTCTCGCCGGTTTCGAGGCGCTCGTTCGCTGGCAGCATCCTGAGCGCGGGCTGATCCCCCCGACCGATTTTATACATATCGCGGAGGAGACCGGCCTGATCGTTCCCCTGGGCCATTGGGTCTTACGTGAAGCGTGCTTCCAGATGCGCGAGTGGCAGAAGATTATCCCTGCGGAACCGCCGCTCTCGATCAGCGTCAACCTTTCCAGCAAACAGTTTATGCAGCCTGACCTCATCGGCCAGGTCAAAGCCGTGCTCGAAGATACACAGATAGACCCACGCAGCCTGAAGCTGGAGATTACTGAGAGCGTGGTGATGGAGAACATTGAAGCGGCGACGGAGATGCTCAACCAACTGCGCGATCTCGGCGTCGAGTTGTGCATAGACGATTTCGGCACGGGGTATTCCAGCTTGAGCTATCTGCACCGCTTCCCGATCAGCACGCTCAAGATTGACCGCTCCTTCGTCAGTAGCATGGCCGATAACAACGAGAATACCGAGATCGTGCGAACCATCGTCATGCTGGCGCGTAATCTGGGAATGAAGGTTGTCGCTGAAGGCGTCGAGACCAAAGAGCAACTCGCGCAACTGCGCGCGCTTGAATGCGATTACGGTCAGGGATATTTCTTCTCCAGACCCACGGATGTTGATGCCACAGGCAAGCTGCTGATTGATGTCGAAGATTACCTGATGACTCCATCGAATTCGGAGGGCTTGAAGCCTCTGGAGTATGCGCTGGTGGCATAATAATGGCCCCGATAGAGGCGCAACAATGTAGCCTGCGGCGTGAGCCGTGGGAAACAGAGTTAACCGTAGGATCAAAGCCCCGCGAGGGACGAAAGAAATTCAAGGCGGAAAACTACTCCGGTATTGAATCTCTTTCGCCCCTCGCGGGGCTGATCGATACTTATTACAATCAACGGCCCGCCAGACTAAGAGCGGCATCAACCTCTGCTTCCAACCCGCGTACTATGATAACGCTCTCGCCTGCGAGACGAACCAGCGTCGTGTGCCCACCATCTCGCCAGGCGACTTGCGCTTCGTCAACGGAGTTGGATTTCTGGTTCCCCTGCGTGTGATTGCGTCCCCGCTGAAGCGCGTTGTAGGCGCGAAAGAACTCTTCCGCATCTTCGCGGCGATCCCACATGGTCTTCCAGACAAAAAGCGTTGAGCCTTTATCGCCCTCAAAGAGATAGGCGCGGTCGCCACCCCAGCCAGCCCCGCCGCGCACGGCTTCCTGCTCCGAGACGCCCGCCAACAACAAACCGCGAACGCCTATCTCACCCACCGATGTCGAGCTTGAAATGCGCCATCCGTTTCCCGTAAATCCGGCTTCATCCACCTGCACATCGCGCGGAGCTTCGGCCTGAAAGTATTTATCCGGGTGAAGAACCTGCTCGCTCGATGCGGGCGGATGCAGGAACAACTCGTCAACGGCGCGTTCTCCGCCGCGACGACGCACTGCTTCGACGAAACGCGTTCCATCGCGGTAACGGAAAATAAAGGTCTCAATCAAAAGAGGCGGAAACCATCTGCCGACCTCCGTGCGATACTGGCTGAAGCGCTCTGTCTCCTGCCGCGCGATCTCTTCGAGCGTGCGCCGACCATAAGCGTCTCCTTCTTCAGCGCGCCGCTGCACGTTCATCGCGTCGCCTTCGATAACGGCAAAGACCGCTTCGGTACGGTCAAAGCTGTAAGGACGCACCGTCAGCAACTTCATCAGATCGAAATGCTGATCCTGCAAGGCGTGAACAAACTCGTGCGTCACAAGCTGCTCGTCATTCGCTTTATCAATCAGCAGAATCTGTTTGTCCAGGGGAGAATAGGTCGCGCTGGCCGAGACGGCCAAAAAGCTCGCTCCGAGCGAGACGAGATCAGTACCTTCAGGCACAATGCCCCCCGCCGCCGCCAGCCTGCCGAGTTGTCGTAACTCGTCTCCGCCCAGAGCCTGCGCCATCTCATTGGCCCGCGTGCCGTATTCCCAGCCGGAAAGCTCCGTCATCCCGACTTCATTCTTCCACTCAAGCTCACGCAAGCGCCCCGATACTTCCATCGCGCGCGCGCGCATCTCAAGCAGTTTTGCCGACAGCGGCCTGACGGGAAGCGGCGGCAGAGTGCGTTCCGCAGTAACGACCGCCGCCCCAGGGCTCGCGCTCATATTCCGGCCGCGCTTATTCCCACACGAGGCGGCCAGTAAAGAGATGATGATAATAATGACAGCGGAACAAAGTATTATTCCCCGACCTTGTACACCCATAACACTGCTTAGACGCGCGAATCACCCCTCGCGATGCCGGACAAAAAAGGGATGAGGGATGAGGGATTAAAGTGTGACTATTCAAGTTGAATGATTTCTTATTCATCCCTCATCCCTCATCCCTGCTTTTATGCGACGGGCGAGCCATTCACCGGAGAGCAGCAGGGCGATGAGAAAGGCGAGTGGCGGCCATGTTCGCAGCTCCCATGTGCGACGCACTCTCTCTACAGCGCTCAGGCGTTGCGCGGAGAGTCGTTCGAGGAGAGTATTGATCTCGTCGGCGGCAAATAAATCGCCGCCTCTTTCGCGCGCCGCGCGTCGCAGTGTGTCGTTGGCCGCGCCCGCCTCCACTAGCGTCCGCGCGACAAAAACGAAAAGCTTCGACGCGCTCCCGCGCTCACCGTTCGCCACGTAGTCCGCTTCTAAAGAGAACCGCCCGCGTCCGCCCGCGATAAAGCGAGCGCGCCAAACGCTCGCGTCCCGCTCATCAGGTTGAAATAAGATATCCTGTGGCGGCGGGACGGCGCTCGTTGTCGTTGCTGCTTCGCCCGGCACTTCTTCTGCGAGCGGCTGCAAACGGGCTTTCACCCTGTCAATCTTTATTGAAGCGAATGATGCGTCGCGCACACGAATCTCCGCCGTGACCAACTGGCCCGCAGCGGGCGACTCGTCATCGAGCACTATCTCGACTGCGGGGCGCGCCCCCTCCGCCGTCCACAGCGCGATGCCCTGCCACAGCGCCCCGAACGGCCCGCTTCTTTCATCCTGCGCGCCGCTCGCGCTCGTCCTGATACGCCATGAATCGGCCGGAGCGAAAGCGAGCACGCGCCCCGCCCCGTAACGCATGGCCGCAATCAAAGGCGTGCCCGCACCGTTACTACTACTATTACTCGCCCCGCTGACGGCAGACTGACCGGCTGACGCGAGAACGTTTGCGCCCGGACGTAGTCCACGCAAGCTAAAGCCCTGTCCTGTTAAAGCAGCAGCGAGCTGCCCCTCACTGGCGCTCAGATAGCCGCTCAGTGGGCCTACAGCACCGGCTTCTGTGGGCACAAGGGCGACGTGGCTGCGTATCCTCTCCGCTTCGAGAGGCGCGCCGCGCGAGATCTGTTGCGTCTCCGATGCTAGGCCGCGCGGGTCAATATCAGTCGGCATAAGCGCATAGAGCTTTCCACCCGGCGCGGCGATTGATCCGCTAAAACTATTGCCGCCCATGATGATGAGCCCGCCCCCGCGTCCGTTTACCCAACGGCTCAAGCGCGCAGCCTCGTCAGCCGACAGCATAGCATTCGGAGTCGCGCCGACGATGATCGCGTCGTAAGCGTTGAGACTCGTCGCGCTCCGGAGCGCCGCGCGCAGCTTTGCTTCGGGTGATGATCCGGCGTTGTTTGCTTTTCCCT
>JBKKAL010000235.1:0-25492 GCA_046714695.1 Pyrinomonadaceae bacterium
CTCGGCTATGTGTATAAGAGACAGGCTTGAGCCGCACCTTTGCGGCTCATGCTGACGGCGCAAAGATTGTGGGGTTAGTGCGAGCCCTCGATCTCATTGGGGGCGGTTTCTTCGATTGAGGTGCTCAACATGACGTTCGTGAGTTGTGCGGCGAGACGCTCGACATCGGAAAGCGCCGTGTGAATCTCTTCGAGATCATTGGATTTGGAGGCCGCATCGCCGTCGCTCAAAGCGCGCCGTCCGATCTGCTGGTCGTTCTCCGAAAGTGAGCTGCCGAATTCGGCGAACGTGCGCTGCGTATTACGCACCAAGCTATCGAGCTTGTTGCGCAGCATGATCGTATCTTTGGTCTGCTTATCCGCCTCAACAGAGGATTCCGCCTCCATGATCAGGCGATTGATCTCGTCCGGCGAGAGACCGGAGGTCGGCGTGATGCGCATCTGTTGTTCGCGCCCCGTCGCCTTGTCTTTGGCCGAGACGGAAACTATTCCGTTGGCGTCAACCTCGAAAGAGACTTCAACCTGCGGGACGCCGCGCGAGTTGGGCGGAATACCGACCAGCTCGAATTTGCCCAGCGAGCGATTACCCTGCGCGACCTCGCGCTCGCCTTGCAGGACGTGAATCTCCACCGATGATTGATTATCAACGACGGTTGTAAACGTCAGGCTGTTGCGCAGAGGAATAGTCGAGTTTCGCTCGATGATCTTCGTAAAGAGCCCGCCGCGCGTTTCGAGACCGAGGCTCAGGGGCAGGACATCCAGCAGAATGATGTCTTTGACATCGCCCGCCAGGACTCCGCCCTGAATGGCCGCGCCCATTGCGACCACCTCGTCCGGGTTGATCTCGGCGGAGGCATCTTTGCCGAAAATTTCCTTGACCGTGCGCGCGACGATGGGCGAGCGTGTCTGGCCGCCCACGAGGATTACCTTGTTGATGTCGGCAGGCTGCAATTTGGCGTCCCAGAGCGCCTTCTGGCAAGGCTCTATGGTCTGCTCGACAAGTTCGGCGACCAATTGCTCGAAAGTGTCGCGCGTTAAGGTCTTGTTGAAATGTTTGGGGCCTGACTCGTCGGCGGCAATGAACGGAAGATTAACGTTGGTTTCCGTCACGGATGAAAGCTCGCATTTGGCGCGCTCGGCGGCCTCCTTCAAGCGTTGCAGCGCGAGACGATCCTGACGTAGATCAATCCCCGTCTCCTCGCGAAACTGATCGGCCATCCAGATGATAATCCGCTCGTCGAAATCCTCGCCGCCGAGGAAAGTATTCCCCGAAGTCGAAAGGACTTCAAACACGCCGTCGTTCATCTCAAGGATGGAAACATCGAATGTTCCGCCGCCCAGATCATAAACGACCAGGCGTTCAGCTTCGGAGCGCCCGAGGCCGTAAGCCAGGGCAGCAGCCGTCGGCTCGTTGATAATGCGCTCGACCTTGAGGCCCGCGATGCGACCGGCATCTTTGGTCGCCTGACGCTGCGTGTCATCGAAATAAGCAGGCACGGTGACGATGGCCTGTGTCACGGATTCGCCGAGAAAATCTTCGGCTGCTGCCTTGAGTCGTTGTAAGACGATGCCGGAAATCTCCGGCGGGCTATAGACGCGGCCCTGCACACGTATTCGCGCATCGCCGTTCTGTGAATCAACGATCTCGAAAGGCGAGGTCTCGCGCATGCGTTGCGTTTCCGGCGAATCGGTCTTGCGACCGATCAGACGCTTGACGGCATAGACCGTGTTGGCAGCGTTAGTAACGGCCTGGCGTTTGGCTATCTGTCCGACCAGACGCTCGCCCTTGTCCGTGAAGCCGACGACGGTGGGGGTAGTTCGCCCGCCCTCTTTATTGGGGACGATCTGCACTGCCCCGCCTTCCAGAACGGCTACACAGCAGTTAGTGGTTCCCAGATCAATTCCAATAATTTTGCCCATGTTTTCTCAACGACGAACGATTAACGCTTCGGCATAATGAAAGAAGTGATTGATGCTTCTTCTTTTCATCATTCATCCAACTATCTGGTTGCGACCTTGACCACCGCCGGGCGCAAAAGTTTGTCGCCCAGACGATAGCCGCGCACGAGTTCTTGAATAACAGTGTCGGGCTCGAAATCCTCCGTCTGCTCTGTGCTGACGGCCTCATGAACGTGCGGGTCGAAAGGTTGGCCGACCGCCGCCACCGGCTGCAATCCCAAACCCTCCAGCACGTCGCTCAATTGCTTGTAGATCAGTTCGACCCCTTGAAGAAAATGGCGGAACTCTTCCGTCTCGCCCGCTTGCTGTGAAGCTTCCGCATCAAGCGCGCGCCGCAGATTATCGAGCACGGGCAACAGATTACCGACCACCTCGCCGACCATTCTATTGTATGTTTCTCCTCGCTCGCGCTCTGTCCGCTTGCGATAATTCTCAAAGTCCGCCTGACGGCGCGAAAGCTGGTCTATCAGGTCTGAGCGCTCGGCTTCGACTCGCTTCAATTCAGCGCGCGTGGCGACCAGTTCGGCGACCGCAGGGCCGGCCGCAGGCTCGCCCGCGTGCTGCGGCGCACTCGCTTGCTCTCTCTCTCCGGCCGAGCCGCTCTTTGATCCGGCGGTCGGCACCGAAGCGCCGGTTTCATCCTGATCCTCGCGCCCTTCCGGCAAATCTCCCGGCGGCGGCCCGCCAGCCGTATCCGCATCGTCGGCGCTCTCGCGTCCGTTGCCGGTGTCGTCTTCTGCGCCGCGATCAATCCGACGCTGCATCTCCGTGGCATCCTCGTAGATGGAAGCGCGGCCTAACTCTTCGGGTGATAGATCGTCCGCATCTCCTGCGCCGTCGCTCTCATCCCTGGTGGAATCCTGTGTGTGATGCTCGGATGCTTCGTCTTCATCTATGAAGCGTACGGGAATGCGGTTCGGCTTCTCTTCGTTCTGATTGACCATTATGTCCTGTTCTGAATCCATTAGGCAGTTTCTACCAAATGCTTTGCACGTTTAGTTGGAGGCGGCATCTTCGCGCATCATACGCTCGATCAGACGCGCCACATAGTTTACTACAGCCACCATCCGCTCGTACTCAATCCTCATCGGCCCGACGACGCCGAGCGCCCCTGTGGCTTCCCCCAGACCGATGCGATACGGCGCGGTGATCAAGGTGCAAGCCTGCATCGAAGGCGCGATGTGCTCGCGCCCGATGACGACCTGCACGTCACCGGCAAAGGGTTGATCGCGCGTGACGCACTCGTTCAGGATTTTGATGAGACGTGATTTCTCTTCAAAGGTACGGAAAAGCTCGCGCATTCTCTCGGCATCGGAAAAATCCGGCTTGTTTAAAATATTGGATGCACCGTCAACATAAATCTCACCCGTGGTTGCCTCCTCGCCTTCCAGGCTCCGGTCGCAAAGGAGAATTGCGTTCATCAGAAGCTTGTCATAGAGAGCCTTCTCCTCGCGCATCAACTCAAAAATCTCCGCGCGGATGGCGACGAGGCTTTTGCCGCCAAACTCCGTGTTCAAATAACGCGCCGTTCGCTCAAGCTCCGTCTGGCTCAGCTCGTCTTCGATACGGATGATTTTGTTATGAATGATATTGGGCGCGGAGACCAGCACGACCAGGATACGATTGTCCGCCAGTCGCATGAACTCTATGTGCTGTAGCACATTATCGGCGAGAGAGGGCGAGACGACGATGCCGACGTTCTGTGAGAGCGCAGACAAAAGGTGCGAGGTCTTTTCCATCAAGCGGTCGGGTGTGGCGCGCGCAGCATCACCACCCGTTGAGACTCCTAAGAAGCTGTTGATGGCCGCCATATCCGTTTTCGAGAGCCGCGTCTCGCCGAGCATGTGATCAACGTAGAAACGGTAACCCTTGTCTGTCGGAACGCGCCCGGCGGAGGTATGCGGTTGCTCGACCAGCCCGGCCTCTTCCAATTCGCCCATGACGTTGCGGATGGTCGCGGAACTCCATCCGGCAGCATGTGCGAAGCGATCCGAGATGGTGCGCGAGCCGACGGGCTCGCCCGTTTTCAAATGTTCTTTGATAACGGCGGAAAGAATGGCCTGCCCGCGCGGGTCGGGCATTAAGGCATTCGACGTTTGAGTTGTTGAATTGCGACTGGCCATTTGGTCTCTGATATGGACGCGCGGGGAGCTGGCTCTTACGGGCGACTGGTGTCCTGACCGCGCGCGAAGAAAATCTTTAACACCGCGACTTCCGGCCTGTCAATAAATTCACGCGGGAACGCCCTTTGAAAGTATAGGGAAAGGCCCTCGCTTCAGAGTATAAAGGATAGATAATAAGCCCGCAAACAAACACTCGCCAACTATTCGGCTTTATTCGGCCACGCCCGGACGTGATTAAGTTGATGACTTGCTTAAGTTTAACCCCTGAAACCTCCGCCCGCGCTTCGCGTTTCAAGCTAAACCGCTGATATTGTTGGGCTTATACCCGGCCGGTTATTCATCTTCGGCGACGTAGCAGCATGGGCCAACATCCATTCTCTGATGCATCAACAGCTTAGCAGTCCCCGCGTAAAGATCATTTGACGCTCCCCTCAAACGACCCGTAATATCGCTCCTGAAGATCTGTCTTCCCGGAAGTGGGCCTGAGAGCGCGAGTCAAATACGAGTTTGCTACCGAGGGACACCCTCACAGTGACGTGCAGGCATTCTATGTAAATGGTTTTCCTCGACCGGCGTTATCAACTAAAGAGTTCAGTTATGTCACAGCCTGTTAAATATCTCGAAGCGCATTTTGCCGACGCATTTCGTCAGCTTGCGGGCAATCGTTCGACGCCCGAGGTGGAGGTCAAGTTTTATCCTTATGCGGGCCTGCATCACACGATTCGTCTGCGCGCAGGCAGGGTTTACGTGCGTCTCTCCGATATTTTTAAAGACGCGCCGCTCGGTGTTCACCGCTCGCTCGCCTTTATTCTTGTCGCCAAGCTGCTGGGAAAACGCGCGCCGTTGGTGCAGGAGCACGTCTACAGGGATTACGCTTATTCACCGCAGGTCTTACGCGCCTCCGATATTGCGCGCCGTCAACGCGGGCGTAAACTCATCTCCACCGCGCGCGGGCAAGTCTACGATCTCGAAAAAATGTTTCAACGCCTGAACAGGCGCTACTTCGAGGGAGATTTAGAGAAGCCCACGCTCACATGGTCGCAGCGCCGCACGCGCCGCATTCTGGGGCATCATGATTCAGCACATGATACTATCGTGATCAGTAAGACGCTGGATGCGGAGGATATTCCCTCGTGGTTCGTCGAATATATCCTTTATCACGAGATGCTGCATATCAAGCACCCGGCGCGCCTTATCAAGGGACGGCGTTACTATCACACCAACGCATTCCGGGCGGAAGAGCAGCGATTTCCCTATTACGAGAAAGCGCAGCTTATGCTGGAGCGCATCGCCTATCAGCGGCACGTTCCGCGCGCACGCGCCGCCTGATTTTTTGTTGGAACTTTAGAAGCGCCAGAGCGTTTAGCCAAGCAGGTAGGTGGGCTCCTCCTAAAAGAGCGGGCGAGCATTGAAGATAAGCGCCAAATCCCTCCGGCGTTTCTTCGGTGCTCACCCGCTCTTTGGGTTTTATTTGCAGACAATCCTTTATCTTGATAACCTCTGCCACATGAGTGATGGCGCGAAATGCGCGCCACTCGCGCAATTCTTTTAATCAGTATCATACGAAGGAGAAACGTAGATGGATAGTAATGTCTTTAAAGGTGTCGAGATCGTCGGCACTTCGACACGTAGTTTCAGCCATGCCATCGAGGTGGCCGTTGAGAGAGCGAGCCAGACCTTGCGCAACCTTTCATGGTTCGTCGTCCGCGAGCAGCGCGGCGGATTGCAGAAGGGTCGCCTCGAATATCAGGTGACGCTCTGTGTTTACTTCAAGCTGGAAGAAGGGGAAAGCCCCGCTACGGCTGGCGATGAACAGGGCCAAACGAAGGGCGGCAAACGCGGCAAGAAGAGCCGATGATAAAGGAGCGGCGGACGTGTATCAGGGTAAAGCAACTTTGTCCTAGACATCGTCGAGCGCAAATCTGTATTGAATAGACCTCAACTCAACGACGGCTTCGCGCCAGTCTCATTCCAGACTAGACAAAGCCTGCTGCTGCTCGCTAGACTACGCGGTTTGCAGTTAGCTCCCGATGCTCGACCGGGCAGCAGGAGCGCAGAGACTTGTAAGCGAAATTTCACTTGATACGGAGACAGATGTTTTATGGCGATTTCTGCAACCCAGCTTCGGCGCGGCATGGTAATACTTTTTGAGGGACAGCTCTGTAAGGTCGTGGATTTTCGTCACCACACGCCCGGCAACCTGCGCGCGATGGTACAGACCAAGCTGCGTAATCTTCGCACCGGCTCATCCTTCGACCATCGATTCCGTTCAAACGATACGGTCGAGCGCGCGAGCCTCGAACAGCACGAGATGGAGTATATGTACTCGGACGGCTCGCATCATCATTTTATGAATACTGAGAACTACGAGCAGACCAGCCTGAGCGAGGATGAGCTTGGCGACGCGGCGCAGTGGCTTATGCCCGGCCTCAAGATACAGGCGGAGTTTTACGAGGGCTCGCCCATCGGAGTTGATCTTCCGCCCTCTATGGAACTGGCCGTCACGAGCACGGAGCCGACCATGAAGGGGGCGACCGTCTCCAACGTCAACAAGCCAGCGACGCTGGAAAACGGCGTTACCATACAGGTTCCGCCCTTCGTCAATGAAGGCGACCGTATCCGCGTTGACCCGACGGAGGGCCGTTATATCGAGCGCGCGAAATAGAACAAGAACAGTGACGAGTAAACGAGCGACGAGTGACAAGTAGAAACAGTATTTATCTCGTCGCGCAGTCTCCCGTCGCTCGTCGCTTATGTATCTCTTTTACAGCCTTCTTTTGACCATCGGTCTGATCGCGCTCCTGCCGCGATTTCTTTACGACGCGCTGCGCCACGGGAAGTATATCGAAGGCTTACGCCAGCGCTTCGGACAACTCCCCAATATTGATCGAGCGGGACGCTCCGTTATCTGGCTGCACTGTGTATCGGTTGGCGAGACGCAGGCGGCGCGCCCCCTGGCCCAGGCACTTCTCGAAAAATTCCCAACGCACCAGCTAGTCGTCTCGACGATTACGCGCACGGGCCAGCGTGTTGCGCGCGAGGTTTTCGGCCAGCAAGCTGCGGCCGTCTTCTACTTCCCTTTCGATTGGGCGTGGAGCGTCCGGAGTGCTCTGGGCTCGATCAATCCCCGTTGCGTCCTCGTCATGGAGACAGAGTTGTGGCCTAACTTTCTGCGCGAATGCCGCAGGCGTGAGATAGCTGTTGCTCTCGTCAACGGTCGTCTCTCCGAAGGCTCTTTTCGCCGCTACAAATTGATTCCTCGTTTCACGGCGCGCATGGTCGGCTGCCTCGATCTCGCGCTTATGCAAGCGGAAGCGGATGCCGGACGAATACGCGCCCTCGGTCTGGCGAGTGATCGCGTGCGGGTCTCCGGCAATGTCAAGTTTGACGCAGGCGCAGGGCTCGACGAAGATGCATTGAGCCGGGAACTGGGCGCACGTTTTCATCTCTTGGAGGGTCGTCCCTTTATCGTCGCGGCCAGCACGCACGCTCCGGAAGAGCGCATCATCATCGAAGCTTACAAGCAGCTTCGTGCGACTCATGGTATTGCCGAAGCGAGATTGCTTATCGCCCCAAGGCATCCCGAAAGATTCGCTGAGACAGCCGTCTTACTGGATTCTTCCGGCCTCAGTTGGACGCGCCGTTCGAGCCCGGAAGGTAAGCTGGACACCACGTGCGATGCGATTCTCCTGGATACCATCGGCGAGCTGCGCGCCGTCTACCCACATGCCAGTGTGGTCTTTGTTGGCGGCAGCATCGCGCGCAAGGGTGGCCATAACGTCCTTGAACCGGCAGCCGTCGGGGCATGTGTCGTGACGGGAGCGCACACGACTAACTTCGCAGCCATCATGAGCGCCTTTCTTGAGGCAGATGCTGTGGTACAACTTCCAGACCTCTCTGAAACCGAAGCGCCTTCCACGCTTGCACGTGTCCTCGCAGAGTTACTGTCGGATGATGCTCGCAGGCGCGGAATGGCCGAGCGAGCGAGCGCTGTCGTCGAACAGAATCGCGGCGCAACGGAGCGCACGGTTAAGCTACTCGCGCAGCTCCTCATCGTTCCACCCGACGAGCACGAGTTGGAGCAGGCCCATGGCGCTCGAAGCGACGCTCTCTCCGCATGACAACCGCATGACAGCAAACGGAGCGATCATTTTGGCCCCCCTCGGCGCTCTCTACGGCGCGGTCATGGGTGCGCGCAACGCTCTTTATCAAAGAGGTGTGCTGCGCGTGCATGAGGTGGGCGCTCCGGTCCTGAGTGTCGGCAACATTACGACGGGAGGAACAGGCAAGACGCCCGTAGTCGAATGGCTTGCCCGCGCGGTCGCGGGCCGTGGCAAGCGTGTCTGCATACTCACACGCGGTTACGGTCGGGCGGACGAGCGGCGGCGCGTCCTCGTTTCAAATGGCGAGGCGTTGCTGGCCGATGCGCGCGAGGGAGGCGACGAGCCGCGACTACTGGCTGAGTCACTCCTTGGTGTGGCTGCGGTCCTGAGCGATGCGGATCGCGTGGCCGCGGCGCGATGGGCGCTTGCGAATCTTCATAGCGAGGTCTTCATCCTTGATGATGGATTTCAGCATCTGCGCATCGCGCGTGATCTTGACATCGTCACGGTAGACGCGACCAACCCCTTCGGCGGCGGGCGACTACTTCCGCGCGGGCGGCTCAGAGAGCCCACGGCAGGACTGGCGCGCGCCGATCTGCTCGTCATCACACGCGCTGAAGATCAATCCGTGGATATTGATAAGCTGCGTTTAGAACTGGAACGTCTGAGCGGCGCGCGCCCCGTCATTCTTTCACAGGTGCGCACTCGTGGCCTTCGGACTCTTTCAGAGGCGGGCGCGGGAGAAGTTGTGAGCATCAACGCACAGCCGCAGCACTTCGCAGCTTTCTGCGCCATAGGAAATCCCGACAGCTTCTTTGCGCATATTAAAAGAGAAGGGCACACGCTTGTCTATACGCGCCCCTTTCCGGATCATCACGCCTTTAGCCAGCGCGATGTTGAGGCGATTGAGAGTCAGGCGCGAGAGGCGGGAGCCCTTGCATTGCTCACGACGGCCAAGGACGGCGTCAAGCTCCGCTCATTACGGTTCAACCTTCCCTGTTTTATCCTGGAGATAAAGATTGAGTTTGAGACGGAGGACAGTTTGCTTCGCTTGATAGACGAGGCGCTTCTCAAAAGAGAAAGGCCCGCCTGATTTCAGGGGGTATTCTTTTAGTAGAAGTAAGCGTCAGACTAGCATTCAATAAGCTAAACGATTCATGGTGCGGGTTGAGCATCGCCCAGCGGCGGTTGCGCGGGCGTCTCCGTCGGCAGGTTGGGCTTGGGCAATTCCCTTGGCTTCTTCTTCGGGGTCGGAAGAGGAGGCGGCGGCTCGTCAGTATCAACAGGTGACGATTCCGGCGTGGGCGTGGGACGCTCTTCAGGTCTATTTTCGTTGGCAGGCGTCGGCGTGGGCTCTGCCGTCTTCGTATTGTCGTTGCGTGTCGAATTGGAGTTGTCGCCGGTCGTTACGGTCTCCGAAGTCTGGCCTGATGCGTTCGTGGAATTTGAATTGAGATTTGTGCTTGTCGTGACGCCGGAGGAGACGCCCTGTTCGCCCTGGCCGGTCGGCGATTGCATGGGCTGAACCGGGCTGCTGTTCGGGTCTACGGCCAGCGGAGTCGTCTGCTGGTTGGTCGTTGGCTGATTGGAGTTGCGCGTCAGCGCCCAGATTACACCGAAGACGAGGATAAGCCCGACTATGGCAGGAACGAGGATGCGCCACGGGTTGAAAGTCTCAGCCGGAGGCGGTGCATCCTCGTAAATCACCGCTTCGCTTTCAAACTCCTCCACGGTCTCTCGCGGGCGAACGATAGTCTCTTCATCATGTTGTTCGCTCGTCGTCTGGCGCGACATCTCGTTGGAGCCTGTCGGCACGACGATGCGATTTGTCGAGCGATCAGCCGCCGCTGCTCCCGCGATGGCGGCTGGCGCTTCGTCCTGGGCAGCGACGGTTAAGGCTTCGGCCAGCTCCCCGGCAGATTGATAGCGGTCTTCCGGTCGCTTTGCCATCGCGCGTGCGACGACACGACCGACCGATGCCGGCACATCCTTACGCTCATCGAGCAGGGACGGAGCCGGCTCCTGCAAATGCTTCATCATGATTGCGGTCGGCGATTCGCCCATAAACGGGACGTGGCCTGACAGCAGCTCATAAAGGATCACGCCGAGCGAATAGATGTCCGAGCGCGCGTCCAATTCTGCGGTCTGCGAGCATTGCTCCGGCGACATGTACTGCGGCGTGCCGATGATCAGATTTGGCGAGGTCAGAGCGGGGTCCGTTGTTCCGCCGACGGGCTCTTTGATTTTAGCGATTCCGAAGTCCAGCACCTTGGCCCAATCGCCGCCGCCGACATCAACGAGCATGATATTGTCGCTCTTGAGATCGCGATGGATGACGCCCTCGCCGTGCGCGGCATCGAGCGCGCCGCAGACCTGCCGGACGATCTCCACCACACGCGGCAGAGGCATCGGGCCTGCGCTCTGAATTACCTCCTTCAAGGTCTGGCCGTGAAGGTATTCCATGATGAGAAAGACGACGCCGTTTTGCGATTCGCCGAAGTCCGTGACATTCAGAGCGTGCGGGTGCGAGATGCGCGATGCTGCGCGTGCCTCACGGGAAAAGCGTGCGACGATAGTGTCGTCGGCGGCGAGCGAGGGATTCAACACCTTGATGGCGACGGTCTTGTCCATCAGGATGTGCGTGCCGCGATAGACCGTGCCCATGCCGCCTTGACTGAGCAGCTCTTCGACGCGGTACTTATCGGCCAGCGTTTGACCGATCAGGCCGTCACCTGTTTTTTCCAGCACCATCCCGTCACTCGGACACAACGTAGTGGTGTCTTCGTATGACTTCTCGCACTTCGGACATTTCTTCATCTACTACTCCAGGCTCGCCCTCTCATCTATTTGAACGAGAATGAGGTTGAGCGTATCACACGAAAACGGCAAAAGTAAAAAGATAAAAAGCAAAAGTGCGCTTCCATTCTTTACTTTCCCCTTTGGTCTTTAATCTTTTGCCTTTATGATGGCCTGCATACGGTTTTCATCCTTGATGCCCGGCGGGGAATCCTGTCGGCGAAAGAGCACGATTTGCAAGAGAAGCTGCTTATTATCGGCGGCGTCGCGGCTGGACTGGCGGCAGCCATGGAGGCTCGACGCCGCGCCTCCGAAGCGGAGATTACTGTGCTTGAGAAGACAGGGGATGTCTCTTACGGCGCATGTGGTCTGCCATATGTGATCGGCGGACTTATCCCCACGCTTGACCGGCTCGTCGTTCACACGCCGGATTATTTTAGCGATCAGCATAATATAAAGCTGCATCTTCAAACCGAAGTGCGGGAGATTCTGCCCGCCAAGTCAGTTGTGCGCGCGACGAGCGTGTCTGGCGAACGGCGCGAGTACGGCTACACACGCCTGGTCATCGCTATGGGCGCTGCGGCGATCTGCCCGCCGCTTCCCGGCCACGACCTCGAAGGCGTGCTCGTCCTGCGTCACATGCAGGACGGGCGACGCGCGCTTGAGTATCTGGAGCGCAGGCGTCCACGCAGGGCAGTAGTTGTCGGCGCGGGTTACATCGGGCTGGAGATGGCCGAGGCTTTTCACGCGCGCGGGCTTCAGACGACCTTGATCGAGGCTTCGGATCGGGTGATGAGCACGCTCGATGGAAGTCTGCGCGACCGCGTCGTGGACGAAATGCGTAGTCACGGTGTTGAGATAATCTTTGGAGAGAAGGTCTCGGCGTTCGAGGGTGGCAACGGAAGCGGGGGAGGTGTCGAGCGTGTTATCACAGAGAGTGGACGCGTCTTTGAAGCGGAAATTGTCTCCATCGGCGTCGGGGTGCGCCCCAACGTGGAAATTGCGCGTGATGCCGGAATAGAGACGGGCGAGAGCGGCGCAATCAGAACGGACGCCGAGATGCGCACAAGCGTCGCGGGTATTTATGCGGCGGGCGATTGCTGCGAAGTCCTGCACCGCGTATCCGGTCAAAGCGTCTGGTTTCCACTGGGCCAACCAGCCGTCAAGCAAGGTTGGATTGCCGGAGCAAACGCCGTCGAAGATGGAACACGCGAGCGTTACAGCGGCGTCGTCGGCACGAACGTCGTCAAGATTTTCGACCTTGAGGTCGCGCGCACGGGGCTTTCGGAAACGGAGGCGCGTGATGCCGGTTTCGACGCCACATCAGTTGAAAGCGAAACCGCCTCGCGCGCGGGCTATTATCCCGGTGGGTCGAAGATTCTCACGCGCCTCGTATCTGATCGCACAGGACGACTGCTCGGCGCGCAAATGGTTGGACGCGAAGGCGTCGCACAGCGGATAGATGTTTATGCAGCCGCGCTTTACAGTAGCCTCAAAGTCGAAGACATAGAACGATTCGATCTGGCCTATGCTCCCCCCTACGCGCCAACGATTGATCCCATCCTGCGCGCAGCGCACAAGGCTCGCAGATCGTAAAGAGAAATATCAGAGAGACGCTGCCCTTATTCCCAAGCTCCGTAGCGCGCGGTGGTTTTAGCTTCGATCTTTGTGTTTGGCCGGACTGATCGAGATGAAATCGTTTGTGGTGTCCCCTTTGCTTTGACTTTTCAGCCTCAGCAATACGATCACAATCGCCACACCAACTGCTGAAAGGAGACCTCCGATCAGAAGCTTGCCCAGATCATCAAAGTTACCGGGTTGAGCATCCGAAGCCTGAGCTATAAACGAGAAAGCTAAAAGCAGGTTGATGGTAAACATAAAGAGGGCCTCACCTCATTTCGATCAAGCACATTCCACAAGAGGAGACGATAAGTTAGACACCTCCGCGCGGGCTTTGTTCCACATAAAAAAGGGAGACGATTCCATCCCCGGAATCGTCTCCCCCCTCTTCAGAGCAGTCGAAAAAGTTTTTACCTGGCGTTGTCCAGGTAAACTATCCGAACATCGAAGCTGCCGCTGTTGTCGTTGTAGTTGTCGTCGTTGGCAAGCAGAAATAGCCTGCCGTCAACAGGCGAATTAAAGATCAACTGGCTGCCGACGAAGAACGGCTGCGAAACCTGACCGTTGGGCAACCTAATGAAACCGATGAGCGCGCCGACACCGGCGGTGGGCACCGGGTATGACCCGATGATCGAGGCCGCTCCGCCAACGCGACCGCCTTCGGGCGAGACGACACCGGCCCTTCGGCCGGCGGTGATGTTGCCCGTCGCCGTAACCGTCACCTGATCGCCTGAGCGCAGATCAATGCCTGTGTCCACGCCGTTGCGTAGATTGCCCGGCACTGCGAGGGTCTTTTCACGTCGCGTGCGATTGTCAGTCGTGGGCCTGTCATCAGGGTCTGTGTCGGTTGGGGTGCGCGGGCGCACGGGCGCAGGATTCTCGTTGCGATTCCTTCTGCCAAAACCGTCATCAGTATTGTTATCACGATCATCGTTCGCCGCGCGAAATTCTCGCTCGGTGCGTACCTCAACCTTGAATGAGCCGCGCGCGTCCGTGTAACTGCTGCGGTTGGCCGTCAGGTAGAGGCGGCCATCACGGTCTGCGACGAACTCGCGGCTGAGGCCCAGCTCGACAATCGGCGCGCTCGGGTCGTTGCTCACTGCTCCGATCAACACGCCTTCGGCGGCGCGCGGCAGCGGAGCGTTCGGGTCGGTCGTGCGCAGGCCATCGGGCGTAATGCGCGTGCGACCGGCATAAATTGTTCCGTTGGCTTTGATCTGCACGCGCTGGCCGCGCCGCAGGTCAACGCCGCTGTCAATCCAGTTTGGGCCAAGCTGGACATCCACCGTGCGCGCTTCGTATCGCGCATCGTCGAGCGAGCGCCCTTCGATCTCAATGCGTTCGATCTCGTTTGGCCGGAAGAATACTATGTCGCCGCCCGCGATTGCCGGTGCAGTGGCAGAGCCCGCCGTCGTGGGCGCTTCATTGACGCGCACAACGAAGCGCCCGTTAATAAAGCCGAGCACAGTCCCCTGCACTCTTCGGCCATCACGTAAAAAGACCGTATCAGCCGCGACGAATGAAGCAGCCATGATCGTAATCAAAAGCGCGAGAATAATTTTTCTCATATTTTTTGTCCTCTTTCAAATTAGGGGAGATAGCTATCGGTTAGCATACCGTTGTTGATTAGTCGGGGAACGATGAGCGCACATAAATCATTGTTAAAGAGGGCAAAAGGTATGCCACTTGAGGGGGGCGAGCTCTTCTATGTGCTATCTCTAGTAATAAATCCTGTCTGCAAACATTGACAGGCAAAAAGATTGTACCGCCGCAATACGCTCGATGATGAAAAGTGTACAAGACGAATGCGGGTAAAGCGCTCTAACTCGCGCCTCACCCGCATCCTTTTTTGTGTATCGCTTTTTCGGAAGATCGCCCTAGACCTTGACGAAGACGATCAGCAGGGCGAACAGCACCAACGACTCGATCAGAGCCAGACCGAGAATCATCATCGTTTGAATACGACCGGCAGCGCCCGGATTACGCGCCGCACCCTCAACCGCCGACGCCGCGATGCGCGATTGGCCGATAGCGCCCAAACCAGCCGCGATAGCGAAACCGAACCCGGCTGCGAGGGCCTTGTACTTGTTAACGCTGCTCTCGTTATCTGCGGCAGCCTGTGCGGCCTGCGCCAGCACGGGCGCAGCGCTCATCAACAAACCGACAAGACCGAAGAATAATAATCTGAGTTTTCTCATCTCTTTTTTCCTCTGAAGAATTTCGTGGCCGGTAAACTCTTTTGGAGAGAGAGAAAGAACAAAAGCATCACAGGAAAAGTGAAGTATGGACGCGCTCTTTATTATTTCGCCTGCCTCCGGTATGCAGCCGCCCCTCGTACAACGGCGCTCCAGCGCAGCCGGCCAAAACCCCTGCTTTCCTCATCTTCCTAAAGAGCGGGAAAGCTGATAATCCCGGCGTCCCTCACTTTTATCTTTTCTACTCTGCTCCCAATAGCATCCAACCACATCCATGCGCCTCAACGTGCGCGGGCGCGCTTGCCCGCGTCGCTTGCGAAAGCGCGACCCTTAAAAGATGCCAGACATCTTTGAATGTGAATTAGTAATCATCTGCCATCTCAAAAACTTTGACGCACGCTTATACGGGCTGAACTACTTCGGCGGCCGCAGCATGATGCTCGGCATCCGCGTGTCCCTCGTGCTCGTCGTGCGGCGCGTGTGATACCTCGCTGACATATACCATCGAGAGAAGCACGAAGACGAACGTCTGGATAAAAGCGACGAACAGACCGAGCGGCATCAGAAGGACAGGGACAAGCCAGTAAGTATATGGCGGAAAGAGCGCCGCGATGTTGGCGGCGACCTGCTCGTCGGCGAACATATTGCCGAAGAGACGCAGGCCCAACGACATCGGCCGGACGAGATTACCGATCAGCTCGATCAGGAAGATCAAAGGCGCAATCCACCAGATCGGCCCGGCAAAGTGTTTCAGATGGCCGAGCACGCCGTTCTCTTTGACGCCGATGGCGTTGTAATAGATGAATGAAGAGAGGCCCAGCGCGAACGTTACACTCGTAGAGGCTGTCGGCGACATGAAAAGCGGGAAAAAGCCCATCAGGTTCGAGATCAAAATTATGACGCCGAACGTGCCGATGACGGGAAAATACTTCAGACCGTGTGGCCCGACGATGTCGGCCAGCATGTTGCGCAGCGAAAGGACGGCGACTTCCAGAGTCTGTTGCCCGCCTCCGGGCTCGTCCTCCGAGAGTTTGCGGCGAAACAGGAAGATCACGATCAGGCTCAGTATGCATGCGATAACAAACATGATCGTGTACCATGGAATAGCGTTCTCGACCGTGTACTTACCGAAAACATGCTCCGCATCCGTGCCGAAGTTGGAGAAGAAGCGATCCCACAGCGGCTTGGTAACGTTCATCTGAAATTGATGCACGGGCTCGCCGAAGAGATGATTTATCTTCTCGACGATGATCGGCATGTGATGCTCCGCGCCGCCACCGCCCTGCTTCTCTGCTTTCTCCAGCGTCTCGGCAGCCTTCAAAGGCTTTGCCGCGTCATCCAGCAACCAGAACATTCCTTATTATTCCTCTCTGTAACGGATGGCAAAATATAGTTGCGTCGTGGCCTCGATCATGATCGCGGCGGCGAACGAGCATAAACCGGCAATCGTCGCGCCGATTGAGACTAGATCGAGCATGTATGCGGAGGCGACGACCAGCCCGATAATAAAATACCGCAGCACATAACGCGCCGCATTGAGCCGGGGTCTTCGGCCCGCCTGCGCCGCATTTCCGAATACGGCCGCGAGCGAAGTCCTGAGCCAGTGATGATTAAAGAAAGAGAGCACGCCGCCCAGGAGCAATCCGGTCGTCACGCGCCAGGGCGCAAGCGGCAGACTGATCGTAACGGCGAGCGCCACGGCCACACACATGCCGCGCATGAGCCGCCGCTCAAGGGCTGCTCCTTCAACGTCTGCAAACGGACTGCTCCCCGCACTGTTAAGGATTCCACTCATAGCAAAGCTGGTAATTTTACACGCGCGCGCGGGCGCTGTCGAGTTGTGAATGCATTAGAAGAGGATAGCAAACGGGCGATTCATCGCGCTCATTATTTTGACGGACAAAAGTTCTCAATTCATTCGGGAAGTCATGCGAACGAACTGATAGAGACCGACCACAGAGCCCAACACGATGCCCGCCACCAATAGCCAGGGTGTCGTGCCCAGCCAGCGATCAAGCAGCAGACCGATGCCCAGCAGCGTCGCTACCGTCAGAAAAAGCGTGAACGCGGCGGCGTACGCGATGCCGCTTTTTTGATTATCGCTCTGCTCTTCATCGTGCTCTGCCATCACTTCCCTCTTTTACCAACTCCCGCGCCGCAGGTAATTCTTTGGCAACTCGTAGAGCAAAGCCTTCGGGGAATGTCGCATCGAGTCGTGTATAAAACAGACGTGAGTACACCAGCAGGCACGGCCTCCATCAATCGCACGCAGCTCTCGCTCGCGTTCCTCAGCCTCCCAGAGCTTACCGAAGTCGTAATCGAAATCCGCGAGCGTGGCAAACTTTTCTCGCAGCTCGCAGGCGCGCACATCGCCGTTGTAATCAATGACGGCCGTCGTCTCGCCCGCCGTGCAGGGGAAAGGCCAGGCAGTCGGTTCTATAAAGTTGGCGTGTTGCGTGCGGTAATGCGTCGTGATCGCGCCGACGTAGGCAGCGTTTTTGATAAAGCGTTTGCTCGCGTCGTCCGCCCCAAACATCCTGTCGCCGTAGCGCTTGGTAAGCGCCGCCACGCGGCGGTACATCTCCGGCAAAACTTCTGTCGGCACCCGCTTGATCTCGTCACCGGCCAATGTTTCGCCGCGAATTATATTGAAGTATTGCCCGTCTAGATTAAAGTTGGCCCACAGATATTCCGAGAGCTGTTCTATCTCCGTATAATTTTCCGCGCACACGACCGTATTGACGTTCAGACGAAAACGATCCGTATATTTCTCCTTCAAGGGATAAAGTGAGCGTATGCAATCGAGCGTCTTTTCCCAATGCCCCGGCACGCCGCGTATCCGGTCGTGCGTCTCGCCGTAGCCGTCGAGCGCGATGTTCAGATAAAGGTCCAGCGCCGTATGAGTGCCGAGCGCGTGATCTACTATCTCGTAAACGCGCGACTTGACGAGCCCATTGGTCGGGATGATGACTCGATTGACATTATTGTTGGCGACAAACGTATCAATGATCTGCGGCACGTCGCGGCGCAATGTGGGCTCGCCCCCTGAGAGCCACAGGTCTGTGATGGGGGGCATCGTGCGCGAGACTTTCTCTATCTGCTCGAAAGTGAGGTCGCCCGGCTGGTTCAACTCCGCGTGATAAAAGCAGGTGCGGCAGAAGGCATTGCAGCGCGAGGTGACGAAAAGAATCACCGTCCCCAATCGCTTTTCCCTTCTCGTCGAGCGAAGGAGCTGAACTAATTGAGCGGCTTTACCTGACACGTCGCGCTTTGCTCTCTAACTTGAAAGTGTCTTTGGAGCGAACTTCGTCAATGATGACAGTTTCCGCCGGGGATTTCAATTCGTAGGTGATGCCGCGCCACTGAATGCGTCGCGAAAAGGCGGCGGCCAGCGCATTGTAAAGATAGAGCGCAGAGGCAAAAGGCCAGAGCAGCAAGTGTGCCCAGAGTCCGCGTCGCAACTCCGCCCTGTATGCCGATAGAGGAAGCGTGACGGCTCTCAGGCGCACAAAAGCCTTGCCGACACCAAGAGCAAAGATGACGGCGGCGAGAAGAAGCGGCCAGAAGAAGGAGAGTCCGAGCGCGGCGCGCGAGATCGCGAGCGCAATGCCGCCGAAGAAGACCGCGACGAAAAGGAAGCTTCCCACAAGGACTGCCTTCCAGAAATGCGACGCATAGACGCGCGTTATCTTTAATTGCCGCGTCGTAAATTCGAACAGCTCACGGAAGCTGCAATCTTCAAACGACGGCGTCAGGCAGGCGGGCACGAAATGAACCGTAAGACCGGCCTCCCGAAGCGCCCGCACTAGAGCAAAATCGTCCGAGAGCGCGCCGCGCCAGTGCTCCATTACATTTGCCTTTTGAAACGTCTCGCGGCGAATGGCCGTTGATCCGCCCCAACAAAAATTCTTTTCCCCGCGCTCTCCTAAGGCCGACGCAATCGAGGCGTTCCACACTGAGCGAAGATGCGAGGCCAAACCATTCCCGTCGGGAATAAACCAGCGGTAGCCCGTCGCCGCTCCCGTGCGCTCATCGGAGAGCGGCGCGACCAGCGCGCGCAGCCAACCCGCTTGCACGCGCGCATCAGAATCAACAAAGGTCAGAACCACGCTCGCGGGATCAACCTCACCAGTGGCGACGCACAGGTTATGCACCTTTTGACCGCAGGCCTTCGCGGCGCCGGCTATCATCACACGCGCGCTCACGCTCGCTTTATCTTTGAATCTCGCGCGCATTTCTTCGATCACGACGAGCGACGGGTCTTCGGCGCTGTCTGTCACGAAGATAATCTCGTAAGACGGATAATCCTGGCAGAAGAGCGCCGCGATGTTATCGCGTAATCCCTGATCGAGGCCGCGAACAGGCGCGATGATGGAAGCAAGCGGTGTGTAACAGGGCAGCTCTTTATTTATCTCGCGCCGCACGTAGGCAAGATAACGGAAGCCGCCGCGAAGCGAATCAATCCCCAGCCAGACGACCAGCGCCGCAAAGAGATAAAAGATCAACATAAAAAGCAGATGCCGGATGTCAGATGCTGGATGCAAGCTATGACATTAGACCAGCATCCAGCATCTGACATCTAACATCTTTTTATCCCGGCAATAGTGATGCGGTCAGAGTTTTGGCGAGATCAATGAATGGCTGCGGATAGACGCCGACGAAGATGATGCCGATAACAGAGAAGGCGAGCGCCGTCCAGAGCGCGGGCGAGAACGAGAGAGGGCGATCATCGGCGACGCGGTCGCCCAGGTACATCACACGTATGAATCGCACGTAGTAGTAAAAAGAGATGACTGTGTTGAGGATGGCCCAGACCGCCAGCCAGTAGTACCAGTTTTTCCCTTCCGTAGCCCCGCGCTGCAAGAGACCGCCGAAGAGAAAGTATTTTCCGATAAAGCCGCCCGTGATCGGCAAGCCCCCCAAAGAGAGCATAAAAATCGCCATCATCGCGGCGAGGCCCGGCGATTTTTGGGCCAATCCCGTCAGGTCGTCAACATTATCGCCGATAATTCCTCGCCGCCTGAGACTGATGATGACGCCGAATGCTCCCATATTCATCAGCGTATAGACCAGCAGATAAATAACGAGGCCGATGTAACCGTACTCGTTGCCAGCGATCAATCCGAGCAGAAGATAACCCGCATTCGAGATCGAAGAGTAAGCCAGCAGCCGCTTGGAATTTTCCTGCGTGACGGCGGCCCAGTTGCCGACGAAGATAGTGATGGCAGCCACCAGCGCCAGAAGCGGAGCCCAGTCGGCGCGCATGTCTTCAAGCGCCACCATAAAGATGCGCGCGAAGAGCGCAAAGCTCGCGGCCTTCGACCCAGTAGAGAGAAAGGCCGTGACGGAGGTCGGCGCACCCTCGTATGCGTCCGGCGCCCACATATGAAACGGCACGGCGCTGATCTTGAAAAAGAGCCCGGCGGCCAGAGCGATCATTCCGAGCAGTAGTAGCGGGCGCAAAGGCAGCCCGACTTCGAGGCCCAAATCATCCGGGGCGGTGGCGAGCGCCGCCGATACGCCCTGCGCGATCTGTCCCAGATTGGTTGAGCCCGTCACGCCGTAAAGCAGGGACATGCCATAGAGCAGAATCCCCGAAGAGAATGCACCCAGCAGAAAGTACTTCATCGCCGCTTCGTTCGAGCGGCGCTCCCGCTTGGTAAAGGCGACGAGCACATAAAATGTCAGCGCCATCAACTCCAGGCTGATGAAGAGCACGATCAGGTCGTAGCCGCAGGCCAAGAACATCATTCCCACGGTGGCAAAGAGGACGAGCGCGTAATACTCGCCGTGCTGCTCGCCTTCGATGTCCAGAAAGCGTATCGAGATACTGACGGCGAGAGCGGCGGCGATAAGGAAAATGGCCTTGAAGAGCAGCGCGAAGCCGTCAATGCGAACCATCCCGTAAAAGCCGTCGAGCGGCAGAAACAGCCGGGTCGTGTACCACTGCATGCCGAGCGACACGGCGGCCAGACCTATTCCGACCAGCGAAAAATAGGCCGTCATCTTGCTCTTCTTGTAAGGCAGGATGACTTCCATTACGAGCGCCACGCACGCGCAGACCGTCAAAATCAACTCCGGCACGATCAACTGCAAATCGCGCACGGCGAATAGCTCTGTGGTCGAGGCGGTTGTAGCTTGAAGCAAGAGGATCATTTCAGTTGTATCTCTAAGCCGCAGAATGATGATGAATAAAAGAGCTAATCTGTATCTTTACAATTTCATTTATCGTTCCGCGTTCTGTGTAACGGTCGGTGCTCCCGCTTGCGGCGGCATGCCCGGAATCGGGTAGTTCGGGCGAACGTGGCGCACGACCGCATTGACGGGTTTCTGAATATATTCGATAAACGGCTTCGGATAGACTCCGATCCACAGCGAGAGAATGAGGAGCGGCAGCATGTATGCCCACTCTCGTCCAGACATATCTTTAAGCTTCTCGTTCTTAGGATTATCTATATTGCCGAAGAACATTCGCTGGTAGAGCCATAACATGTAGCCCGCATTGAGGATGATTCCGAGAGCGGCCCACGCGGCCCACCACGGATTGGCCTCGAAAGCCCCTCGCATCGCCAGAAATTCCGAGATAAAAACGCACAGCAGCGGCAAACCTATGGCCGTCATCGCCATCGCCAGAAAAACGGCCGCATAACCCGGCATGACGTGCGAGAGCCCGCCAAACTCCGCCACGTTGCGCGTATGCCTGCGCTCGTAAATGATACCGACGAGCAGGAAGAGCGCCGCCGAATAGATGCCGTGATTAATCATGTGGAGCACCGCGCCGTTGACGCCGTTCGGGTTCAGGGCGAAGAGGCCCAGCATGACTATGCCCATCGAGGAGACGGAAGAATAAGCGACCAGTTTTTTGACATCGCCGTTGCGTTTGACGACGAAGTACATCGCCGCCAGCGCGCCGTAAATAATGCCTATGATGGCGAGCAGCACCATCACGCTTCGCACGCCGAAGGTTATGCCGAAATAATTGAAAGAGCTTTCATCTGCCGAAGCACGCGGGAACATCGGCAGGTTGAAACGGAAGAAGCCGTATGTGCCGAGCTTCAGAAGGATACCGGCGAGTATGACGGAGCCTGCGGTCGGCGCTTCGACGTGCGCGTCCGGCAGCCAGGTGTGAAACGGCCACATCGGCACTTTGATAGCAAACCCCAGCGCGAATGCGACGAACAGCAGTATCTGCATCGTCCCCATCGGCATCACGGAGCCGAGCGACTGAAGGTACATGATATTAAATGTGCCCGTGCCGTTTGCTTTCGCCGCCGCGAGCGTGCTGGTGAGCATATCGCGCGCAGGGCTGCCCGCGAGACCGGCGATATTGTCGAGAGTTGCGCCGGTTATCTGCGACGTAAGGGCAGCGTCCTGCGTCAGAAAGTACACCTTCAGGACGCCCAAAAGCATCACGACCGATCCGACCAGCGTGTAAAGGAAAAACTTGATCGCCGCATAGAGCCTTCTCTCGCCGCCCCAGATGCCGATCAAAAAGTACATCGGAACCAATGAGACCTCGAAGAAGAGGTAGAACAGGAAAAGATCCATCGAGGCGAAGACGCCGACCACAGCCGTTTGCAGCAGGAGCAGCAGAACGTAATATTCCTTCTCGCGCTTCTCGATATATTTCCATGACGAGAGCGAGGCGATGACGCCCAGCAGCGTCGTCAACACGATCAAAAGCACGGCGACACCGTCAACCCCCATCTGGTAACGCGCGCCGATGATGGGAATCCACTGGTGGTCTTCGATAAACTGCATCCCGCTCGCCGCGCGGTCATAAGCGAGTAGAAACAGCGAGACGATAAAGGTCAGCGCAAACCAACCTGTCGCCCATTGCTTGATCAGCTTCGACTGTTCCTTTTTGAAGACCGCGAGGATAAATATCGCTCCGAGCGCGGGCAGCCAGATGATGATCGAGAGAAGAGAAGGAATTTTCATATTTGTCCGTCGTCCGTTCCCTGTGCAGTCGTTAGTCGCGATGAGGATGAGCGAAACATCCATCGCCAGCGACTTATAGTCAACTGCGGACAGACCCTCTAGTGAAAGATCGCGAACATGCTCCGGAATGCTGTCAAAATATCGCCGCCGAAGAAGAGCGCGACAGCGGCGATAAGGCCGATCACCATGACGAGCGCGTAGTTCTGCGCGAACCCCGTCTGCGAGGCGCGAATCAAAGGCGACATCAAAAGCTTGACGAATCCACTGATCCCGTTAACCAGCCCGTCTATGACGTACTTATCAAAAGCTCCCGTGACGAGGCTCGCCCCGCGCGTCAATCGTGCAGAGCCGTTGACCGCACCGTCCAGCACTTTTGAATCAACCGCATAAACGCCGCGCGCCGCATCCATCACGCGCCGCGTAAACAGCAGCCCGTAAAGCTCGTCCATCCGGTATCTGTTGTAGCTCGCGCGATAAAGAGGGCCGAGGCGCTCTGCCCACACTTCGGGTAAGAGCGGGCGCTTGACGTAAAAGAGCAATCCCAATCCGATGCCGATGGCGGCCGCGACAAGAGAGATAATGATAAAGAGCCACTCGGCGGCCGCGTGGCTGCCGAGTTTCTCTTCCGCCGCATGGGCCAGGTTGAATCCGGTATCGCCATATGGAGCAGCTACCTTTTTATCAGCGGCCGCACCCGGCGCGGTGGGCTCGCTTGAAGCCAACAGGTCTCCTGCTGCTTGACCCGAACTCGCATGCCCGCCTTCCGCGCCGTGCGGCACGTTGAACTGCTTTGTCTGCGGATTCCAGATAATGGGTTCGAGCCAGTTGACTATATTCATGCGGCCGCCAACGTGCGCGCCGCCGGTGAATGCTGGACTGATGCCGACAAATCCGCCGATGACCGCGAGCAGAGCGAGCACGGCGAGCGGAACCCACATCGAAGGCGGCGATTCGTGCGGCTTGTGCGAGCCATGCTCATGCGCGCCTGCACGCGCGGCCATAACATCGTGTGCAATGCCTACGTGCTCTTCGGCGTCATGACGCGGACGATAGCCGACCGAATCGGTCTCAGCGTCGTGCGGAGCCTCACCGTGCGAATAAGCCTGCGCATGCGCCTCGTCGGCCTGACCGCCCGCCCCTACTTCTTTGAATCTTTCTTCGCCCCAGAATGTCATCGCCACAAGGCGCGTCATGTAGAACGCCGTGCAGGTCGCGGCAATCGTCGCGACAAGCCAGAAGATCCACCCGCCCGGTATGTAGTTGGTCGAGGCAGCGTTCCACAGAATCTCGTCCTTAGACCAGAAGCCGCTGAAGGGGATGATGCCGCAGATGGCGAGCCAGCCCGCGAGGAAAGTCCAGTAAGTGTACGGCATGTATTTCCGCAGGCCGCCCATGCGCCGCATATCCTGCTCGTGATGCATACCGTGAATCACAGAGCCCGCGCCAAGGAACATCAGCGCCTTAAAGAAGGCGTGCGTCATCACGTGAAAGATGCCGATAGTAAACGCGCCGACTCCGCACGCTAAAAACATAAAGCCCAGTTGCGAGACGGTCGAATAGGCGAGGACTTTTTTGATGTCGTTCTGGGTAATGCCGATGGTCGCGGCAAACAGCGCCGTCGCTGCGCCGACGATGGCGACAACGAGCATCATCGTCTGCGAGTGCTGGAAGATAACGTTCGTGCGCGTCACCATGTAGAGCCCGGCAGTGACCATCGTCGCGGCGTGAATCAAAGCGGAGACGGGCGTCGGCCCCGCCATCGCGTCCGGCAGCCAGACGTAGAGCGGTATCTGAGCAGACTTGCCGCACGCGCCCACAAAGAGGCCCAGAGCGATCCATGACATGATGCCCCAAGTGCCTATGGCTTCGAGCGGGTACGCGCTCGCCTGCGCCATCACGGACGTGTACTCGGTCGTGCCGAAGGTCGCGATCACGGCGAAGACCGCGAGCGCGAATCCGAAGTCGCCGATGCGATTTGTGATAAATGCTTTGCGCGATGCATCACCGGCTTCTTTGCGGTCGAAGTAGTAGCCGATGAGCAAGTAAGAGCAGAGGCCGACGCCCTCCCAGCCGACAAACATCATCATGAAGTTTGAGCCCATGATGAGCGTCAGCATCGAGAACATAAAAAGGCCAAGGTAAGCGAAGAAACGATAGTAACCACTATCGCCGTGCATGTAGCCGGTCGCAAAGATAAAGATGCAGAGGCCGACGCCCGTCACGATCAGCATAAAGATCGCGGAGAGCGCATCAAGCTGGTAGCTCCACTCGATATTAAGCAGCGCGCCGCGCCCGCTGCGTTCATTCGGGAATTGGTCGTTAGCCGCCTGCGCGCCTAAGCCCGCAGGGTCTTGCGTCGCGGACTGAGCGCCCGCGCTTCTACGTGTCGTGACTTCGCCGTACTCTCCCTTTTCATCTGCCAGAGTAGTGACGGTCTCGTTCGCCCCTGCTCCGCCGCCTGTGGAGCGGGCGCGTTCCGGAGCGCCCTGCGTAATCTCGACCGCGCCGCCCGGAATCCATGTGTAACTGAACGCGCCGTCCTGGCTCGTCACATAAGGCTTCGGCCAGATGCCGTGATTGCTAAAGCCGTAGGAATAGATGGCGAGAATACTGATCACGAGCGAGAGCGCGACCGAGCCGACCGCGATAGCGCCGATCAGCCGCTCCGAGAACCGAAGCTTGCGGCCCAGCACCCCATTGATGGCTGCGCCGAGAAGTGGCAGAAGCGGGACGAGCCAGATGTATCTATGCATAAG
>JBKKAL010000236.1:0-23579 GCA_046714695.1 Pyrinomonadaceae bacterium
CAGGCGATAATGTGGCGATGGAGATCGAGTTGATCGCCCCCATTGCGATGGAGAAGGGGTTGCGGTTTGCGATCCGTGAAGGCGGGCGAACGGTGGGAGCAGGCACCGTCTCCGAAGTCGTTGAATAACTAAGGCCGCTTGCGTCCAAAAGGGCAGGCGATCACAGAGATCGTCAAAGATTCTTTATAATTTGAGAAGGTGAGTTATGCCGCGCGATAACATTGTACTTCAGTGTACGGACTGCAAGAGTCGTAATTACGTAACGACCAAGAACAAAAAGACGACACCGGAGCGTCTGGAGTTCAGCAAGTTTTGCCGCCGTTGCCGCAAACATACAGGTCACAAGGAAACGAAGTAAGGGATAAGGGACAAGGGATGAGGGATGAATAAAGAGGAGGTTTGGAGACCGACAGTCAATTATTCATCCCTCATCCCTCCACCCTCATCCCTGCTTATAGGGGTATAGTGTCAATGGTTAGCACGTCGGTCTCCAAAACCGAAAGTCCGAGTTCAACTCTTGGTACCCCTGCCACTTGGCTCATTTGTCGGGAAAGATTTTGTGGTTTAGAGTGTTCTCATGGCGACAGAAGAGTGGAAGAAGGCTCATCCAGAGAAGTTACGTGAGTATCGCCGAAATTGGTATGCAAAGAACCAGAAAACGGCAAAGATTGCGGTTCGCAAGCGTAAACGTGAAATTCGTAAATGGTTCGATGAGTATAAATCCCAGTTGAAGTGTGAGCGGTGCTCCGAAGAGCATCAGGCGTGCTTAGAGTTTCATCATAGAGAGCCAAGCAAGAAAGAGATTGTCATCTCGAAGGCATTAGATTGGGGTTGGAGTATTGAGCGAGTTCTGAACGAGATTGCGAAGTGCGATGTCCTTTGTGCTAATTGTCATCGAAAGCAGCATTGGGAATGGATTCGATCTGGTACGAATCATACTGGTATAGAGAGAAGGAAGAAGTCGGGTGTCGAAGAAAGCCGGCAAGCTAACGGATAGCAAAGACGACTCGGTTGACATGCCTGCGCACGTCGGAGCTGAGGATGTGCCACTGGGAACTCCTGCGCCGCGCGCTGCGCGTTTCGGCGAGGGCGGGGAAGGCGGAGGCGGGCGACGCGAGCGAGGTGTGGACGGCCCGCGCGCCGGATTCTTCACGCGCATGGCGCAGTTCCTGCGAGACGTGCGCGCCGAGTTGAAGCGCGTTTCGTGGCCGACCGCAAATGAGGTGAAGAACACGACGATTATTACGATCATCGCCGTCATCTTCTTCAGCGTCTACCTGTTCCTTGTGGATCAGGGGCTGGCGTTCCTGATTACTCAACTGACGAATCTGGTTGAATGGCTGGTCGGGCGCGCTTAAAGGAGACAGGAACTTTTTAATGAAGCAGTGGTTTATCCTCCATACCTATTCGGGGCACGAAAAGAAGGTTCGTGACAGCCTGAAAGCGCGTGTCCGCGACACGGACTTGCAGTCGGAGATCACGGAAGTGCTCGTCCCGACCGAGACGGTCGTAGAGATGCGCGGCAACAAGCGCGTCGAATCATCACGTATGTTCTACCCAGGCTATGTGTTGGTCGAGATCGAATGCGACGAGCGGGGGCACATTCCCGATAACGTCTTTCACGCGATCAAGTCAACGCCGAAGGTGACGGGCTTCGTCGGCGGTCACAATCCGACGCCGCTTACACCGGACGAGGTAAACCAGATCGTTCATAACGTAACGGAGGCGGCGGAAAAACCGAAGCCAAAGTTCTCGTATGCATCGGGCGAAACAGTTCGCATCAAGAGCGGCCCATTCGCCAGTTTTACGGGCAAGGTGGAAGAGGTCAACGAAGACAAGTCAACCTTGAAGGTGACGGTCACCATCTTCGGACGATCCACGCCCGTCGAGTTGAATTTTCTGGACGTTGAAAAAGTGACGTTCGCAGAAGAAGAATAAACCCATTTTGGTTTTTAGATTTTGGATTTTGGATTGGCGAGCAACCGTAGTTGAAAGCCGGGATTCCAAAACCCAAGAAGCCAGAAACGCTAATCTAAAATCCAAAATCTAAAATCTAAAATTGAATTATGGCAAAGAAGATAACAGGTTACATCAAGCTGCAAGTTCCGGCGGGCAAGGCCAATCCGGCACCGCCGATTGGCCCTGCGCTCGGCCAGCACGGCGTCAATATCATGGAGTTCTGCAAGGCTTTCAATGCCTAGACCGCGCAGATGGACCCGGATTTGAAGATTCCGGTCGTAATCACGGTCTTTGCCGACCGCTCCTTTACGTTCGAGACCAAGACGCCCCCCGCGGCCGACCTCTTGAAAAAGGCTTCAGGCGTTCCTAAGGGATCGGGCAAGCCGAATCGTGAAAAGGTCGGCACGATTTCGCGCGCCAAGATCGAAGAGATCGCCAAAACGAAGATGCCGGACTTGAACACGACGAATTTGGAAAGCGCCATCAAGACCATCGAAGGCACGGCGCGCAATATGGGATTAACAATCGAGTAGATGTCAGATGCTAGATGTTAGTTTAAACAAAGGACTGACATCTGGTATCCAGCATCTAACATCTGCTTTTCAGAGGGAGAGATGACGCGCATCTGTTCGCCGTCGCCTCGTTTGCACCTCGGAGGTTATTGGTAATGAGAAAGCATGGAAAGAAGTACCGTGCGGCGCTGGAGAAGGTTGAAGTCGGGCGGAAATACAGTCTCGAAGAAGGCGTGGCGAAGATCAAAGAGATCGTCTTCGCGAAGTTTGACGAGACAGTCGAATTAACTATGTGGCTCGGCGTAGACCCGCGCAAAGCCGACCAGCTCGTGCGCGGTACGGTTGTGCTTCCGCACGGCCTCGGAAGATCGAAGACCGTGCTCGTGATCGCGCAGGGTGATAAGCAGAAGGAAGCGCAGGAGGCTGGGGCGGATTTCGTCGGCGGCGACGATATGGTGGACAAGATCAAGGGCGGATGGCTGGAGTTCGACGCCGTCATCGCCACTCCGGATATGATGCGCTCGGTCGGGCAGCTCGGAAAAATCCTGGGCCCACGCGGGTTGATGCCCAATCCGAAGACGGGAACCGTGACGTTTGATGTCCGCACGGCTGTGCAGGAGACCAAAGCCGGTAAGATCGAGTATCGCGTGGACAAAACGGGCGTCATCCACGTGCCCGTCGGTAAGGCCTCGTTTGATGCCGACAAGATTCAAGATAATGCGCGCATGCTCCTGGATGCGGTCGTCAAGGCCAAGCCCACGACCGCCAAAGGCAAGTACGTCAAGAAGGTGAATCTGGCGGCGACGATGACGCCGGGCGTCCTGCTGGACGAGACCGTTTACGTTAAGTGATAAAAGTGAGGAGCGCGTAAAAAGAAGATGAAAACGAAAGCACAGAAACAGAAAGACCTGGACGCCCTCACTGAGCAGTTTCAAAAAGCCACGGCAGCGATGCTCGTCGGCTTTAATAAGCTGACGGTGGCGAAGGATCAGGAGCTGCGCAACCAGTTGCGCGAAGCGGGCATCTCCTACGAGGTCGTCAAGAATACGCTGGCGCGCAAGGCAGCAGAGGGTACGCCCTTCGCCCAAGCGGCGGAGCATTTCAAGGGCGTCACCGCCATCGCCATGAGCGAAACCGATCCGGTGAGCCTCTCGAAAGCGATCTCCAAATTCACTAAGGCCAACCCTGATGTCTTTACTTTCAAGGCGGGCATCGTCGAAGGCCGGGTCGTCGCGATAGGCGATGTCGAAGCGATTGCGAGCACGCCGCCCAAGGAAGTATTGATCTCGAAGATCATGTTTTTGATCAATTGCCAGGCGCAGCGCCTCGTCACGGTGCTCTCGGCCGTGCCGCGCAACCTGGCTATCGTCGTCAAACAGATCGGCGACCAGAAAGGCGGTGGCGGCGAAGAAACCGCCTAGCGATTTTAGATTTTGGATTTTAGATTAGCCAACGGATTGAAAGCGGAAGCCGCCAAATTTCTTCAATCCAAAATCGGCAAAAATCCAAAATCGAGTGGGTCGGACCAGGGATAAACGAGCGGGGCGATATGTCAGATCGCCTGTTACGGCTCGGACGCGAGAGAGCGGAGGTTAGCGATGCAGCAAACCAGACCGTACGCGTCCCGTGGGTTCTCCTGCTGCAAACCGTAACAACCGGGGCACACCAGAACCCTTTTTAGAGGAGGATAGAAAGCAATCATGGCAGCAACACGTGAAGATGTTATTGAGTACCTGAAGGGCATGACCCTTCTCGAAGCCTCGCAGCTCGTCAAAGAGCTGGAGGAGACCTTCGGCGTCTCGGCAGCGGCGGCATCGGTCGCGGCCGCTCCGGCGGCGGCGGGTGGCGGCGAGGCAGCCGCTCCGGCCGAAGAGAAGACCGAATTTGATGTGATCCTGCAAGCCGCCGGCGGCAACAAGATCAACGTCATCAAGGTTGTGCGCGAAGTCACGGCTTTGGGTTTGAAGGAAGCCAAGGACCTGGTTGAAGCCGCTCCCAAGGCCGTCAAGGAAGGCGTGTCCAAGGAAGAGGCCGAAACGGTTCGTCAGAAGCTCGCCGATGCGGGCGCGACCGTCGAAGTCAAATAAGACAGTGATGGGTGGCAAGTAATGAGCCAAAAGCTTTGACCTTGTCGCTTGCCACTCGTCACCTGTCACGGTTTTTGTAGGCTTGACACTTTAATCGTTCGCGGTTAATGATAGGGGAGTATTGAGAGGCGCTGGCGTTACTCCCAAAAAATTTGAAGATTAAGTCGAGCTGCTTTTGGTTAAAAAGCGGTCGGGGCATTTTACGCTCTGACCGCCATTTGGCGTCTCTACACATTTTGGATTTTAGATTTCGGATTTTAGATTAGCCAACGGATTATAGAAAGATAGCGTTCTGTCTTTCTTTTAGAATCCAAAATCTAAAATCCAAAATCCAAAATTCCTACTGAGGGAATCACAGATGTCTGCAAATCCGCTTCAAACAATCGCTAGTGGAACTGGACGACGCACGAGTCAAGCGCCTGAGCGTTATGACTTCTCGAAGATTGCGACGGCCGTGCGCATCCCGAATCTGATCGAGATTCAGCGCGAATCATACAATCGTTTCCTCCAAATGGACTTGTTGCCGGAGGAGCGCGAGAATACGGGTCTGCAAGCGGTCTTCCGCTCGATCTTCCCGATCTCGGATTTTCGCGGGACGGCGACGCTCGATTTCGTAGAATTTCAGATCGGCAACTGGCAGTGCAAGTGCGGTCGCCTCGAAGGCTTGAACTACTTGCGCGGCAATTGCAAGACCTGCGGCGCGACGATCAAGGTTGACCCGCTCGTGCCGAGTGAGACGCTCTGTCACAAATGCGGCACGTTCAACTCCGTCCGGCCACAACTGTGCGACAACTGCGGCGAGCCCGTCGGCCTCAAGCACAAGCATGACCAGCAGGAGTGCCAGGAGCGCGGCATGAGCTATTCTGTGCCGCTCAAGGTCAAGATTCGCCTCACGGTTTTCGACAAAGACCCTGAGACCGAGACCCTTTCGATCCGCGACATCAAAGAGGAGGAGGTCTTCTTCGGCGAAATCCCTTTGATGACAGACAACGGCACGTTCATCATCAACGGAACGGAGCGCGTCATCGTTTCGCAGCTTCACCGTTCGCCTGGCGTCTTCTTCAAGCGCGGCGCTCTTTACGTCGCCAAGGTGATTCCGTATCGCGGCTCCTGGGTCGAGTTCGAGTACGACCAGAAGAACCTGCTTTATGTGCGAGTGGGAAAACGTAAGTTTCTGGCTTCGATATTCCTGCGCGCACTCGGCATCTGGCTCAATCCGGAATTCGCAGGGCGTCATTTCCAATCGGATTCGACCCTTGAAGATGCCGTCAAAAATGCATCGTTTTCTGACGAAGATATACTGCGCGCTTTCTACACCGCCGATGAGGTTCGCGTTCAGGATGGACGCCTCTTTATTCAGGTATCCGAAGCGGGCGCGAGCAATCTTATCGGCTTGAAGGTCGAAGGCGATATCAAGGGGCGCGGCGAGCCGATTGTGCGCGCCGGAAAGAAGATCACCTCTACTTCGCTCGAAGCCATGCGTAAGGCCAAGACGCACGAGGTCGAGATTGACAGCACACAATTCGAGGGCGCGTACGCCCTGGGCGACATCGTCAATACAGAGACCGGCGAGGTGGTGCTCGAATCAAATAACGAATTGACGCCCGCCAAGCTGCAAGAGGTCGCCGAAGCAGGCATTGAGCGCTTCAGCATCTTCTTCCCTGAGCGCGACGACCTCGGCACGATCCTCTCGCAGACGCTAAAGAAAGACGTTATCAGTAAGCCTGTGGATGCGCTGCTGGAAATCTATCGCAAGATGCGCCCGGGCGATCCGCCGACCGTGCAGACCGCCTATCGCCTGCTTGAGAGCATGTTCTTCGACCCGCGCAAGTTCGACTTCTCGCGCGTTGGCCGCTTGAAGTTCAACATCAAGATGGGTAAGCCGGAGCGTGACCGCATTGATGATCCGCTCCTGTCGGCGCAGGACTTCGTAGAAGTCGTAGACTATGTCCTAAAGATGCGCAAGAATCCGGCGGAGTATCAGGCGGACGATATTGACCATCTGGGTAATCGTCGCGTGCGGGCCGTCGGCGAGCTGCTTGAGAATCAATTCCGCATCGGGTTAGAGCGGATGGAACGCGCCATCAAAGAGAAGATGTCCATCCATCAAGAGATGCAGACGACGATGCCGCGCGATTTGATCAACGCCAAGCCTGTGACGGCCGCCGTGCGCGAGTTCTTCGGATCAAGTCAGCTCTCGCAGTTTATGGATCAGACCAACCCGCTCTCCGAGATCACGCACAAGCGCAGATTGTCGGCCTTAGGGCCGGGCGGTCTTTCGCGCGAGCGCGCAGGGTTCGAAGTCCGTGACGTGCACCCGACGCACTACGGACGCATCTGTCCGATTGAGACGCCTGAAGGCCCGAACATCGGACTTATATCCTCGCTCTCCTGTTTTGCGCGGATCAACGAGTTCGGCTTTATCGAATCGCCCTATCGAAAGGTGATTGACGGGCGCGTCGTCGAATACGTGCGCATCATCAATGGGGGAGATACGAAGTTCAAGCCGAGTGATCACGTTCCGACGGAGGATGTCGAGAAGGCCAACAAGCGTGTCGGCGCGGATGGGCGCAAGGCGGAGTCCGAGCCGTGGCCGTTCTATCAGACAGCATGGGAAGAGGACAAGCACGTGGTCGGCCAGGCCAACATCGAGCTGGACGAGAACGGCTATATCATCAACGACCGCAACGCAGCACGTCAGGCGGGCGAGTTTATCCTCGCGCTCAGAAAAGATATTGAGTACGTTGACGTTTCGCCCAAACAGCTTGTCTCTGTGGCCGCGTCCCTGATTCCTTTCCTAGAGAACGACGACGCGAACCGCGCTCTGATGGGCTCGAACATGCAGCGCCAGTCGGTGCCTCTGCTGCGCGCAGAAGCTCCGTACATCGGAACTGGTATGGAGAAGACTACGGCGCGCGATTCTGGCGCGGTCGTCGTGGCGCGGCGCGACGGCGTCGTGGACTACGTTGATTCGGAACGCATCATCGTCAAGGCCGATCACAATGTTGACGGCACGATCTCGCGCGAGGTGACGGCGGACATCTACACCCTGATCAAGTTCAAGCGCTCGAACCAGAACACCTGTATCAACCAGCGTCCCATCGTCCAGATCGGCGAGCGCGTCTCGAAAGGACAGGTCATCGCCGATGGGCCATGCACGGACAGGGGCGAGCTGGCACTGGGGCGTAACGTGCTCGTGGCGTTTATGCCCTGGCGCGGCTACAACTTCGAGGACGCTATCCTCGTCTCCGAGCGTCTCGTCAAGGACGACTACTACACTTCGATTCACATCGAGGAGTTGGAGATCGAAGCGCGCGACACCAAGCTCGGGCCGGAAGAGATTACGCGCGACATTCCGAATGTCGGCGAGAACATGCTCAGAGACCTGGACGAGAGCGGAATCATACGAATCGGCGCACAGGTCAAGCCGGGCTCGATCCTCGTCGGCAAAGTGACGCCCAAAGGCGAAACACAGTTGACGGCGGAAGAAAAACTGCTGCGCGCCATCTTCGGCGAGAAGGCCGGAGACGTTAAAGATGCATCACTTGTTTCTCCTCCGGGCATAGACGGCACGGTCGTTGACGTGCAGGTCTTTACGCGCAAAGGACAGGAGAAAGACCAGCGCTCGCAATCAATCGAGCAGGAAGAGGAAGAGCGTCTGCGGCGCGACCTCGAAGACGAGATGCGAATCCTTCGCGAGCAGCGCGACGCGCGTATTTACGAGCTGCTTGAAGGGCGCAAGCTCTCGGCAGACCTGACGGCAAATCGTGAGGTCTTGATTCCCAAGAATGTAGCGATCACGCGCGAGATGCTGAAAGAGGTTGAGCCGAAGGCGCTCAGAAAAGTGCAATTGGCCTCGTCGCGCGTGGATGTCGGAGCCGAGATCAAGGAGTACGAGGAACGTACCGAAAGACAGATCAAGATTCTCTCGGACATCTACGAAGAGAAGATCGCCAAGCTTCGTCAGGGCGACGAGCTTGCTCCCGGCGTGATTAAGATGGTCAAAGTCTTTATCGCCATGAAGCGCAAGCTTTCAGTCGGCGACAAGATGGCCGGACGGCACGGCAACAAGGGCGTCATCGCTCGCATCCTGCCGGAAGAGGATATGCCATATCTTCCGGACGGAACGCCTGTCGAGATCGTCCTCAATCCGCTGGGCGTGCCCTCGCGTATGAACGTCGGGCAGATTCTGGAAACGCACCTGGGTTGGGCCGCGCGCGTGCTCGGTCTGCATTTCGCTACACCCGTCTTCGACGGAGCGAGCGAGAAAGAGATCAAGGAGCGCCTGCGCGACGCCGCCGTGCGATTGCGCGAGCAGGGACTGCCGGAGATCGTCAACGAGAGTGGTAAGACCATTCTTTACGATGGATTGACGGGCGACCCGTTCGAGCAGAAGGTGACGGTCGGCTATATCTACATGCTGAAGCTGTCGCATCTGGTGGACGACAAGATTCACGCGCGCTCAATTGGGCCATACAGCCTGATCACGCAGCAGCCCTTAGGCGGCAAGGCGCAATTCGGCGGGCAGCGTTTCGGAGAGATGGAGGTGTGGGCGCTGGAAGCCTACGGCGCGGCGCACATCCTACAGGAACTCCTCACGGCCAAGTCCGACGACGTGGCCGGACGCTCGAAGATTTACGAGGCCATCGTCAAAGGCGAGGCGGATTTCGATCCGGGCCTGCCGGAGTCCTTTAACGTGCTGGTGCGCGAGCTGCAATCGCTCTGTCTCGATGTCGAGTTGATCAACAGGGACAACGGCGACGACATAGCGGCGGCGGGCGACGGCACGGGCGAAGCGATTCTCGTCGGCGGCGGAGCGGAAGGGTAGGACAATTTTAGATTGTGGATTTTAGATTTTGGATTGGGGCACGCGATGGCTAAACGTCGCGCCAATCCAGAATCATTAATCAAAAACCCAAAATCTAAAATCCAAAATGGAGATAAAGATGTTTCGATTCCAACAAGAAAAAACGCAGCTCGCGCCTGACTTCGAGGCGATTCGTATCTCTCTGGCGTCGCCGGAGAAGATCAGGCAGTGGTCGCACGGCGAAGTAACGAAGCCGGAGACGATCAACTACCGCACCTTCAAGCCGGAGCGCGACGGCCTCTTCTGCGCGCGCATTTTCGGCCCCGTCGCCGATTGGGAATGCCTGTGCGGAAAGTACAAGCGCATGAAGCATCGCGGGGTAATCTGCGATAAGTGCGGCGTCGAAGTCACACAAGCCAAGGTGCGCCGCGAGCGTTTGGGCCATATTGATCTGGCAAGTCCCTGCTCGCACGTCTGGTTCTTCAAGGGACTGCCCTCTAGAATCGGCCACCTGCTCGACATCCCGCTGCGCGAGCTTGAAAAGGTTCTCTATTTCGAGTCGTACATCGTGATTGATCCGGGCGACGCTCCGATCAAAGAGCGTGAGCTTTTGACGGACGAGCGTTACAGGGAACTGGTGCGCGACTTTCCCGGCCAGTTCGTCGCGAAGATGGGCGCGGAAGCGATCAAAGAGCTGCTCATCGCTGTCAATGTCGAAGAGCTTTCGACCGATCTTCGAGCGCGCATGAAGGAAGAGACTTCTCAACAGAAGAAGCTCAAGTACTCCAAGCGTCTGAAGGTCGCGACCTCTTTTCTGAAATCCGGCAATCATCCCGAATGGATGATCCTCGACGTGATCCCTGTGATTCCGCCTGAGCTTCGCCCGCTCGTGCCGCTTGATGGTGGACGCTTTGCGACCTCGGATTTGAACGACCTCTACCGTCGCGTCATCAACCGCAACAACCGCTTAAAGAAGCTGATGGAATTGCGCGCGCCAGAAGTCATCGTGCGCAACGAGAAGCGCATTCTACAGGAGGCTGTGGACGCGCTCTTCGACAACGGCCGTCGTGGCCGAGTACTTCGGGGTGTCAACAATCGCCCGCTCAAGTCGCTGTCGGGAACGCTCAAAGGCAAGCAGGGACGTTTCCGCCAGAATCTTTTAGGCAAGCGCGTTGACTATTCAGGCCGCTCGGTGATCGTCGTCGGGCCGGAGCTAAAGCTGCATCAATGCGGTCTGCCGAAGAAGATGGCTCTGGAACTCTTTAAGCCTTTCATCTACAACCAGCTTGAGAAGCAGCAGCACGCGGCGACCATCAAGCAGGCGCGAGAGATGGTTGAAAGGCAGGAGCCCGTGGTCTGGGACATCCTCGAAGAGGTGATCCGCGAGCATCCTGTGCTTTTGAACCGCGCGCCGACTCTTCACCGTCTGGGCATACAGGCATTCGAGCCCGTGCTCGTTGAAGGCAAGGCGATCAAGATTCACCCGCTGGTCTGCACAGCCTTCAACGCGGACTTCGACGGCGACCAGATGGCCGTACACATTCCGCTCTCGCCCGAAGCCCAGATCGAGGCGGCGGTTCTGATGCTTTCGTCGAACAATATCCTGAGCCCTGCGAACGGCCAGCCCATCGCTGTGCCCTCGCAGGACATCGTGCTTGGGTGCTACTACCTGACGCGCGGCAAGCCAGGCTCGAAGGGTGAGGGAAGAGTCTTCGCCTCTCTCGAAGAGGTGTTGCTGGCTTTGGATGCCAAAGACGTGACGACGCAGACGCCGATCAAGCTAAGAGTCGAAGGCGACCTGCTCGATCTGACGCAGGAGCACGACACGCAGGACGTGATGCGCGCGGCAGAGCAGACTAATATCCGCCGCGTCATCAATACGACCGTTGGTCGAGTCATCTTCAACGATTCGATTCCTGAGGGCTTGCCTTTCATCAACGGCACGATGAAGAAGAAGGGCTTGCAGTCGCTCGTCAATTATTGCCACATCCGCCTCGGCCACGAGATGACCGTCAAGATGCTTGACGATCTCAAGACCTTGGGCTTCCTCTACGCCACCAAGGCCGGCATCAGTATTGGTATTGACGATCTGGTGACGCCGGAGGCGAAGAAGACACTGGTGGCGAAGGCCGACCGCGACGTGATTGATGTCGAACAGCAATATCTGGACGGCGTCATCACTAACGGCGAGCGTTACAACAAGGTGGTCGCGATCTGGTCTGAGGTCACGGACAAGGTCGCCAAGGAGATGTTCATCGCGATGGACGAGCGCGAGAAGGCACTCGACGAGCTGAACCCGATCCTCGTCATGTCGGATTCCGGCGCTCGCGGCTCTGCGCAGCAGATTCGCCAGCTCGCGGGCATGCGCGGTCTGATGGCGAAGCCTTCCGGCGAAATCATCGAGACGCCGATCCGCGCCAACTTCCGCGAGGGACTGAACGTGTTGCAGTACTTCATCTCGACGCACGGCGCGCGCAAAGGTCTCGCGGATACCGCATTGAAGACGGCTGATTCCGGTTACCTGACGCGCCGTCTCGTTGACGTGGCGCAGGACGTAATCATCTCTGAGCCGGACTGCGGCACGCTCAGAGGCATCTCTGCTTCGGCGATTGTCGAAGGCGGCGAAGAGATCGAAAGCTTACGTGATCGCATCGTGGGCCGTACTTCGCTCGATGACGTGGTTGATCCGGTCGAAGGCCGCGTAATTGTGGAAATAGGCGAGGAGATCAACGAGGATGTCGCGGCGGAGATTCAAAGCTCCGGCGTCCAGCGCGTGCGTATCCGCTCTGTGCTGACGTGCGAATCGCGGCGCGGCTGCTGCATCAAGTGCTACGGGCGTAACCTTGCTACTGGCAGGCCGGTGGATATCGGTGAGGCCGTTGGAGTCATCGCCGCCCAATCCATTGGCGAGCCCGGCACGCAGTTGACGATGCGCACGTTCCACATCGGCGGCACGGCGCGTCTGGAAGAATCCAGCAAGCACGAAGCTCGCACAGACGGCACGATTCACTACGTTGAGCTGCAAACGGTCAAGAACCGCAAGGGCGAGATAATCGCGATGAATCGTAACGGCGCGCTCACGATCCACGACGAGCGCAATCGCGAAGTGGCGCGCTTCCAGATCGTTTACGGCGCGCACATACACGTCGAGGACGGCGCGCGCGTTCGTCAGGATCAGATGCTCGCGACGTGGGACCCCTACACCTTCGCTATTCTCACGGAGGTCGCCGGACACATCAAGTTCCAGGACTTGAAGGAAGGCGTCACCGTTGACGAGGAGGTGGACGAGGTGACGGGCCAATCGCGTATGGTCGTCAAGGACTCACCGGACGAGAAGAAACAGCCGCGTCTGGAGATTCGCAACGCCTCTAACAAGGTGTTGAAGACTTACCAGATGCCGGTTCGCGCAAACCTGATGGCCGGTGACATGGATAACGTGGAGCCCGGCGATATCATCGCTAAGATTCCGCGCGAGACCACCAAGACCAAGGACATCACGGGCGGTCTGCCGCGCGTGGTGGAACTGTTCGAGGCGCGCAGGCCATCCGAGACCGCCGTTATGTCCGAGATAGACGGTGTGGTCAAGCTTGGGCCTATCGCCAAGGGCAAGCGCAAGCTGATCATCGTCGGCAACGACGGCGAGGAGCGTGAGTACGACATCCCACGCGGCACGCACATCAACGTGCAGGAGGGAGACCGCGTCCGCGCCGGTGAAGCCCTGATGGACGGCCCGCTTAATCCGCACGACATCCTGCGCGTTATGGGTATGAATCGTTTGCAGGAATATATCGTCAACGAGATACAAGAGGTCTATCGCTTGCAGGGCGTTAATATCAACGACAAACACATCGAGGTGATTGTTCGCCAGATGCTGCGCTGGGTCAAGATTCGCGAAGTCGGCGATACGGACTTCCTCCTGGATGAGCAGGTGGATCGTTTCCGCTTCCAGGACGAGAACGAGCGCGTGCGTGCTCTGGACGGCGAGCCCTCGCAGGCCGACCCGCTGCTGTTGGGAATCACCAAGGCGTCGCTCTCGACAGACTCGTTCATCTCCGCCGCCTCCTTCCAGGAGACGACGCGCGTGCTGACAGAGGCAGCGATATCAGGCCGCATAGATTACCTGCGCGGCCTCAAAGAGAACGTCATCATGGGCCGATTGATTCCTGCCGGGACGGGCATGGAGTACTACCGCAATGTCCGTGTTGATCGCGACGAAACGGTTGATCAGGGAGCCCGCGACCGAGACCTGGAAGACTTCCCGGAGATCACCGGCGGCGTTGATGTGCCCACTCCGACCACAACACGCACCGCTGCGGTCGCTACCGGCGGCAACGGCGACACCGCTGCCACAGGTGAAGAGGAATAAACTTCGACGCCCTTCAGCAAACAACGAGTGTGTCCGATCTAACCGATCACACTTCGGACACCTCACACAAGACAAGGCCGGTGATGCTCAAAAGGCTTCGCCGGTCTTTTCCATAAGGGATGAGGTATGAGCACGGAAGAGTCGCGCGAGAAATTCGGTAAACGTATCCAACGCTGCTACGGCTGCTTCGTCGCCTTTTACCTGAAAGACATGTGGCTCGGCGAAGACGCCACCTTTTATTGCGAGAACTGCAAAGACGACACCATGTTCCACTTCGACCAGTTCTCACGCGTCCTCGACATCTCCAAACTCCCAAGCGCGCAATCGGATGAAGACCCTCATTGATTTGAAATACATCTGAGAATAATAAGGCGATAAAGAACAGGTAGAACGCGGTACGATTTGCCTGAGGCGCATCTTGGGATTAAGCTTATGGTAGGTAGTAAGCGAGGCGGCCAGCCAAAGGCTAAAGCCAATGGCTCAAAGATGAGTAGGAAAGGAGTAAGAAATGATTGAAGATAAAGCAACTGAGAGATGGAAAGAGCGGGCGAGAAAACTTGGCCTGATTGTCAACGCGGGAGCCGATAAACCTGAGCCGAAGCCCAAAGCCGGTGGCACTGTTGGCAAAGGCAGTGTTAAGCCTAATAAGAAAGAAAGTAAGAAATAAACATCGAAGATGATGGTCTCAATTTAGAGCAGGCTTTTCTCGCCCTCAAAAGGTTGGTGAAGCGCCCTGACGAGCGGCATAACTCCGTAAGCGAAAGCAACAAGCTTCTAACGGAGATGATACAGCGCCATGATAAGAGATTTGAGAGGACTGAAGCCAAACAGTTGAGCGCGTACACGCGCATAGTTTGCTCTGGGCGTCGCTCAGATCAAAACCGATGAGGCTATAGCGAGACTTATGGAACAACTTGACCGTTTGGCCGATACTATTGAGCGTCACATAAAGGAAGGTCATTAAGAAAAAGCGTTAAAGGTTTACACGGCAGGGTAAGACAAGGAAGGGGTGAGGCGAAAGCTTCACTCCTTATTTTTCTGCACATTACACGCATTTTATGATTAAGCTCGTGTCCAACAGACTACCCAAGGCTAAAGCTGAGAGTTCAAAGATGAGTAAGAAAAAAGGGAAGTGATAAGCTATGGCTTTTGGTGCCCTCACTCCAAATCAAATTCACAGAATTACACTTCGCACACTTATAGCCAATCGGCACGCACGAGTAATTCACTACTTTTAATTGGGAGTGATCTTCTCAATCTCCTTTTCAATCAACGGGAGCAGGCGCTGGCGGAGTCTGGAGACGAGCGTGTCGGCCTGTTTCACGTCCTCTTCGAGGCGGAGGCGGCTTTGAGAGGTTTGATCGAGCAGGCTGGCATAGCCCCTTCGTTCATTTTCTAAAACACGGCGTCGAGTGTCCCGCAGTTCGGGGGTGCGTGTTGTGCCGATCAGATTCATCGTGCGCTCGATACTTTCGGGGCGCATGTCTTCTTCTATCTGCACCAGACGGCTTCTGGTCGAGGTCTCTTTCTCGATCAATTCGAGAAGCTGTTTCCGCAATATCTCGGCGCGCTGTTCGACGCGGCTTAAAAGGTCTATGTTGCGCGCAATGCGATTTTGCTGGTCGTTGGATGTGCCGCTTCGTGGTGAATCGGTCGCAAGAAGTTTTTCGCTGATCTCGCCCAGCCTGGTGTTCAAAGTTTGCAGCGATTTTCGCAGGAGCCCGAGTTCATTTGCCACTGTGTCAGTTGAACCGGCATTCGGCGGGAGATTTGGCGATTGTTCCTGAGGCGTCGAATTTGTTTGACGACGTTCGCGGGGTTGAGCAAATGATTGAATGCTGAAAATTATCACGACACAAATCACAACGGGGAAAAATCTTGCTCGCATGGTCATTGGCCGAAGTCCTTTTTGTTTTAAACTTTCCGTGACAGTCAATGTCACGCTTTACCGTGATGGAGGTTCGTTTATTATCACTATATAATGTTCAAGTTCAAAGCCCATTTTGTCGTAATTTTTTTGAATCCGGCAAGCACGTCCTGAGAAGCCCAAAGCTTTTTAGCGCGGGAGTAGTCAAGTTGTCACGAGAATGAGTATGGAAAACACTGCAAAGAATAAGATAGAAGATTGCAGGCTTGGCCTCGTCGGTTTTCGCTACGACGAGAACTCCTCTTTTTTGCGCGGTACTGCTGACGCTCCGCCGTTGATTCGGGAGGCATTCTTTTCTGAATCTTCCAACCTCTGGAGCGAGTCAGGCACAGACCTCAGCCAGCCCAATATTTTCTTCGACGCGGGAGATGTCCTTCCAGACGCCGGCAAAAATATGATGGCGGCAATCGAAGACTCGATCGAACATTTACTTTCCAATGATCTTTATCCGCTGTCGCTGGGCGGGGATCATTCAATCACCTACCCGATCATTCGAGCAGTAGCGAAGCGGTATCCGAGTTTAAGCATCCTGCATTTTGACGCCCATCCTGATCTTTACGACGATTTTCAAGGCAACAGGTACTCTCATGCCTCTCCGTTCGCCAGAATTATGGAGGAAAAACTTGTCAGGAGACTGGTGCAGGTCGGGATTCGCACGCTCAACGGACATCAGCGGGAGCAGGCAGCACGCTACGGCGTAGAGATATATGAGATGAAAGACTGGCGAGATAATCTGGAGTTTGATTTTGACACGCCCGTTTATATCTCTTTTGATATGGACGGATTAGACCCTGCGTATGCCCCCGGAGTATCTCACCGTGAGCCCGGCGGGTTGTCCACGAGACAGGTGATTGACCTGATTCAAAGAGTGAAACAGCCAGTCGTCGGAGCGGATATAGTTGAGTTCAATCCTCAGATGGATTCGAGCAGCATAACAGCTATGGTATGCGCGAAGATATTGAAAGAAATCTCAGCCCGGATGTTAGAGACGATGGATTGAGGGGTTTCAAGGATAAAAAGTATGAAGGGCTGGAGAAATGGCAACGGTTAAGACATTCGATATAGCGGTCGTCGGCGCAGGAGTCTTCGGCGCATGGACTGCCTTTAGCTTACAGCAGGCCGGGATGAAGGTGATCCTGCTGGATGGTTATGGGCCCGCCAACAGTCGGGCCAGCTCCGGCGGCGAGTCGCGCGTGATACGCATGGGCTACGGGACGGACGAGATATATACGCGCTGGGCAATGCGCTCTCTAAAGCTCTGGCAAGACTTCTTTAGCCGGACAAACGAACAGCTCTTTCACCCGACAGGCGTGCTGTGGATGGCGCATGATGAGGATGTGTATGTCTCGGAGACGCTCAGGACGCTCGAAAGATCAGGCGTCGAGGTTGAAAAGTGGTCGCGAGCGGAACTCCATGAACGATACCCGCAGATTGAATTCGGGCCGGTGACGTGGGCCGTCTTCGAGCCCGCGAGCGGCGTCCTCATGGCACGCAGGGCCGTTCAACTGGTTGTCGAGGAAGCGATCCGCGAAGGTGCGAGCTACCTGCCCGCAGCCGTCCTGACGCCGGTTGGCCCGCAGGGAAGCGCGCGGTTAGATTACATCGCGACTTCAAGCGGAGAGCGCATCCTGGCCGAGAGTTTCGTCTTCGCATGCGGCCCGTGGCTGCCGAAGCTTTTCCCCGCGCTGCTTGGAGACCTTATTCATCCGACGCTGCAGGAGGTCTTTTTCTTCGGCGCATCCGCAGGCGACCGCCGTTTCGCTCCACCACAGATGCCGGTCTGGCTTGATTTCAAAGAGCAGATTTACGCGATTCCCGATCTCGAAGGTCGAGGCTTCAAGGTTGCGATTGATCGTCACGGCCCGGCCTGCGATCCTGACAGCATTGATCGAGTCGTCACCATTGATGGGCTCAGAGAAGTGCGCAGGTTTCTGGCGCGTCGCGTGCCCGCATTAAAGGACGCGCCCCTTTTGGAAACGCGCGTCTGCCAGTATGAGAATACATCGAACGGCGATTTTCTGATTGATCGCCACCCGTTACTCGACAATGTCTGGCTGGTCGGGGGCGGCTCAGGGCACGGTTTCAAACACGGCCCCGTGGTTGGTGAATATGTTGCTATGAGAATTAACGGCGACGATGGGCCGAGCGAACCGCGTTTCGCGCTTACTGCTAAAGAGAAGGTTCAGAAGCGAGTGGTTTTTTAAGTCCCCGGCTCGGCAGGGCGAGATTACTTCGATGATTTTTGACTGTCTTCTGCACTCTTGCTTTAAAGTAGCGTTTAGCGAACGACGCGCAGATCACGTTCGCCGACGATTCTCCACTCTCCATTGATGCGCTGCCAGCGTAGTTCCTGGACGACCTCACCACGGCGATTTTCGCCGCCGCCCACAATCGCATATTGCTTGTGAAAGCGCATGATGGCCGTGCGACCGTCCGCGCTGAGCCTGATGTCAGGAGCCCCCGTGCGTATATCAATGGAGTTGGCCCGCTCAAAGACGCGCGCTTTCTCTGCGCGCACGTCCGCGCGGGAAGCATTGCGTGAGCGATAGAAAGTCTCAACGACCGGATTATAAAACATCATCTGCCTGTCAATATCGCGCGCATTGGTCGCTGCCACCCAGTCGTTGAGCGCATCGCGCAGCGGCGTCTCCTCGACTGTTTCGGGCGTCGCCTTTAATCCCTGCTCTTGATTATCCTGATCGTCGCTCCTCACGGGAGCCGGGGTATCCTCTTCGGCGCTTCCGTCATCAGCAGGTGTCTGCTGTGCGGCAGCCGTCTGCGTTGCCGCGGTTTCTTTCAGAAAGAGCGTGGGCAAAAAGCCGCCGATTACGCCGCCTGCCAGACCTGAGAGGATGGCGATTGTAAGCAGTGCTGTTGTCGGCCAGGAGTTACGGGCTCGTACCTCTTTGATCGGGACGGCGGGCTGTGCCTTCTTAATCGCTGCCGCATCAAAATAAGGCGGCACGACCGTCTTCTCTCGCTCACCGGCAGAGGTCTTTTCAGAGTGATTTACTGAGGTGTTTTGGCCTTTATCGTTCATCTGAGCCGAACCAAAGCCTTTCATACTGATCGTAAGCGGGACGGGAATCCGTCGTCGAAATTTAACAAGCAAACACAGTTCCAGACCGCAGGAGTTGTTGACTCGCGTTCGGAAATGGCGTAGATAGTTCCCTGATATATTCCAACAACATCCTGAGAGTAAGTCGCCTTTATGAAACTGCTCATCGCTGTGCTGATCCTTGTGTCCGGCCTGGGGTGCATGTCTGGTTGCAGGGCAACGAGCGTGCAGACTGAGACGACCGCGAATGCTTCCAACACGTCCGCTTCCACCGCCCTAACTGCTGCCGAGACGCCGCCGCCCGAACCAACTAAAGAACAGAACGAAGCCCGTGCCCTGCTCGAACAGGCCAAGGAACTGTTCAGGCAGGATAAAGATAAAGAGGCCGCAGAGACTTTTCAGAAGGCGCTCGCGCTCGATCCCGACTACGGCGAGGCGCATTTCAGATTAGGTCTCGCCTATGCCGCACAGGGCAAAAAGGAAGAGGCTGAAGAAGAATACAAAAAGGCCGCAGAGGCTTATAAGAAGTACGTTCGCACGAATCAGAAGGATGCAGATGCCTTCTTCTACATGGGCCTTGCCTACAGCAAAGTGGGAGATCATGCGGAGGCCGTCAAGGCCTTCAAACAGGCCGTCAAGCTTCAACCTGAAGACGGAGATATACAGTACGAACTGGGACTCTCGTTGAGCCGCCTGGCGCAGTACCAGGAGGCCGTCATCGCGCTCCAGAAAGCCATTGATCTAGACCCGGATAATTACCGCGCAGGGGAGGCACTAGACAAAGCGAAAGAGGGAGCCGAGCGCGTCAAGATTCTCCAGAAAAGGCAGGAAGAACTGCTGAGGAAACAGGGTGCGACAGCGAGAAGGTCTAATCAAAATGGCTTAAACGCAAACACAATCGCAAAACCCGCCCCCACCGCGACACCATGACTAATCCCGCAACGTAAACAGTCGCTCCTGTGCTTGACAGATACGAGTTTGATCTTTATAGTTTCCCGTTTCGGACTAATAGTCTGATTCCCCAATGCAACGCTTAGCGGGTTCTGTCGGTGTGGAGGCGTTGCTCGGCTGTGTGTAAAAGCTAGCGCAGCCGCTTGACAATTATTGTGGCGTAAATGCTCACGCCGCGACTCCTGGGCCCATAAGGCAAAGGGATCGCTCCAGCGCTTGAGCACGCGAACCGGCCCGCCTGCGGGCTTGCTCGTCCATTTAAAAGATGCGACGCCACAGAAAAGTTTCGGCCCATGGGAAGCCAATATCCACACCCGCCGCTTTAAGGGCGCGCGTTCGGAACATCCCTTATATCAAATTTTAGTACAGGGCAGCCCCCTGCGCTGACTGCCGGACTGGTTCCGGAAAGAGGCAGGTCGAGCCCTTTTGCGCTCATCCGAACGGAATTCTTTTGAGCCCGCAAGTAATTTCAAGAGGACTGAATAACAGTGCCAACAATTAACCAGCTTGTCCGTAAAGGCCGTCAGGCGGTGAAGTACAAGACGGCGAGCCCGGCGCTACAGGAATCGCCGCAACGGCGCGGCGTCTGCACGCGCGTCTATACGCAAACGCCCAAGAAACCGAATTCGGCCCTGCGCAAAGTCGCTCGCGTGCGCCTGACCAACGGCATCGAGGTCACGACCTACATCCCCGGCGTCGGCCATAACCTGCAGGAGCACTCAATCGTGCTCATACGTGGCGGCCGTGTGAAGGATTTGCCGGGCGTGCGCTATCACGTCATACGCGGCACGCTTGATTCCGTCGGAGTCGCCGACCGCAAACAGGGACGCTCCAAGTACGGCGCGAAACGTCCCAAAGCGGGCGCTGCCGGTGCTGCCAAAGGCGGTAAGAAGTAATAAACCAGATGTCAGATGATGGATGTTAGATGTCAGGTTTTGGCTTCTAACCAGCATCTGATATCTAACACCTGACATCTATCGAAGATTATGCCAAGACGAAGAGTTGCAGAACGACGCGAAGTGTTGCCCGATCCGGTCTACAACAATGCCCTGGTGACGAAATTCATCAACGGCGTGATGTGGGGCGGAAAGAAGTCTACCGCCGAGAGGATTTTCTATAACGCGCTCGCGCAGGTCGGCGAGAAGGCGAACGAAGAGCCGCTCAAGGTTTTCAAGCGCGCGATTGAAAACGTGCGACCCACCGTCGAGGTCAAGTCGCGCCGCGTCGGCGGTTCCACCTATCAGGTGCCGATTGAGGTTCACCAGGAGAGGCGCGGGGCGCTGGCGATCCGGTGGATTGTTCAGTACGCGCGCGGGCGCGGCGAGAAGACGATGATTGACCGCCTCGCCGGAGAACTGCTGGACGCGGCGAACAATCGCGGCAATGCGGTCAAGAAGAAAGAGGACACGCACCGCATGGCCGAGGCCAACAAGGCTTTCGCACATTACAAATGGTAGCGGAGTAATCAGTAGTCAGCTTACGGCTTTTACTGAACGCTGATTACTGATTACTGATGACTTGAGTTCTTATCATGGCTAAGCAAGATTTAAAGAAGACCCGCAACATCGGCATCATGGCGCATATTGATGCCGGGAAGACGACCACCACCGAGCGCGTGCTTTATTACACGGGCGTCTCGCACAAGATTGGCGAGGTGCACGAAGGCACGGCGACGATGGACTGGATGGAGCAGGAGCAGGAGCGCGGCATCACGATCACCTCGGCTGCGACAACCTGCTTCTGGGAGCGCGAAGGCACGGAGTATCGCATCAACATCATTGATACGCCGGGACACGTTGACTTCACCATGGAGGTCGAACGCTCTTTGCGAGTACTGGACGGCGCGGTCGCAGTCTTTGACGGCGTCGCGGGCGTCGAGCCGCAATCGGAAACCGTCTGGCGTCAGGCTGACAAGTACGGCGTGCCGCGCATCTGCTTTATCAACAAGCTTGATCGCGCGGGCGCATCGTTTCAGCGCTCATTCGATTCCATCGTCACGCGCCTGGGGGCAAACCCAATCGCGCTGCAAATTCCCATCGGCCTCGAAGATCAGTTCAAGGGCGTCATTGATCTTATCAAGATGAAGGCGCTGATCTGGAAAGACGAGACGAAGGGCGCGGAGTACGAGATTACGGATATTCCGGCTGATCTTCAGGACGAAGCCGTAGCGGCGCGCGAGAAGATGGTCGAAGCGGTCTCAAGCGTTGATGACGATCTGATGGTGAAGTACCTCGAAGGCGAGGAGATAACTGAAAAAGAGATTCGCGCAGGACTGCGCAAGGGAACTATCGAGTTAAAACTCGTCCCCGTAGTTACAGGTTCTGCCTTCAAGAACAAGGGCGTGCAGACGCTGCTCGATGCCGTGGTTGATTATCTTCCGAGCCCGCTCGACATCGCGGCGATGGAAGGTATTAACCCGAAGACGGGCGAGACGGAAACGCGCCCCGCTGATGCGAGCGCGCCTTTCTCCGGTCTGGTCTTCAAGATCATGGCCGATAAACATCTGGGCCAACTCTCTTTCGTGCGCATCTATTCGGGAACGATCAAGGCAGGCTCTTTCGCTTACAACCCGACCAAGGACTCACGCGAGCGCGCCGGACGCCTTATGCTGATGCACGCCAACAAGCGCGAGGACATTGAAGAAGCGGGCGCAGGCGAGATCATTGCCATCGGCGGTATGAGACAGGTCACGACCGGCGATACCGTCTGTGATGAGAACAAGCCCATCGTGCTCGAAGCGATGGAGTTTCCCGCGCCCGTCATTCGTGTCGCGGTTGAACCGAAAACGCGTGCCGATCAGGACAAGCTCGGCATCGCTCTCTCTCGTCTCGCACAGGAAGACCCCAGCTTTAACGTCTCGACCGATCATGAGACGGGACAGACGATTATCGCGGGCATGGGCGAGTTGCATCTTGAGATCATCGTTGATCGCATGAAGCGCGAGTTCGGCGTCGAGGCCAACGTGGGCAAGCCGCAGGTCGCCTACCGAGAAACGATCACTCAGACGGCACCCGGCAAAGAGATATTTAAGAAACAGACGGGCGGTCGCGGTCAGTTCGGCCACGTCGAATTGGTGATCGAGCCCGCTCCCGGCGAGGGCTTCGTCTTCGAGAACAAGATTACGGGCGGCGCTATCCCGAAGGAATTCATCAAGCCGACCGAGCAGGGTATCAAAGACGCGCTGGAGCGCGGCTTTCTCGCGGGCTACGAGTTGGTGGACATTAAGGTCAGCCTCGTCTTCGGTAATTACCACGAGGTTGATTCTGATGAGCGCTCGTTCCACATCGCCGGAAGCCTGGCGTTTCAGGACGCTGTCAAGAAGGCTAAGCCCGTGCTGCTCGAGCCGATCATGCGCATCGAGGTGGTAACGCCCGAAGAGTATATGGGCGCTGTCAACGGCGACCTTAATCGTCGTCGCGGGCAGATCGAGAAGATGGAGCCGAGAACGGGCGGCGTGCAGGTCATTACGGCTTTTGTGCCGCTCTCTGAGATGTTCGGTTATACGACCGACCTGCGCTCGGCGACACAGGGACGCGCTACTTCGACCATGCACTTCGAACGCTACGATCAAGCGCCGAAGAACATCGCCGAAGAGGTCATCGCCAAAGTACAGGGCGTCGCAAAGTAAAGAATCAGGGCCGCAGGGATGAGGGATGAATAAAAGCATCCTGATTTCATCCCTCGTCCCTCATCCTTCATCCCTTAATTAAGAAGCGGGAGATCAAGATATGAGCAAGGAAAAGTTTGATAGAAGCAAGCCGCACGTGAACATCGGGACGATCGGGCACGTCGATCACGGCAAGACCACTTTGACGGCCGCCATCACCAAAGTGCTAGCCAAGCATAACCCGAAGATTCTGGTGCGTGCCTTCGATTCCATTGATAACGCACCCGAAGAGAAGGCCCGTGGCA
>JBKKAL010000237.1:0-16367 GCA_046714695.1 Pyrinomonadaceae bacterium
CGACCACACAGCAGTCTCGACTATCGAACACCGAGCGAGTTCTACGCCGTGTACAAGCAAAGAGAAATGACCTTAACAACCGCGAGAATCTAATCTGACTGGTGGTAAATAGATCGGGGGCATCTCAATCTGAAGAAGTGGAGTTCGAGCCGAAGTCTATTCACTTTTCTGATTTGTGCAACAACGCCGCCGACACTTCAAGCCGATCTTGAAGCGAGCTAAACTACCTCAATCCGTACGTCTTTATGATTTACGGCATACTTGTGCCACGCTTCTACTTGCGGCAAACGAGTATCCGAAGATTGTTAGTGAGCGTTTGGGACATGCCAGTGTAACCTTAACGCTTGATACTTATTCGCATGTGCTACCTACTATGCAGCAAGCCGCTAGTGATAAGCTCGAAAAGATACTCTTCGCAGGGTAGTGACACTATAGTGATACAAAGCGAGTAGGGGCAGCCATCGGGCTGCCCCTAACTTATTGAAGTTAAAAGTGAGCCGAGGTGGGCTCGAACCACCGACCCGCAGATTAAGAGTCTGCTGCTCTACCAACTGAGCTATCGGCCCGTAATGGAAAAAATTTAACTGCTTATCTCCGGCGCTGTCAAGGTGAGAGACATAAAGCTTTTCAGAGCATTCAATCAAAGGCTGCATCAGGGAGCTACAACATGAGTATCATTAAAACTGAACCTGGCCTTTTAGGGGTTTCTTAGCCTTCCCAGGCTTAACCTTGGGGTATTCCTGGGTCAGGGTATTCCTTGAGGCAGACAAAGCTTTGCAGCTCTGGCACTCCCATCCACTCCCTTTTCTAATAACTGTTCCGTTGCCGGTAACACAGTCTTTATGAGTGTAGGTTCCAGGTGTTTTTGTATTTCCCATAGTTTCTCCCTTGTAGATAACTTAACGATGTTTAGCCATAACATGATTTTGATATTGTCGCACCGCTTGTACTTCCATTGGTTCCTGGCCTTTGGGATTAAGACTAATATAAATTATTCCGCAACCCTCGCAGTCTATACCAAAGCGTTTCTCCTCTGTCTCATCGCCTGAAGGGTTTTTCCCAAATTTCTTTAAGGGAAGATCGGCGTTTGCAATTAGCCTTTTTATTATTTGTAGTTGTTGTTCGTGAATACTCATTCCTTACCTCTTTTCTTCTGGCCGGTTCTGTTGATGGCTTGTACCTGATCGTTAAGTGAAATCGGGGAGTAGATCAGGGTGCTACAACATGAGCATTATTTAACGGCGGCGCAATCGGGCCAAATGGTTTGTGGGAAAATCAAAGCGCAGACATCAGGGCTTTACGCATCGCTTCGGCCGTGGGCCAGCGTTGCAATGGGTCTTTGGCTAGCGCGCGCTCGATGGCCTGGGCGACCGCTGGCGGCACGTCCTGTGTGCGGCGATTGATGGGAATGATCGGTTTGTCGAAGATGGCTTTGACGGTTTCGGCGACGTTGGCCTTGGGCGAGATGTCGAGTGCGAGCGCGCCGGTGACGAGGCTGTAGGCGGTCATGCCCGCCGCGTAGATGTCTGCGGCGGGGCGCACATCGCGAAAATCCCTGATCTGTTCGGGCGGCATGTAGGCGAATGTTCCGGCCATGTCGCCCGCCATCGTAATGCCGCTCATCCCTGATTGCGTAAAACTTTTGGCGAGGCCGAAGTCCGTGAGCTTGGCCGTATAGTTGGGCCAAGCGCCGTTGACCAGTATGTTCTGATCCTTGATGTCGCGGTGAATATAGCCTTGCGTGTGTGCGAAGGCGAGCGCGTCGAGCGCCTGCGACATGATCGTGACGGCCTCTTGATAGGGAAGTCGGCCACCGCGCGTATCCGCGAGCTTCGCGGCATCCATGCCTTCGACGAACTCCGTTACCAGATAAACGACGCCGTTATTCGTGCCCCGATCTATAAAGCGGACGATGTTTGGGTGCTGCAAAGCCGAGGCGACATCTATCTCGCGCATAAAGCGGCGCAGCGCCTGATCGCTGACGGCGACTTCGGGCAGCATCGTTTTAATGGCGACTGCCTGTCCGGTCTGCTGATTACGAGCGAGCATCACGCAGCCCATTCCGCCGCGCCCAAGGACTTTGATCGTCTCGTAACCGGGAACTTGTTGCGGCTGTCGCTTGAGTTCGATACGGCAATCTTCGCAGAGAAAGGTGAGATGCTCGTTCGGTGTTGATGCTTCGGCCTGGTCAGGCCTGCCGCAATTGAGGCATTCGACCATCACGAGAGATGGCTGTGTCTGCACAAGCGCCGCCTGTTCAGCTCCGAAGTTGTTGCCGCTATACCCCTGAACCGTCTGATCGGCGCTGACCTCGACGGCGAGCACGGTCTGGCCGCCCTGAATCTGATCGCCGTTATTGAGAAAAGCCTCCTGCACTTTCTGGCCGTTGACGTATGTGCCGTTGGTCGAGCCCAGATCGCGCACAAAGCAGCGCGGGGGCGCGATCTCCAGAATACAATGATTGCGTGAAAAGAATCTGTCTTCGGGCAGACAAAGATGAGCCGTCTCGCTACGACCGATCAGAAAAGTGTCGTGCTGGTCGAAGGCGAAAGTGCGTCCGGCGTGAGGCCCCGCAAGTACTTTTAAGCTAACTCGCATCGTTGATTCTTAAACTCAAATCCACAGCCTACTCGCGCCGTGCTTCCCTTACTTGTAAATCTCCAGATCGTCGAAAGCCACGGGGTTTTCATTGCTCGTAAAGAAACCGACGCGGCCATCACCGTAATTTGCCGAATCTGTGATGCTCGTCACGTACTGTCCGTTGACATAATAAGTGAGCTGATCGCCTTTGATGCGCACCTCCAACTGGTTCGAGTTGGTGTCGCTGCGGACGATTGATGAGCTTGTCCACTTGACGAGCGTCTTGTCCTGATCGCCCGTCAGGTGAAAGACAGCATATGACGGATCCTTCCCCGTATAGACCAAAAAACTGTAACCGACGGGCTCGCCCGACTTCATAGTCCCATGCACGACGACCCCGTAACCGTAACTTGAAGCCGTGCCGTCCACGCTGCGCGCGGTCACGCGTACCGTTTTATTCTTCGTGTAATAGTCGCTCTGATCAGGCGCGAGCACGACGATGTAATTCCCCGTGCTGGAGTGCATGTGATATTCGCCGTCCTCGTACTTGTTCTCATTCCCGTCGCTGGACCATTTCTCGGACGAGAAATCGTCGCGCACGACGAGCGTCGAGCCGGATGAGCCCGAACTCGTATTGCTCGTGGTGGTCGTCCGCGAGTTAGAGGACGTTCGGCTCACATTAATATTCGACCGGCTTGTGTTGGAAGTCGAACTCATTGTCGCGACGATGGCGATGAGCGCGACGACGCCGATGCCGAGCACCAGCAACAACGCCGTGCCGCCGAGTACCCACGGCAGCATGCTCTTTTTCCGCGCGGGTTGCGGGTAATTCATCTGCGATGGGCCGGGCGACCAGTTCGACACCGGTGGCTGCATGGCCTGACTGGGCGGCGGCACGCGAGACGGATGTACTTCGGGCGGAGGGCTCGTGTCGCGCGCCGCCGGATAGGCGAGCGTCGCGTTCGGGTCGAAAGACGAAGGCGCGTCGCCCCCGACGATTAAAAGCGGAGCGCCGTCGTCGAGGCAAAAACTAAGCGCGTCGTCCGTAAAGGTGCGACTGCAGGTAGGGCATCGTTTCATCTCTATTTTCTCTTGTCTCTTTACTTGTTGAGCAGCGATATACTTCGGCGGCGCAGTTTCTTCTGTTTAGACAAAAGGCCCCGATCTCACAAGGGCCGGAAATACCGCGAGGTTTGTCACAGGCATTATACGTTATGTGTTGATGGACTCAAGCCTGGATGACGCTGCCGCAACGTCCGCAGAACCTCGTTCCATACGGATAACTCGTGTGACACGTCAGGCAGAGAGCCTCTTTCGCTGTTGGCGGCTTGATCGTCGGGGGCTTGATCGAAGGCATCGCGCCCGTCGCCGCCGTTGGACTGTAGATAGTCGTGCCGCAACGACCACAAAACTTTGTTCCATACGGATAAACGATCCCACAACTCGGGCATTGCGTTCCGCTAACGGGATTCACGCCTGAGCCGCCACCCACGCTACTGCGAGCGCCCTGCTGCCCTTCCACGGAATGGAAGACTGTTCCGCCGCAACGACCGCAGAACCTGACTCCCGCCGCAAAGCGCGCGGAGCATTGAGCGCAAACGACGACACCCGGAACACTGCCCGTGCGGCTGGCTTCGCCGAGGCTTCCGCCGCGCGAGGGCGAGATCGGATTACTGGGGCGGCCTTCGCCGCGCATGTTCGCTTGAATAATCTGCTCGCTTGCGTCTGGTCGAATCTCTATCACGCGCTCGTCATCGTGGCTGCCGATTTGTGAGACCCGTAGGACATGACGGCCCGGTGCGATAGACGAAAGAATAAGACGGCCCGAACGACCGACGCTGCCGTGTCGCTCGTCATCAACATAGACCTCCGCTCCGGTCGGTGCGAGGACGACGACGCGCGAATCGCCGCTATCATCATCAACGGATTCCTCACCGGCCGCCGCCTCAAACTCTTCGAGCCAGTCGGCAACTGTTGCGGGTCGCGCCCCGGGGTCTTTCTCCAGCGCGTGCATGACAGCGCGCTGCACCTCCACTGAGATGTCCGAGCGCAGATTGGAGAGAGGCGGCGGCGCGTCCAACAACTTCTGTGTGATCAACTGCGTGAGATCGCCTGTGAAGGGCGGACGCCCACCCAGCATGTGATAGGCAATTGTTCCCAAAGCGTAAACATCCGCGCGCGCATCGAGCTTAACCGTGGGCTGCATCTGTTCCGGGGCCATGTATTCGGGAGTACCGATGATTCCGCGCGATGCAGGGCCGCTTGTGGAGATCGCTTCGGCAGCCGCTTCACTGACAATCTTCGCCAGGCCGAAGTCGCCGACCTTCACAACGCCGTCGCTTGACGCGCTACCACTGCTCCCGCTCTTCTTGCGCTTCTGCATGATAAAGATGTTGGCGGGTTTCAGATCGCGATGGAGAATGCCTTCGTCGTGTGCGGCCTCGACTCCAGCCACGACCTGTCGTAGAAGCGCAAGCGTGCGCTGGACGCTGAGCGTCCCCTCACGTCTGAGGAGATGATACATCGTCTCGCCCTGCACATATTCCATGACGAGAAAAAAGACGCCCTCTTTAGTCTTGCCAAAGTCTGTTACATCAACGACGTTTGGATGGCGTATGGAAGCGGCGGTACGCGCCTCGCGCTCGAAGCGCGCGATGGCCTCGCCCTCCTGCATGTCCTCGTCGGAGAGAATGTCTGGCCGGACGGTCTTGACAGCGACGCGGCGGGTCACCAGATTCTGGTCGCGCGCCAGGTAAACCTGACCCATCGCGCCGCGCCCGAGCCTTTTTTCGAGAAGGTAACGATTGGAAAGAAGCGGGTCGCCGGGCAGCGTATGCTTGGTATTATTGCCTTCTTCAGGGCAGACGAGCACCTCGTCATCATAGCAACGTTCGCACCGTGGGCACTCGCGCATTATTGTTGGGGGCCTCCGACCGCACGACTGCGGAAAAATTGGCTCGACGAATCACGTCTGCTGCAATGTAAGATTCTCTTTGAGACAGTCCAAAAGCCTTGAGCGACACGCGCATTTTTCAGTGTCGCTAGAACGCATCGCCTGTGTCGCTCTTGCAAATCTTAGGAGAGGCTGTCGGGTTTGCCGGTGTGCTTCCTCTCAAATCCATGTGATGAGCCACGCGTGTCGTCAGCGACCAAAGAAGCGATCACGCCTGTTTGAGGCAATCGCGCGCCAGTTCTTCGCCAGCCTTATTATGAGAAAAGAATAAGGCGTCGCACAGGCGCGCGTCAATTAGACACGCCTGTGCGACGCCCTTGAGCATCTTTCGGTTTAATCCTTTAGCCCGCCGACTTCGCTTTCTGCTGCTCTTTCTTGGCGGCTTCCATACGCGTACCCAGTTCTTCAACCTGCTCAGGGCTTAGAACCTTTTTCGCGCTCGGGAACATCTCACTTTCCTCTTCCTCTACGTGATGCTCGACATTCTCTTTGAGCACTTTGAGCTTAGCGCCCCAGGTCTCGTCGTCTTTGGATAACTCGTCCAGTTCGGTTAAAAGCTGCTTGACGACATTGTGCTCTTCATATGCTTCGAGCGTAATGTCACGCGTCTCTTTGGCCTCCTTGATGGCCGGGTAAAAAATCTCCTCTTCGATGCGCGCGTGAATACTCAATTCCTGTTTGAGTTGGGCGAACAATTCTTCGCGCGTTTTGACGCCACGCTCGGTCGTCGGTTCCAAATTTTCAAAGATGCCGGAGACCTTTTTGTGGTCCTGCTTCATCAGTTCAAAAGCGTTCATATTGCGTCCATCCTCCCTTTATCTGTTCAGTCAAAAACTATGGTAATGCACGTTATTAATACGCGCTACGGCTCTCCACGGATCAAGGGGCAATTAGAATGCCGCGGAATGGCAGTGATGAGGGCCGAGGGATGAAGGATGAAAGAATGATAATTCAAGGTGAATAATTTCTTATTCACCGCTGCCGCCCTCATCCCTCATACCTGAATTTCTGCGCAGCATTGTGAGCAGCGTGTGGCTTTGAGCGGGATAGTGGAAAGGCAGAGGGGACAGTCTTTTGTGGTTGGCCCGGCATCGGTCGCCTGCTTGCTCTTGATTCTGTTGACGGCGCGAACGATCATGAAGACCACAAAGGCAATGATCAGGAAGATGATAATGTCATTGATGAGCGCGCCGTAGGCGATGGCGGGAGCGCCGGCGGCCCTTGCCTCGGCCAGTGATTTATATTTTCCGCCCGCAAGGTCGTAGAACTTATCTGTGAAATTTACAGGGCCTGTCAGAATTCCGATGAGCGGCATGATGATGCCGTCCACCAGCGTGGTGATGATCTTGCCGAAGGCCGCGCCGATCACGACCGCGACGGCGAGGTCCATCACATTCCCGCGTGCGATGAATTCTCTGAACTCTTTGAACATGTCTGCCTCTCCTTATCTATGTGCGACTGATTCCCGGCAAAGCATCGAGCGACCAAAGCGCCCAGCAGGGGCTTACACGCATTGATGCGGAAGCTCTTGCTCGCGCCCGGTCGCTCGTCCTGATTGCTACAACTTTTGGGCCAACGCACATCTACGCGCCGGTTCAAAACCTAGGGTACGTTGGCAGTCGGCGGCATGCCCGGCATCGCACCAAGGCCTCCGGCAGCCATGATAAGAATGGTATATAGAATGAGCAGCGCAGTCCAGATAAACATGATGTTCCTGAAGCCCAACTTGCCTGAATTCATCCATCCCCAGATGAACGCCCAAAGGCTGCAAATAAGGCCGAGGATGCCCATAAGAGCCCCGCCATTCTGGAACATCTTGATGAGCACGATGATCCAGCAGATGATACTGCCCAAAAGGCAGAGTAGAGCCAGTATTGGTAAGATTCCTTCCATTATTCTAAGCCTCCGTGTGTTTGATGGTTAAAATTCGAACGATGAGCCTTTCCGTTGATCTGATCAGCGGTGAGTCTCACGTGAAAAAGCGACAATCGAGCCCGCCAGCAGGTTCGGGTAGACGCCGCCTGGATTTCGTCAACAATTTCTCCCCATGACTGCGCTCGGCCAGGACTACTGCGCGCTCGGATTTATTGATCAATTGCTTGATGATATTAACCAGCTCGGAAATATCTCCGGGCTTGTTCAAATACGCCTGCGCTCCGGCGTTAATCGCGCTTTGCCTGTCCGCTTCATAGGCCGCCGCCGAATAAAAGAGAATCGGAGTAAATGGATCGAACCGGCGAATTCTTTGGCACAACTCGATTCCGCTGCCGTCCGGGAATCTACTGCTCAAAAGATAGAGGTCGAAGCGCTTAAGACCGATCACGCTTAATCCCTCACTGATGGTCCCGGCGGCCTCGACTTCGTAGTCCGATTGGCCGAGCAGAAGGCTAAGCAACTGTCGCGTATCATCGTGGGCTTCTGCGCAGAAAACGCGTCGTTTCGTGGTCTGCATTCCGGCTTTCGATTCGTTCATTCTGAGCGGAAAGGTCTGTTACGGGGAAGCGGCAAGCTCGTTTGCGGGCCGCTTCGGTTTTCAATCGCCTTGGATGATTTATCTTTCAGGTAAGGCTCTAAAAAGCGTGGTAACGCTCACGCAAAATATGGCGCGCACATTAGCACAGGCCGGGGCAGGTGACAAGATATTTTAAGGGAGTTCAGACAACAGGCATCCGTCCTCAGCGAGATCGTAAAGCCGAAGGGCAAAGCAGTCTCTTAAGTGGGTTATGTAAAAGGATAATGAATTCAATCCGTACGGGTTCGGCCGGCGACGCTCGCTACGCCCGCGACCAATTCAGAGGGCTGTATGGGTTTGGACAGATGCACCTGAAATCCTGCGGCCAGCGCCCGTATTCTATCGTCCTCTCTGGCATAGGCTGTCAGCGCCACGGCAGGAGTGCTTCCGCCGTGCTCCGTGGGAAGCGCACGCACACGGCTGATCAGCGCATACCCATCTTCGCCCGGCATCCCGATGTCGCACACCAGCACGTCCGGCCGCTCACGCCCGATTGCCACCATGGCTTCGTCTGAAGAACCAGCCGCTCTGACCTCAGCGCCGCATTGCACGAGCACAGTCTTGATGAGGTCGCGCGCATCCTCCTCGTCGTCAACAATCAGCACGCACAAATCCTTCAACTCGTGGCCGTCGAAGTTACCTGTCGGGGAGTCGTCCGCAAGACGCAGGGCGGGCGCGCGGCGACCCGTTGTGACCGTCGCGACTATGGGAATAGTGACGATAAAGGTTGCGCCCATTCCTTCGCCGGGGCTCTCCGCATGCACTGTTCCGCCATGCATCTCGACCAGATGGCGCACGAGCGCAAGGCCCAGTCCGAGACCTCCATAATGTCTGGTACTCGTGCTGTCTGCCTGCCGAAAGCGATCAAAGACATACGGCAAAAAATCAGGGCTGATGCCGATGCCTGTATCCCTGACAACGATCCTCGCATGCGCCTCGACGCGCTCGAACTGTAGTTCGATGCGCCCCTTCGCTGCGGTAAACTTGATGGAATTAGAGAGCAGATTCCAGATGACCTGCTGTAGCCGATCCGCATCGGCAGAGACGACGACAGAGTGATCCAGCAAGGTCGTCAACTCTACGCCTTTACCTTCAGCCGCCGGACGCACTGCGTCAACTGCCGCCTCGATCACGGAAGCGAGGTTGATGGGCCGAACTTCCAGATGCAGCTTACCAGTAATGACGCGTGAGACATCCAGCAGGTCTTCGATCAACTGGGCTTGTGTCTTGGCGTTGCGCTGGATGGTTTCGAGCGCGCGCTTTGAAGTCTCCGCGTCGAGAGTACCGGCTTGCAGCAGATGAGCCCAACCAATGATCGAAGTCAGGGGGGTACGCATCTCGTGAGAAAGCGTGGCGAGAAATTCATCCTTGATACGGTTGGCCTCCGCCAGTTCCTCGGCCCGAAATCTGAGCGCCTGCTCCAACTGTTTACGCTCGGTGATGTCGCGAGCGATGCCTGTGAAGAAGTGCCGGCCTTCGCGTACAAACTCTCCAAAGGAAAGCTCCAGCGGAATCTCCTGACCGCTTTTGTGCAGACCCGGCAATTCAACCGCTCGCCATGAGATATGTTTCTCGCCGGTCTTGACATATCTCTCCAGGCTCTGGCGGTGAACGTGGCGCAGGTATTCCGGCATCAGCATGGTTAATTGCTGGCCGCGCATCTCCTCGACCCCGTAGCCGAAGATGTTTTGCGCCGCCGCGTTGATAAAGATGATCGTGCTCTCAGCATCAATCATGATGATGGCATCGGAAGCCGTCTCGGCGACCGTGCGGAAACGATCCTCGCTCTCGCGCATGGCCTCTTCGGCGCGCTTCCGCTCCGTAATGTCTGTCACGAGCGCGACCACACTCTTGATCTCTCCGCGGGCATCGCGCAAAGGGGCGGTCGAGATGCTGACGTCAATTAACACGCCGTCCTTTCTACGGCGTCGTGTCTCCAGCCCGTTAAAGATAAACCCGCGCGATGCGCTCTCGTGGTCGTGGCGATAATCCTCCTCCTTATCCAGGGGGACGGTGGGCAAAGGTTGGTTGATGGTCTCCTGTTCGCTCCAACCATAAATGCGTTCGGCCGCAGGGTTCCACAACTTGACTATCCCCTGCGGGTCCAGATTGATGATCGCCACGGGCGAGGCTTGAAAAAGTGCTTGCAGTGTCTGGTTGGTCTCATGCAAAGCCTGCTCGGCCCGCTTGCGCTCGATGAATTGACCGATCTGATTGCCGACCGTCGTCATCATCCCGATCATATTCTCGTCCGGTTGTCGTATCTCGGAGCTGAAGAATTCGATGACGCCGAGCACCTGGCCTTTCATCAATATGGGAAAGCCGACCGCTCCATGAAGTCCCTCTTTATTTGCGGCGGGCATGCGCGGGAGGTTCAAAGCGACGGCGACATCCGCGACCCAGGCGGGCTGGGCCTCGGCCCACACGCGACCGGGCAGCCCTTCGCCCTGTCTGAACGTCAAATTCCGGCTGAGCTGCTCAAACTCTGGGGCCTCGACCGACGACGCATGCCAGATTTCAACGCAGCGCAGCACACCGGCCGCGCCGTCAACGTGCCACAGTGCGCCAAGGCTCCATCCAAGAGTCTCACCGACGAGCTGTAAGATTTGCGGCGTGGCCTCTTCGAGCGTATTGGACTGCGAAAGCACGCGCGTGACGGCATATTGCGCGGCGAGGCGTTGTTCAAAGTGCTTGCGCTCGGTAATGTCCGTGACAGTCGCGAGAACACATTGCTCTCCATTGAATTCGATGACCTCTGCCGACATGACGCCGGTCAGCACCTCGCCGCTCTTGATGCGAAAGTTCATCTCCAGATCGCGGATCGCGCCGTGCTTAAGCAGTATCTCCCTGATCCGCGCGCGGTCTTCCTTATTCGAATAGATGTTTATCTCCAGAGTCGTGCGACCGATCAACTCTTCGCGCGTGTAGCCCGTCAACCTGAGCAAGCTTTCGTTAACGTCCAGCAGGCGACCTTCACTGAGCGTATTGATGCTGATCGGGTGCGGCATGGCATCGAACACCTTGACGAACAAGGCTTGTGATAAAGCAATGATGTGATTGGGTCTTGGGGTCTGTAATGAGAGGTAAGCGTCCAGGTCTTCTGTGCGGAAACGAAGGCTGCGACCTGCACGTGTAAAGGGAAGCGCGCCGGAGCGAGCCAGACGATAGAGTTGATCTTTGCTGATCGAAAGATAGGTGGCAGCCTGCGCGGCATCCATCATCTGAGGGATCATGCGATTTCATCCGAGATGTGCATCACCCGACCTGTTTTAACTTCGACGGCGCACTTTTTGCTCGAAATTGGCGAACTCTGTCCGGCCCCGAAGGACGTATGTCGTCCTTCTTTTATTCTCTAAAGGAAAGGCTTAATGGACAATGATAAATCTCTATGTCGGGCGGCATAGCACGGAAAATACAACGGTCATCCTACTATAGGAACAAAATTGAGAGCAAGCAAATCACAATCCCTCGAACAACGTTGCCTTGCGCCGGGAAAAGATCTCGCGCCGCTCCTCACTCTCTTCTTGATTTTAGTGAATACTTATGCGAGTTTGATTCTATTATCGCGGAGCGGGAGGCGTGCCGTACGAGGCATGGGAAACGCCTCTTCGCGCTTGCTCTGCAAGAGTTCATCAATAGAATTTTTGTGCCTCTCGTGCCTGCGTCTGATGTGATCTACTGCGGCGCGCGCGCGCGGGTCTGGCCGCTTACAGAGACGAGCGAAACACGCTTGGGCCATGGAACGATCACGGTGCGGACGGAATGTTGAATAAAAATTGATGCGCCGCAATGATGCGAAGGATTTAGATGGATAAGCATAGCGAGCGTTTAGTCTCATGGGCCGGTTTTTCAGCCATCTTTTTAGTCTATCTATTTTTCCCGACGAGAAATTTCTACTACGACGGTATTGACTTTGCTTATACGATTGAAAGCGCCACACGCGTGAGCGCATCCTTAATCCACCCCAGTCATCTTGTTTACAATCTGGTTGGCTATATCATCTACAGAGCAGTTCAAGGTGTCGGGATAGATACAAGGGCAGTCGAAGTCTTACGCATTGCGAACAGTTTCCTGAGCGTTGCCAGTGCTTATGTCCTCTTCAAAATTTTGCGAGTCTCGTTGCGATCCTTCTACCTTTGCTCTCTGCTAACCATTCTTTTCTCTTTTTCCGCAACCTGGTGGAGATTCTCGACGGATGCTAACGCCTACACTCCGAGCATCCTATTAATGTTGATCGGCTTTTACCTGATCCTTCCGGCACAAAAGGCCCGTCCCGTTCTAGTCGCGTTCGTCTTTTCTCTGAGCATGTTTTTTCACCAACTGGCCGTCGTCTTCTACCCCGTGCTCGCCCTCGGTCTGTACATGCAGTTCGCTTCGTCGAATAAAAGAGAGAGGGTATTGAACGTCCTCTACTTTAGCGGGATCGCCTTCGTGATTACCTTCGCGGCTTATTGTTACTGTTTCTATCTGGTGAAAGGAACTTTCAACTTCGCAGGATTCGCTCGTTGGATCACATACTATTCGCCCGACGGAAGCTTTAGCTTCAACGCTTTGAGCAATCTTGGCTACACCTTACGCGGACACAACCGACTCCTCTTCGGAGGAAGATTTAATCTAATCAAAGGATTGATCAATCCCCTTATCCTTGTGTTGATGATCGCGTTTGGCTTGATCGTCTTTGGGCTTGGATTTCAACTCGTCCGTAATTTCAAGAGACCGGATTTTGAGCGTCTGCGCGTCGCTGCTTTGCAGAATCTGTGGCCCCAGCCTGTGGCGCGACTCTGCGTCGTGTGGGTCGCTGTTTATGTGATCTTTCTTTTTGTATGGATGCCGCAGAATACTTTCTATAGAATGTTTTACCTTCCAGCTTTTATTATTCTGGCGGGCTTTGTCCTGAACTTGCATGAGACTACAGCGCGGCATGGAGTACGGCATTATCGTCTGGCTCTGTTCGTTGCGGCCCTGATCCTCGCTAACTTTCTTTTTCTGATCTACCCTTTCGCACACGTACAAAAATATCCGCCACTCTCGCTTGCCCTGGAAATGAATCGAGCATGGCCGCGTGGGACCGTTATCTTTTACGCAATGCCGAGTTCTGATAACAGCCTGTTCAGATACTTTAATCCCACAACCATCTGGAAAAAGTCGGATATGAATGACCGCAAAGTATTGGAAAGCGACCTCCGGGATGTTTATTCCAAAGGCGGCGCGGCGTGGCTTGATGCTTCGGCGATAAATCAACTTTTATCAACGGCCGAAGGGACAGAGTGGTTGTCCCGGCACGCCAGAGAGGAATCTCGGCGCAAGTTAATTAATAAGGCATATCATATAGAGTTCATGCAAATTGTCCCAGGCACTTAGAGACGGGCGTCCGCCCTGCGCCCGTGTTTTCCGGCGTTTGGACAATTAAGATTAAATGATTTGTGCGGGTGGCAGTTAAATCAGGTCGTCGGAGATGCTAAATGAGATCATTTCATAAGGGCGCGCCAATAGTTATTCGTTATGATGACCAGGCATTTACACGGGCCGTCAATGCTCTACAGCGGATGAGCCCGCATGGCGGGGGAACGCTTGCGCTATTCACCGGCATGACTGCATCTGAGCGGGAGCACACCGCTCGCACCCTGGCAACGAGTCTCGAACTCGACCTCAATAGAGTGGATCTTAGCCGCATCCAAAGTAAGTATATCGGTGAGACCGAAAAGAACTTACATGATCTGTTCGAGCGTGCCTCGTCCACGAATGTTATCTTATTTTTCGACGAGGCCGATGCGCTATTCGGTAAGCGTTCCGAGGTCAAGGACGCGCATGACCGCTACGCGAATCTGAAGGTGTCTTGTTTCCTTCGCCTCCTTGAGGGCCATCAAGGCATAATTTTGTTAACGGTGAAATCTTCGACGCCGCTGGTGCGCGCTCGAAACAGGCGTGGAATGATTATCTTTAGGTAGGGACTCAGCCGCATTGAATCCGGCGAGATTCGGCTTGAGCCCATTACAATGCGGCCCGGCGACGTAATGATTCGCGATGTGCGCGCTCTGCATCGCGGCACTCCCAATCACACAAACGAGCCGCGACCGATGGTCGTCATCGGTTACAGTCTCCGCTGGCTCTTTTGACCCGAAGTCTCTATTCGCGTGACGCGCGCGACCCTCGACACGCTCTCCGAGCGCGCTCGCCATCTTCTACGCTTCAATCCCATCGTTGAATCACTTGACGATCAGCCTCAGACGGAAATCTATCAATCATTCGCCTACTAAGCCTCGGCGTCTAACGTCAACACTCGACATCCGTAAATTCATTGACACTGTTGGCCCAGAGCAATTACTCTCTTTTTAGCCGCAAAAACAAACTGGCTGGCGAGATTCCCACGCTCTCCGGCCAACAATGCTTGAACCTCACTGGTTTGAGTCGGCCTCTTAATTTTCAGGGCGGACTAAAATCATGTTTTCTGCGTGGGATACAATCAATAACAAAAATCGTCGGCACATGCCTCGTCACAAGGTACGCCTCTCGGCAAGCGTCTCACTGATCGAAACAGAGACGGATGAGAGCGAGTGGCCGAGCGTTCTGGCTTATACGAGAGACATTAGCCAAGCCGGGATGGCGCTCGTCGTTCCATCGCTACAGATGGGATGCCATGATCTCAATAAGGGAGATTATGTTCTGCGGGTCATCCTTGCCATCTCGGCCGAGACGAGCGTTAGAATCCTCGCACGGCTAATTCACTGCGGACTTTTTAATCAGGATGAGTTGGGAATCGGCTACTTGATCGGAGTTAATATCGAAGAGATGAGCGGAGAAGATCGAGTCCTCTACGACGAATTTATCGGCAGCCTGTATTAGAGATCGCATTGAAATCCACACGTTCGCGCATAGCTTCAACTTTCTTAGCACTAGAGAGAGTCATGAACAAATATGAGTACGGGAACACCAGCGAAGCCGTAGTTCTCACCGCTTACCTCACCACCGGATTTTCTGTGAGTATCCCTTTCGGGTTGGGAGCCAGCTATGACTTGGTCGTAGACAGTGGCTCGCGTCTATTCAAAATACAAGTTAAGACTGCTTGGGTTAGCCAAGGGTGTGTGCTCTATAAAAGTCAGCGGCGGCAACCCGGCAACAGTCCTACACGTAGGCCATATAGAATCGGAGAGGTTGATTACTTCGCTGCATATTGCCAGGCAAATAAGAACATCTATGTGGTGTCAGCAGAAAAACATGGTGTAGAAGGAAGACTCAGACTAGAGCCGGTGCGAAATGGTCAGGCGAAGTTAGTGAGATGGGCAGCGGATCACACCTGGGATCGGCACATTGAAGAACTGCGAAGTTTTTACGCCTGGCAAGGATCGAACTTGCGACCTCCTGTTCCGGAGACAGGCGCTCTATCCACTGAGCTACAGGCGCATACGGAAATTGTCGCATAGTTAAACTCTGAGCGCAAAACGACGGGTTGCTTTCAGGAAGTGAAGCGATGGATAAGCTCGATGATGAAGAAAGAGATGGCGGCGATAAAGGCTGCGGCGGGAATTGTCATCACCCATGCCCACACGATGCGACCGGCAACGCCCCACTTGACGGCTGAGAGGCGACGTGTCGCACCGACCCCGACGATGGCTCCCGTGATCGTATGCGTGGTCGAGACCGGGATGCCCGCATAGGTCGCGCCAAAGAGTGTCAGCGCGCCAGCAGTCTCAGCGCAGAAACCGCCAACCGGCTTAAGTTTCGTTATCTTGGAACCCATAGTATGGACAATGCGCCAGCCGCCCGATAGCGTGCCCAGCGCAATCGCGGCGTGCGCGGTCAGCACAACCCAGGTGGGAATCTCAGGCAACTCTCCCTGTGGGCCGGAGGCCATCAGGTTGCCTGCGACGAGCACCACCGTAATAATGCCCATCGTCTTTTGAGCGTCATTGCCGCCGTGGCCCAGCGAATAAGCGGCGGCGGAGATCAACTGCCCGCGACGAAAAGTCGAGTCCACCTGGCTCGGCGACCAGCGCCGGAAAATCCAGTAAACCGCAACCATCAGGATAAATCCCATTGCCATTCCGAGCAGCGGCGAGGCGACGATGAAGGTGATGGTTTTTATCCAGCCTTCGGGTTTGAGCAATCCGCCGACGCCCTTGTAGGCGGCGATGGCCGCGCCCGCATAACCGCCTATGAGCGCATGCGAGCTGGAGGTCGGCAGCCCCAGATACCACGTGATCAGATTCCAGATTATCGCCCCCAGAAGCCCCGCGAGCAGGACGTAGAGACGCCGATCCTCTGTGATGAGAGTGATATTGACGAGACCGCCGCCGATTGTCTCGGCGACACGTGTTCCAAAAA
>JBKKAL010000238.1:0-75686 GCA_046714695.1 Pyrinomonadaceae bacterium
ACGCCCTTGAGGATGTTAATGATCTGTTCTTCGGTGAATCTGGACTTGCGCATAGAGAGTTCTCCTCGTCGGATAGTTTACGAGAGAACTCTCATTATCGCTGCACCTCTTTTCGGGGAGGAGGTCAGCGCGAGAGAGTGCCATTGCCCTCCAGGAGCATCATAACGCAGGCGCATGCTATTTGAGAATACGGTAAGACAAGCGCGCCGTTCGCGTGCGTCCTACTTTGCCTACTGTATCTCGTGGGCCGCAGGACGCACGCTTCCTGCTCATTTAGCTCTTTGACACCTGCATACCCTGAGATTTATAGTTCCTCTAATAAATTTCTAATAAGCCTGCGGCCGCTTTTCATTCGCTAATAAAGCGAACGCGCCGCGCCATGTGTTCGGAATGAGTAAGCAGGTAACAGACAAGGCGACTCCTTCGGCGGGAGAGGGGAAGAATGTCGGTGAGGCGCGCCGCAGCGAGCTGCACGCTTTGAGCGCCGAGATCGTTGACCTCTTCTACACACAGGCCTTCACGCCCACGATCAGCACTCCATCGGATGTCTGCGCGGCTTTCTCTGAGCTGTTGCTGCGACACTGGGATTTGTGCTGCATCATTATTTACCTGCGCGATGCGGACGGACGCCTGGCACAGAGCGCGATCCACACGCACGAGCATTTCGACGAGGCACGCGCCCGGGAGGTGGGAGATTTACTGGCCTCCGAGGTGGCGCATTTGGGGCGCGAGCTACAGGTCTGGTCAGACGAAAGAGATGGGGAAACGGAAGAAGGCGAGGAGAAGTGCCGGCGTGCGCTGGAAAAAGCGGAGTTGTCGGCGGGCGTCGCCATGCCGATCCACGCGCGCGGGACGTTGGTCGGCGCGCTCATCGCCGTCACGGTCTATCCGGAGCGGTTGCGTGCGGCCTTAAACGGCATACGTTTTATCGCCGCGCCGATTATCATCGCCATCGGTAATGCGCAGCGCTCTGTGGCGCTGCGCGATCAGCATGATCGCATCGAGCATCTCGTCGAAGAGTTACAGCAACGCAGCCACGACCTTGAAGCTGCCAACCGCGAATTGCAGCGGGTGGCGCGCTATCGCTCGCTTTTCCTCGCGCGAATGTCACACGAGCTGCGAACGCCCCTGACTTCGATCCTCGGCTTCACAGAGATTCTTCTGGATCATGAGGACCTGAGCGATACGCAGCGCCGCTTCTCCGAGAAGATTCAGTCTTCGGGGATGCAATTGCAATCGAGCCTCAACCAACTGGTAGATCTCTCGCGGCTCGAAGCGGGACAGACGGAGCTGTTCCTTCACGAATTCTCGTTGCGGCAGGCTTTGCGCGAGTCATGTGCGGCTGTCGCACGCCTGGCGCAGAAGCAGGAAGTGAAGGTGGATTGCCAGTATGGCCCTGACATCGGCACAATCGTTTCCGACGAGGGCAAGCTGCGGCAGGTGCTCTACAACTTTCTCGCGCACGCGATTGGCCGCAGCCCGGCGGACGGAAGCGTCGTCGTCCATGTCGAAAGCGTCTCTGCGCAGCGCTACGAAATCGTTATCGTGGACGAGGGCGAAAGGCTTGACGATATGTCTCGCGTCTTCGAGCCGGTGGACGTGGATGCTCCAAGCGAACAGGCCACCAGCATGAATGAGCTTGGTCTGGTCATTGCGCGTCGTTTGATAGATGCGATTGGCGGCACGGTCAAGCTGGAGAACGCCGCCTCAGGCGGTTTAAAAGTCATAATAGAACTGCCCGCACGACCAAAAGCAAGGAGCAAGGATGAGGGATGAAGAATGAAAGTGTGCTGATTCAAGCAGAGTAGTCCTTCTTTCATCCTTCATCCTTCCGCCCTGCTCTTCCCCAGGCCGCGTTCTACTGCGATTCTAAAATTTTTTAGAAACTCGAACCGTTTTATGTCAACACAGGCGGAACAAGAGGCGCATAGCGAGCGAGCCGGGATAGAGGTACGCCAGTGCGTGACGATTGACGAGTTCGAGTCGTGCGTCCGGTTACAGCGTGAAGTCTTTAAAGAGCCGGACATAGAGATTTCGCCGCGCCGCCACCTGATCGCCTCGCGTCGCGCAGGCGGTTGGACGCTCGGCGCTTTTGTCGGGAGCGAGCTTGTCGGCTTCGTACATTTGATGGTGGGCGTGAGAAACGATCATGAGATCATCGGCTATTCGCACATGGCGGCGGTCGCCGTGGCTTACCAGAACCAGGGGCTCGGCGCGCGTCTTAAATGGGCGCAGCGCGAGCGCTGTCTCCGCGAGGGCGGACGCTACATCACCTGGACATGGCATCCGATGCAAGCGCGCAATGCTTATTTCAATCTCAATCGCCTGGGCGTGACCGTGCGCTCTTACGCCGTCAACTTTTATGGGACGGATACGGATTATGCTGCGGCCATCGGGGACGAATCGCGTAGCGCCGGCATTGATAGTGATCGCTTATTCGCCGATTGGGATCTGGATTCGGCGCGCGTCGTGGCGCGCGCAAAGGGGCGCGCGCTTGATCAAACCGCTGCTCCGGTCAAAATTATTGAAATACCGTCGGATTGGCTCGCCCTTTTAAAGAGCGATGCGGCAGCGGCGCGGCGCGAGCAACTGCGCGTCCGCGAGGAGTTTATCAGCGCTTTTGCCTCCGGCCTCGTCTGCGCCGGCTTTGAACGCGACCCGGAGCATCCGCGTTATCTACTTTATGAGAACGTTGCAGGCGATAGATAATAGGATGAAAGCGATGAAAAACATCTTACTCGTCCCCTGTCACTCGTCACTAGTTACCTGATGATATGACTTTCGCACGCTACGACCGCTACGTTGAACGCCACGCGCGCTCGGTTATAGAGCGCCTGCAGGCGATGTGCCGCATGCCGTCCGTGGCGGCGCGCGGGACAGGGATGCGTGCAACCGCCGAGGCCGTCGAGCAGTTGATGCAGCGCGCGGGCGCAGGCACACGCTCCTTTAAGATGGGCAGCGGTTTTCCGATCATCTTCGGCGAGTGCGGCGCTGGCCCACACTGTTTTCTCGTCTATGGTCACTATGATGTGCAGCCGGTCGGGCAATTGACGAGCTGGTCTTCGGGGCCTTTCTCTGCCACCGTCGTTGACGGAAAACTTTATGCGCGCGGCGCTGCCAATAGCAAAGGCGATCTGGTCGCGCGCCTCGCGGCGGTCGAGGCTTACCAGAAGAGCTTTGGTAAGCTGCCCATCTGCCTGCGCTTTATCATCAGCGGCGAAGACGGCATCGGCAGCCCGAGCGTATTCCGCTTCGCCTCAGAGCAGGCGGATTTGCTGCGCGCCGAAGGGTGCATCTGGGACGACGGATACAAGGATTCGCAGGAACGGCTGGTGATCAGCCTGGGCTTTAAGGGCATCACTTTTCTTGAGCTTCGCGTGCACGGGGCGCGCACTGACCTTCATTCCAAGTGGGGAGCGATTGTGCCCAACCCAGCCTGGCGGCTGGTGCAGGCGCTCGCCACCATCACGTCGCCCAAGGGCGTGATTACTATTGATGGTTTCTCTTCGCACATCGCGCCCATCTCGGCTGAGGATGCGGAAGCGCTGAAGCATATCACGCTTGATGAGGCCGAATTGAAGCACGAGTTTCGCATTACACACTGGCTGCGCGGAATGCGTGGGCACACGCTCGTCAAAGAGCACATCTTCGGCCCGACCTGCACGATCTGCGGTATTCAGACCGGCCACACCGACGCGGGGCCGAAGACCGTTTTGCCCAGCACTGCGATGGCGCGTCTTGATTTCCGTCTCGTGCCCGATTTGACGCCCGCACTGGTCTGCGATCTCTTGCGCAAACACCTGGACTTGCGCGGCTTTCACGACATAGAAATTATAGAGTTGGGTAATTCTCCGCTCGCCAAATCTTCCGCGCAATCGAGCGTCGCCCGCGCGGCCATCGAATCCGCGCCGGAAATTTACGGCGCGCAAGCGATAGTTTACCCGCTCGATCCTTCGAGCGGGCCGGTTGGCGCGATCTGCGGCGCGAACGATCCGCCCACGCCGGTCGTCTCCTTCGGCACGAGTTACGAGGGCTCGAACCCGCACGGGCCGGATGAAAACCTGCGTATCGAAGACTTTCTACAGAACATCAAGTTCTTCGGTCGCGTCATACATCACCTGGGCCAACAGAGCAAGCAACATCGAAGCGGAATAAAATCGGCAAGCGCGCTCGCGCTCGATAAAGTGTAAGCTTGGCATCCGCGCTTGTTCGGTTATGATAATAGTCAAAGCTCATCAAGGATTTGCCAGCACAGCAAGGAGGGATTAAACGGAACTTGCCGACCAGCAGCCAAACTATCGAGCGCGAGATCGAGAGCCTGCGAGAAGAGATTCTCCGTCACGAAGAGCTTTATTATGTCCATGACAATCCGGAAATCTCCGACGCCGAGTATGATGAATTGCTCGCGCGATTGCAGCGGCTTGAGGAAGAGAATCCGCATCTCGCAACCCCTGACAGCCCGACGGGCCGCGTCGGCGGCCGTGCGGCCGAAGGATTCGACGAATACACGCATCGCCGCCCGATGCTCTCGCTCGACAACAGCTACAACATAGACGACCTGCGCGCCTTTGATGAACGCTGCCGCCGCCTTGCCGATAATCGTCCCCTCGAATACGTCGCCGAGCTGAAGATAGATGGTCTCTCAATATCCCTGCATTACGAGCGGGGTGTTTTCATGCGCGGCGTGACGCGCGGCGACGGGCGGCGCGGCGAGGATGTCACGCCGAATGTCCGCACGATCCGCAGCGTTCCGCTCAGGCTGCGCCGGGACGGCGAAGAACTGGGCGCGGAAGTCGAGGTGCGAGGCGAAGCCTACCTGCCGCGCCATGTCTTCGAGCGTATCAATGCCGAGCGCGAAGAAGAGGGCGCTCAACGCTTTGCTAATCCGCGCAACGCTGCCGCCGGAACGATTCGCCAGCTCGATCCGAAGATCGTCGCATCGCGCCGCCTGGAAATGTTTCCCTACGATGTCATCACCGGCGAGCGTAAACCCTTTGCCACACACTGGGAATCTTTCGAGTGGCTTGAGCGCGCGGGCTTTCGCGTCAATATGGATCGCGCCCTGTGCGCCTCGATTGAAGAGGTGATCGCTTTCTGCAACCAGATGGAATTAAAGCGCGACCAGCTTGGCTACGAGATTGACGGCGTCGTCGTCAAAGTAAATTCCACGGCCTTGCAGGACGAGTTCGGCGCGACTGCCAAAGCGCCGCGCTGGGCCATCGCCTACAAATATCCCGCACGACAGGCCACCACGCAGGTGCTTTCAATCGTCGTCCAGGTCGGGCGCACGGGCGCGCTCACGCCTGTCGCCAACCTCGCGCCAGTCCTGCTTGCCGGAACAACGGTCGCGCGTGCGACCCTCCATAACGAGGACGAGATCAAGCGACTGGACGTGCGCATAGGCGATTGGGTCTTGATTGAAAAGAGCGGCGAGATCATTCCGAAGGTGATCAAGGTGGTCGAGTCGCGTCGCACGGGGGATGAGAAACGCTTTCGCATGCCGAAGAAATGTCCCGTGTGCGATGGGATTATTTCGCGTCCCGAAGGCGAAGTCGTCTCGCGTTGTGTGGCGGCGGATTGCCCCGCGCAACTCAAAGCACGGCTGCTGCACTACGCTTCGCGTCGCGCCATGCGTATAGAAGGACTGGGCATTGCTCTTGTCGAACAGCTCGTCGAAAACAGGCTGGTACGTGATGTCGGCGACCTTTATGAATTACGTTTGGAGGGGGTCGCAACTCTGGAACGAATGGCTGAAAAGTCCGCCTCCAATCTGATGGCGCAGATCGAGGCCAGTAAGACTCGCGATCTTCCGCAGCTCGTTTACGGATTAGGCCTTCGTCATGTCGGTGAAAGAACGGCAGGGATTCTCGCACGCCAGTTCTGCTCGCTGGATGGCCTGAGCCGTGCGAGCGTGGAAGAGTTGGACGCCGTTCACGAGATTGGCCTAACCGTGGCTGAGAGCGTGCGCGACTGGTTCGACGACGCGGGCAATCTTACGCTGTGCGAACGCCTGCGAGCGGCGGGCGTGCGCACGGAGCTTGAGAAAGGCGCGGGCGAGATACACACAGAAGCGTTCGCGGGTAAACAGTTCGTCCTGACGGGAAAGCTTACGAGCCTGACGCGCGATGAAGCTCGCTCTCTTATCGAAGCCAGAGGCGGGCGCGTCACATCCACAGTCAGCAAGAAGACGGATTATGTGGTTGCGGGTGAAGACGCCGGATCGAAGCTCGATAAAGCGACCGCGCTCGGCCTGCGCGTGATAGACGAAGCCATGCTGAGAGATATGCTAAACTGATAAAATCAATGTGAGGCGCTCGATGTTGGTAAAAAAGAGAACAGTTCTGACCGACATCTAACATCCTGACCAATGGAGACAAAATGGCGACAACCAGACAAACAGATAAACTTGAACTTACCTATACGCTCTATTGCGAGGACGTGCGCCTGGAGGTCGGCAATAAACTTTCGTTGATGGGCGTCTTTCAAAACATACTCGTGCAGCAGTTGCCCGTCTCGTTGATCAAGTTTGCCGTCATCAATCACTGGCGCGGCACGGGCGCGCATCTCTCTGAGGTGCGGATTCTGACACCGGACAAAAAGCAGCCGGTCGTCGTCTCGCAACCCACGCGTTTTGAGATCGCACCCGGCGGTTTTGCCGACAATATCAGCTTTTTCGTCAACGTGACTTTCCCCACGCCCGGCGAGTACTGGGTGCAGACGCTGGTTGATTCAACTCTCTTCGATGAGCAGCCGCTCGTGGTCGCTGATGTGCGAACATCGCAAGGCCCGGCTGAAATGTCTGAAGCCGTCAACTGAAGAAGGCAAAAGCAAAAGGCAAAAGTTCAGAGATTTCAACTCTCTTTACTTTTGCCTTTTACCTTTGCCTTATGTAATGCGGATGAGTGGACTTGAACCACCACGGTATCGCTACCACAGGCTTCTGAGACCTGCGCGTCTGCCAATTTCGCCACATCCGCGTATCCATTTTGAATATACGGGCGCAGGCTTTAGGGTGTCAAGAAGGCAGGGAAAGCTCTGTTTCAGCCCCCTGCCTTCTCATACGCATGACTGTTAGGGGCGACCTAAAATATCGCCCAGGATTTCGCCGATGCGGCTGCGGTTCGTGCCGCCATTGACACTGCGATTCCGGTAACCGTCATTGTATCCGCGACGAAAGCCTTCCTGAAAATAGCGGCGATAAAGCTCGCGGTCGCCGTAGCTGTTGCGATAACCTACGGTAGCGTCGCGGTAAGTGTTGTGATCGTCGTAATCGGAGCCTCTATTGTTCCGATAGTCATCGCGCCCGGCCCTGTAGCCTTCGCGGTAGCCGATCTCTACAGCCCGCCGCCTGATGTCGTTACGATCAAAGACGCCATCATCGTTGCGGTCACCACGACGACGACCCCGGCCTCTGCCTCGATTGTAATCGTCATCATCGTCATCGCGATCATCATCGTCATAATCATCATCGCGGTCGCCTCGCGGCCCGCGCCCGTCAACACGCCCGTCGCTCGCATCGTGGCAATTAACAAACTTGTCGCACTTGTCTTTGTTTTTATTTTTACCACGCCCGCGTCCCTGTCCCAGAGCCACAGAAGGCACACAGATGGCAATAATGAGCGCCAGGAAGGCTACCCACAGGCCAGCGCGTTTGCCATTAGATTGAGTCATCACATTCCCTCCCGTTAATGCCGGATGCACGCGTGCGTCCGGTCAAATATCAAAGTAATTGTTTGAAGAAAACAGTCTTCGGGGCAGGAGAAGACAAACAATCCCTATGCCGCGCGCGTCGGAGAGCTAAATTGTTGACGTGCTTTGACGGCCGCTTGAGGAACAAAGAGCCGCCATACGAAAACGTCAGTTTATAAAACCGTATAGTGCGCGAGGGCAGGCGCGTCGCCTGTCTTTTGGTGCGCAGGATGCGCGGCCCGCGCGCGAGGCTGAGGGTCGGTTGCGGCTGAGCACACGTGATTGTTATAGTTGTGTTCTAATTAGCGGTACTTCCTAAATTCTGAATAGTTGCGAGGAGAGACATAATGATTTCCCTGAAACGTTTCTACACTTCTACCTTTGCCCTCCTGTTCCTTGTTTTGTACGCGGCAACAAACGCATCCGCGCAGACCAGCCCCACGCTACGCCTGCCGCGCCCGAGCCAGAAGGCCAGCGTCATGCAGACCATCGGCGTCACGGATATCACGATCACCTACAGTCGCCCCGGCGTAAAGGGGCGGAAAATCTGGGGCGATGCGCCTGCCACTGCCGCGAGCGGCACGGCGACCCTGGACGACGCGCGCTCGCGCGGGAAGGACGCCCCTCTCGTGCCCTACGGCCACGTCTGGCGCACGGGCGCTAACGAGGCGACGACCTTTGCCGTGACCGACGACGTTATGATCAACGGGCAGAAACTCGCCGCCGGTACTTACAGCCTTCACACCCTTCCCGGAAAAGATGAATGGACGATCATCTTCAACAGCGACGCCGGGCAATGGGGCAGCTTCAGTTATGACGAGAAGAAAGACACGCTGCGCGTCAAGGCCAAACCGCAGATGGTCGCAGACAACGAGGAGTGGCTCTCCTTCGACATTCCGAACATGACGGCGAACTCCGCGCAGGTCAACCTCCGTTGGGAGAAGGTGCGCATACCATTCACGGTCGAGGTGCCGAACATGGAAGCGATCATGCGCACAAGGATTGACGCCGCCGTGGCCGCCAACCCGACCGACTGGAGAATACCCTTGCAGGTCGCCAACTATTACGCCAACGCAAGCAAACAGGACGAGGCGCTCAGTTGGGCCGACAAATCCATCAAGGTCAAGGAGACCTACCAGAACCTCGCGGCCAAGGCGCGTATGTTGTACAACTCCGGCCGTAAAGCCGAGGCCATAGCTCTGGCCGGGCAGGCGATTGAGCGAGGCAAGGCTGACAAGGCCGACACAGCAGGGCTCGAAAAGCTTCTCGCCGACTGGAAGGCTGGAAAGATGTAGACGCGATCAGGAATTAGAGCAACATATTCGTTTACCCTGTGTCTCTCTAATTCGGTCGCCGGAAACAGATGCCGGAAAGAGCGCAGAGTCGCGATGAGTTAAGCGAACGTTTGGAGGAAGTGCGTCGCCGTATCGAGGCGGCTGCGCTTCGAGGGGGGCGTGCGCCGCAGGAGATTAATCTCATCGCCGTGAGCAAGACGCACCCGCCCGCAGTGCTCAGGCGCGCTATCGAAGCGGGCGCGACCGACCTCGGCGAGAATCGCGTGCAGGAGGCGGACGAGAAAATCACAGAGCTTGGCCGCAAATCTGCGCGCTGGCACTTGATCGGTCACCTGCAAACTAATAAAGCGCGCCGCGCCGTCCTGCTCTTTGATGTGATTCATTCGGTTGATTCCGTCTCGCTCGCGCGTCGCCTTGATCGTCTGTGCGTGGAAGAAGGGCGCGACACTTTGCCCGTTCTCATACAGGTTGATCTCGCGGGCGAAGCCACGAAATCGGGCGCGAGCGAGGCGGAGTTGCCCGAACTGATTACGGCAATTAGAGCATGCGAGCGTTTGCGCTTGATGGGATTGATGGCGCTTCCGCCCTTCTTCGAAGACGCAGAGATGGCGCGTCCTTTCTTTCGCCGCTTACGCGAGCTGCGCGATCTACACGGTGCGCGAAATGATTTCGACGCGGAGAATGGCGGAGAGCTTTCGATGGGCATGAGCCACGACTTCGAGGTGGCGATTGAAGAGGGCGCAACGATGGTGCGCGTCGGGACGGCGATCTTCGGCGAGCGAAACGCATGAGGAGGAGGATGAGTAGTAGCAACATAGCGGCGCATGGCACATAGTTAAAGGTTTCCCCGTCGCACTTTCGCTAACTGCTTTCAGCTTTATTTATATGTCAATCTTCGATCTTATCGGTCTGGTGGTGTGGTATATGGTGGTGACTGTCATTATGACGGTCATCGCGCTAATGCTCGTGCGTCTGGTAGTGAATTACGCGGACTTGAATCCGTTTAGCTGGCCCGCCCGGACGGTGCGTAGCTTGACCGATCCGCTGGTCAACCCTGTGCGGCATCGTCTTACGGGCTTTGGTCTGGACCAGAAGTTCGCGCCGCTCATCTCAATCCTGATCGCGATCATCCTCGGATACTTTACTCTGGAAATAATCGGCACTGTTCTGTTCACTGTCTCGGGTTTACTGTTAAGTGTGCAGGCAAGGGCGATTGTCGCTATCGTAGGCTTTCTGCTGTACGGGTTGCTCGCCATCTATTCGCTGTTGATATTTATGCGAATAATCATCTCATGGGGAGCAAGCTACACAAATCGGCTGCTGATATTCCTGCGCCGCCTGACCGATCCCGTTCTGGTCCCTTTCCAGCGCATCATTCCGCCACTGGGGATGTTCGACATCTCGCCAATCGTCGTTCTGCTCCTCTTGAACTTTTTGCAAAAGATGGTTGCCGCGACGATGCTCCGCTAGCCTTTGGCAGGCACGTCGGCGAAGGGTCAATCGCGTTTGATCGAATGCCTTGAGGATGATAGCCGAATCAGCTTTAAAGTGCGCGTTGTGCCGCGCTCATCGCGCAGCCGGATTATGGGAGAGCATGACGGGGCTTTGCGCGTCTGCATCCGCGCGCCGCCCGTTGAAGGAGCGGCAAACGAAGAGCTGATATCCATGTTGGCGAAAGCATTCAAAGTGCCCCGGCGCGCGGTCGAGATCACGAGCGGGCATGCCTCAAAGCTCAAGCATGTGCGTATCACGGGCGCGGCAGCGAGCGTTCTGGAAGAACTGACCGCTGGAAATTTATAAGCCTCTGATGGATAAGTGCGTTCTTTATACGAGTATTCATTTTCCCCCTTCGCCAACAAGTCGTTTGCTGATTCTGAAGGGCGCTCAAAGTCCTGCCCTGAATTTATATAACCGCGCGTGCGTAGAGTGTGCCGGTGACGGCCTCAATGTGTTATATTTCCCCTCCGCTCCAATCCGAAAATTTTATTCCAAGGAACTTATTCGTCATGTCAGGACATTCCAAGTGGCACACTATCAAGCACAAGAAAGGCGCACTCGACGCCAAGCGCGGCAAGCTGTTCACCAAATTGATTAAGGAGATACAGGTCTCTGCCCGCACGGGCGGCGGCGATGTCAATGCGAACGCGCGGCTTCGTAAAGCGGTCTCCGATGCTAAGGGCGCGAACATGCCCAACGACACGATTGACCGCGCCATTCGTCGCGGCACGGGCGCAGAAGATGGCGTCACCTACGACGAGATTACTTACGAGGGCTACGGGCCGGGCGGCGTCGCCATCATGATTGATTCGATGACGGACAATCGCAATCGAACGGTCGCCGAGATCAGGCATATCTTCTCGAAAAACGGCGGCAACATGGGCGCAAGTGGCTCCGTCAGTTACCTGTTCGAGAAGAAGGGTTATATCATCGTGGATAAGGCTTCCAGGTCAGAGGACGAGTTGTTCGAGCTGGTGAGCGAAGCCGGGGCAGACGATCTGCGCGACGACGAAGATAACTTCGAGATCATCACCGCGCCTGAAAACTTCGACGCCGTGCTCGCCGCCGTCAAAGACGCTGGCATCGAGCCGCAGGTCGCCGAAGTCGAGATGGTTCCCCAGAACTACATCAAGCTCGAAGGCAACGAAGCACGCCAGATGCTCAAGCTGATGGAATCCCTCGAAGACCACGACGATGTACAGAAGGTTTCAGCCAACTTCGATATCAGCGAAGCTGATATGGCGGGCGCTTAAGAAGAGATGAGGGGCGCATCGCGTTATGCTCACCGCAAGACATCAACAAGCCGCGCCCTGGGTCTGCCATCAAAGACAGGGCGAGCACGCCGCACAACACGCCTGTTATTCTTCGTTGCCGCAGGAGCACGACGAGATCTAAATGATTGACCTCGCGCAGGCTCTTGATTTAGCTCTATCCTGATTGCCTCCGCAGTCTGGATTAAGGCGGGAGTTGATACTGCCGGGCTCCTTTTATATGCGGTTACACCGATAGCCATCGCACCAGCCGTCAGGATAAGGCCGACAAACGCCGCCAGCAGCCACGATCCTTTTTTCGATAAGACGGGCGATGCCTGCTGGGATACCGGATTTGTAATAGTGCGCGGACTGGCGGACACGAACCCCTTGTTGAGAGGGACAACAGGACGTGCCATTTGAGCCGCTGCCTCATCGAAGCGCGGGGACGGAAGCGATCTACTTTGCGAATCCGCTTCTACCGTTATAACTTTTGAATGCGCTTGTCCCAAAAAAACTCCTGTTTTGAACGAATCTGATACAACACGCACGCTGATTTATTAGAACCTGCAAGAATGATTCCAGAAATGACGGTATTTAAGAAAAACCGCATACCTGGGGCGCAAAACTTTGCCGGACGGTTGAAGGATAGGAGGCCGGCAAAGTAATTCTGTAGGGATAGCAGCTCTTTATGTATAATATGATCAAAGTATTGGTAACAGGTGCTGGCCGGTATCGAGTTCTTCGGGCAAGATTCGAGTCTGAAATTTCCGGCAAGCACTTTATATTTCGTAAAAACTCTTGAAGAGACGAAAGAGAGCGGTTTGCGCGTTTTGGGAATTGATCCAGGGAGCGAGACGACGGGCTGGGGCGTCGTCGAAGGCGATGGCCGTCGTTATCGCCTGATCGAATACGGCACGATCAAGGCCAGTCCGCGCGAGAGATTTTCACTGCGGCTTTTAAAGATCGGCGATGGCTTGGAAGCCATCATCGCGCGTCTCAAGCCGGATGCTTGCTCGATAGAAGAGGCTTTTTACGCGAACAACGTCAAGGTCGCGCTCAAGCTTGGACAGGTGCGAGGCGTCGCTCTGCTGGTCTGTGAGCGCGCAAAGCTTGAAATTCATGAGTACAGTCCGCGACTCGTCAAGCAAACGGTCGTCGGTTACGGGAATGCTGAAAAGCATCAGGTTCAGGAGATGGTGCGCGTGCTCCTCTCGCTCGCCGTTGCGCCTGAGCCACATGATGCGGCGGATGCGCTCGCCAACGCCATCTGCCATTTTCATCACGCCGGGACGCAGGGGCGAATCCTCGCCGCAGATGCCCGCGTGACGCTCGCAAACAATCAATCGCCTGCGACTCGCCGCCGCGCTTCGCGCTAAACTTCACCGAGCGAGAAGACCGGATGCTAAAGGGCGAGCATGTCGCCTCAGATCAACCTCACCTTGTGAAAGGAGGCAATACTCGTGTCTCTTCGTTCCTCAAACAGTAAAAAAGTTTTCCTCTCCGTTATCGCCTGCGTGCTCTGTTTAGTCGTTGATGCGGCTCAAGCTCAGCGACGACGAGCGCCTGTGGGCAATCGCAGCGCGGTCGTCGTGGATGAAAGATTGGCTGTGCTGCGTGATGGGCCGGACTTGTCCGCGCGACTCTTACAAAGAATGAGCCGTGGCCGTGTCGTCCTCGTTCTCGGAGCAAAACGCGCGACAGATGGGCTCACCTTCTATCGCGTCGCGGTGACGAGACGCACTAATGGATGGCTACAGAGCGATGCGGTCGTCTCGCCCGGTAAGGCGGATGATGATAAACGTCTTCTGCGTTTGATTCGCGGCTCTGACGATTACGACAGGGTCGTGCGCGCAAGGATTTTTCTGGATCTATTTCCGAGATCCCCTGCGCGACCTGAAGTGCTGATGATCTATGGCGAAGCGGCGGAGGCGGCCGCCATGCGGCTCTCGCGCGATGCCGCGAGGCGGCTGGACGAACGCGAAATGACGGCTAATGGTGCGCCCGTCTTCAGCTATTTTCTCAATTACAATGGCCTCGACAGGTACAGACGCCAGGGCATCGCCTTTACCTTCAATCGAGCGACAAAACAGTTTCACTATAACGGCGAAAGCTGGCGCGAGATTCTGCGCCGCTACCCGCGCAGCCCTGAAGCAGTGGAGGCGCGCAAGCGTCTCGATGGGCTTTCGACCACCACTACTCAATAAGGGCTTAGACAAAATCACTCGCGAATTATTCGGGATGATCTAAATGGCTTAGGCGCAGGCCGGAGTGACACGCAGTTCGGATAATGAGTTTAGTCACCATTGGGTGACATGCTCCACGTCTATATTATGCATTTGCGAATGGGACAGTTAACTTCTTCTGTCCAATTCATTATCACATGCAGAGATATATTTTCTTACAGGCTTGGCTGTAGACAATGAAAAGCATTGTCCATGAAGCGCCCGTGTGAATTAGATAAGAGAACTTTTGTTGTTGAATATTGTAGCAGCCAAGCCGTATATTTCAGCCCTCATTCGTAGATAGGGGGGCACGGAACGAGATAAATGGAAAGTGAGGTTAGAGATGGTCATTGAAACTATAGCAGCAGGAGCGCTAACAATCCTCGGGCCTTACTTAGTCGAGGGCGGAAAGAGCTTTGCTAAAAAAGCCGGTGAAGCATTGGAAGCTAAAGCGGAGGCGCTTTACCGAAGCATTAAAAATAAATTCGCAGGCGATAACGATGCGGAGCAGACTCTGGCCCTGGTCGAGGCCAAACCGGAGTCTAAACCACGCCAGGCATCGCTCGAAGAATTGTTATTAGAAAAAATGCAGGACGACTCCGACTTCACTGAGCTTATCAATCGTCTTGTACAAGAGGCGCAGGCGGCAGATACACGGAACATCCTTAATATTACAGGCGACCGAAATATCACTGTCGGTGGAAATGTTGTCGGTGGTACATTCATCACCGGCGACCGCAACCGTGTTGACAAGTAGCCCGGATTCCATCTTCTGATTTTTCATACCTGAATGTAGCCCGTGAGCGAGACCTCTTGCCGGCAGTGGAGTGGCTATGAGAGGCCCGCCATCGAAGCGTGAGCGGGCCAGGATGTTTCCTTTTTGTTTCAGCCCGGTTCCTTACCGATCAGGACGGCGAGACACTTCGGTTTTTAATCTTCAAATGGAAAATGGAAGCGGAAATGTTCGGATAGGCGGCGATGCGGAAGGTAACGTCATCGTCACCGGAGACAGCAACAGAGTCGTCATTATTCATGCCAGCAGAGTTATTGAACCGGGGCAGAAGCGCGAAGCAACGGCCATCGGCCCTAATCCTTATAAAGGATTAGGAGCCTTTCAAGAGCGCGATGCCAACTACTTCTTTGGCCGTGAGGATTTGACCAAACATCTCTGGGCCAAGTTTCGCGACCTTCACGAGCAGCAACCCAGCGCTCATCAACCTGCACGTATCCTGCCCATTCTTGGCCCATCCGGTTCCGGCAAGTCGTCTGTGGCGCGCGCCGGTCTGATCCCTGAGCTTGCTCGCCATCCGATGCCGGGGCGTGAATCCCCGCGCGTCGCGATCTTCACGCCGGGCGCTCATCCGCTAGAATCTCTGGCAGCCATTCTGGCCCGCGTCACGGTCAAAGATGAGATGCCGGTGGCGAAGGTGCGCGAGTTTGTTGAGCAGCTGAGGCTGGCGACGCAGACGAACCTCTATGATGGCCTGAGACGCATTGCCGATGCTATCCCGGATATTTCAAACACGCCGCTGATAATTCTGGTAGATCAGTTTGAGGAAATATATTCGCTTTGCGATGATACTCAGGAGCGCGATATCTTTATCGCCAACTTGCTGACAGCCGCCAGAGACCGCTCCGGTCATATCTCTATCATCGTTACTCTGCGCACAGACTTTATCGGCGAAACCAATAGCCAGGAAGAACTCAACCGCATCATCTCGACTCAGGGCATCATCGTGCCCGTCATGAACCGTGAGGAACTGACGCGAGCCATTGCGGAGCCTGCCAGGCGGGCCGGCCATCCGCTGGACGATGCGACGGTCGAATTGCTCATCAATGAAACGAAGGGCCGGGAGGGTGTGCTGCCGCTGCTGCAATTCGCGCTCACACGTATCTGGGAAGGGATGGCGCAGGGAGTCGCCCCTTCCGAGACACTGCGCCAGATCGGCGGCGTCGGCGGCGCGCTCGCCGTCGAAGCCCAGAGGCTTTACGAAGGGCTTCAAAATGAGGCGGACAAAGCGCTGGCTCGCCGTGTCTTCCTCAGCCTGGTTCGTGTGGGCAAAGATATTCCGACCACGCGGCGCACACTGGCGATAGATGATCTGGTTGCCCAGAGCGAAAACGTACGACATGTGAGGGAAGTGGTCGAACGGTTCGCTTCGCCAGGAGCACGTATCCTTACTCTCTCAGCCGATGCCGAAGGGGCGGAGACGGCACGGATCACACATGAAGCCCTGATCGAGCATTGGGAACAGTTCGAGGAATGGATCAGGGCGGCCTACGACGATCTGCTGTTTCAATACAGGCTGGAAGACGCGGCCCGCTACTGGAACGAACAGGGGCAGCCCGCAGGCTTGCTCTGGCGCTCGCCCGATCTTGACCGCCTGCGCGCATTTCGCCGGAGCGCGGAACGCAATTTGACGGGATTGCAAATCAAGTTCGCGGACGCTTCCGAAAAGGCTGCTCAATGGTCGCGCGTTAATAAGATTTCAGCCATTGCCTTACCCGTAGTTTTACTCATTGCCAGCATTTTTGCGTTCTGGAAAATCTTTACCTCCAGTCCAGCGAATAATAATAATGCTGTGAATAGCGGTCAGCGAAGTGACAATTCCGAGAATAACAATCTGGATGTTGGCTCGGCGGGGCGGACGACCGAGGATGACGTACCCTTGACGGCGGAGGAAATCTCCGCTCTGAAGACGGCGGAGGAAATCTCCGCTCTGAAAAAGATCAAATCAGATGTTACTTATGCCGTTCAAGTTCTCAACATGCGATTACAGATGGGTCTTCCCGTCCCAAAAGTTACGCTCATTAGGGAAAGCATTATAGACGTTCACTTGGATGGATTTGGCACATATAATGTTTCGGTTCCGGTTAAAGACTTACCGGAACTGACTTACCATGAGATAGCTCATGCCTTCATAGAAAAAATAGTGCGCTTTAATTTTACTGGACAATCGGGCTCAATAGTCGAATCCTACGCTGACATTTATGCCGAGCGAACAAACCAGCGCAGACTAAATCAGACAGCCCAGCAAGCAGATTGGGAGATAGCCCCCGGCGCGGCCGTATGGGTATTAAGGGCAGAAGGCCGGGAAGACTCTACAATTACAGATGCTGAAAGAAAAGCGCCTTTAAGATCGATGAAAGCACCCGGCACTGCCTACGACCACAAGTTATTGAGGGATCGGAATAGACCTGCACACATGAAGGATTTCGTGACTCTCCCCATCACTTTCTCGGATGATTGGGGCGGTGTTCATATCAACATAGGTATTCCAAACAAAGGCTTTTACGAAGCGGCGATCCGCCTCGGGTCGGATAAAGCCGGTACGATCTGGACTCAAGCTTTGCGTCATCTAACCCCGGACAGCGATTTTCAGACTCTGGCAAACACGACATTTAAAGTAGCAGCCGAGCTATATGGCGAGGGCAGCCAGGAACAACGCAGCGTACGGGAAGCTTGGGGAGTCGTTGGCATTGCTGTCAGTCAGTAACTTTGTAGATCGGCACATAAAGCAGAAGCCACCCGGCAGCAAGATCAAAAACAGATCCGCATAATGCTTGATCGAAACTGTTATTGGCATTTTAAAATCTGGCGGACAAATTATTTCTCTGCAACTCAGTTATTAATCCCCTCGTCAAGGTGGATCAATTACAACAGGATGAAACAAGTCCCTCCACCGGGGGCTTGTAGACACATATCTGTTATGCGAAAGAAATTCGACTGTTTTTTGTGGTCTCGTAAAACATTATGATGGCGAGATCTGGCGCGAGATTCTGCGCCGCTACCCACGCAGCCCTCAAGCAACGGAAGCGCGCAAGCGTCTCGACGCGCTCTCGACTACCAGTACTCAATAAGGGCATAGACAAAATCACTCGCGAATTATTCGGGATGATCTAAGTGATATAGGCGCAGGCAGGACTGACACGCAGTTCGGATGATGAGTTTAGTCACCAGTGGGTGACATGCTCTACGTCTATAATTATGCATTTGCGAATGGGACAGTTGATTTCTACTGTCCCGTTCATAATGCCACGCAACAAAAAGGACATTAGGTATTATAAATTTGTGGAAAGTGAGAAAGATTAGGGAACCACGTTCGATTCATTACAGCCCACCTGTAGAGAGGTCATCGGGCGCATCAATGATAAAGGAACTTTGCGATTGATGCTCACACCGCAAGCCACCTATATTGCTTTGCTCGTCGTGCAGGCTCTCCACTTACTACATCATCGTGTCACGAAGCGACACAACGATTTTTTGCGCGCACTTTTCCACCGGGTGCGAAAGCAATTTATGCACGCCTCTGCAAACAACCCAACACCTCTAACCCTCAAGATATTTTCGTTGATTGCGAAGCAATGACTTGCCAGCGTCCGTCGCGTTTGATGAAAGTGTCCATATCTTTCGTGCGGGAAGTTCGCGACTTCTTGTTTTTGAGCGTGTTGGTAAAAGTGATCGTCGCTTTGTTCCCTTCAAGGCTCTCCAATCGCTCGTCGCTCATCTCCCAGGATTTAATCGTTGGGTCGCCGCGCTTCCACAAGGCTATCCACTCGGCTTTGGTGTAGGTTTTGCCGTTCTCGGCTACGTTGGTAAATTCATCGGCAAAGATGGTTTCAAGCGTCGCCGTGTCGCCCTTATACTTCGCGGTTTTCCAACGCTGCTCGATGGCGATCAGCTCAGATAGAACGTCGGCTTGACCATTAGCCGCAGCAGAGCTTTCGCCTGTGTTGCCAGAAGCTTTCGGCGTCGGTGTTGAGTGTCCTTCGTTTTTGTTTGTCTGCTTGTTTGAGGAATTACAGGAGGACGTTGCGACAACCAGCAATGCGATCATCAAAATTGATTTCATCAAGCTTCCTTAACTCTGGCGAGAATCTCTGAGCGAAGCACTTCTACGTTAAATTCAAATGCAAATCAAGACCGAACACATAATCTCAACGGGCGGCATGGGTGAATTTGATGCAGATCAATGATTGCCTGCCGGGTATTGGGTTTCTAAATCTGCGCGGAGCGGCGGTATTCTCTGGGAGTGATGCCGGTCCAACGACGAAAGGCGCGGTGAAAGGCGCTCGGCTCGGAAAAGCCCAGGAGGTAGGCCACCTCGCAGATCGCCATCTGCGGCTCGCTGAGGTATCGCTTCGAGAGGTCTCGGCGTAACTCGTCGAGCAAGTCCTGATGCGTTGTGCCTTCTTCTTTGAGCTTCCTTTGAAGCGTGCGCGGGCTCGTGCCCAGTTGCCCGGAGATCGCCTCCAGACTCGCATCGCCGCCGTTCAATGCTTCAAAGAGAAGGGCTCGAACTTCGTCTGCGAATCGACCGCGTCCGGGGAATTTTGTTAGAAGCTCCTCGGCATGACGGTCGAGCACGGCGCAAAGAGCCGGATCGGCCTCCTGCAACGGAAGATTCAATAATGAACTGTCGAAGACAATGACGTTGGCGGGGCGGGAAAAATAGACGGGGCTGCGAAAGATTCGACGATGCTCGGAAGTGTCCACGGGCTCGGCGTGCGCAAAGTTGACCTCCAAAGGTGTCCAGTCAACGCCCGTCGCGAGGCGCGCGAATCTTGTGGTGATCCCCATCGTCATCTCGCAATCATGCCGGCATGCTTCCTCCTTTAAGTTGATGTAGCGATAACCGAGTCGTGCCACATCACCTTTAACTTCCAGGTTATACGCTGCTCCATCCGTCCAGATAGAATGATAACGGACGATTCTGCCGATGGCTTCGCCGAGCGTTGGGCTATTGAGCATTACGTAGCCCAGAAGATCGAAGACCTTCGGGCTGGCTCGCTCGCTCAGGTGAAGCCCGAAGGCCGTGTCATTCGTCAGATGCGCAGCCGCCTCATAAAGCGCGACGAGCTGCGAGTAGGGAATACGGTTCTCCGCATCATTGAGCAGAGCCGGGTCAAGGTTGACGGCACGGTAAAGCTGCTGCGGGCGAACTCCGGCGGCGAGTGCTGTGTCTAGAATTTTGCCGATGGCTTTGACGGAAATCGTGGGCACACGAGGCATAAGGAGCGAACCTCAAATCTAAGAGAACTTTATCCCAAGCGGAGCGCGCCCGACAAGCCCGCACCGGCTTGCCCTCGCAGCCGGGACTTTTGTCGCCGATGGTCAATGGCTTGGCGTCGCAGGTCACTACGTTACAATCATCTATTAAGTAGATTAAAACGTATCAATATTTGGTCAGGGGTATTGATAAATTTGATGGCCGATAGCACGAGGGAAATTATGTTACACAGATTATTACAAACCGCCTTTTTCATGTTCCTTGTTTTCGCACACGTCATGTTTGCGGGCCTCAGTCCTGCGAGCGCGCAGAGTCCTACGGGTACGGCGACTAACCCGCAGAGTAATTCCAACGCTGCTCCTGCTGCTGCACCGCAATACAAAGGCTACACCGAGCCGGAGTACAAAGAAACCGTCATCCAATCTCTCTACCTGACGATGCGCGATGGCGTAAAGATCGCCGCCGACGTGGTGCTGCCCAAAGGTTTACCCGCAGGCGCGAGGATTCCGGCCATCGTCGAGCAAACGCGCTACTGGCGCGCGCGCAAGGGACAGAAGCCGAATGATTATCAACGGTTTTTCGCCTCGCACGGTTACGCCGTGATCTGGGTGGATGTTCGTGGGACGGGAGCATCAACGGGCGTTTGGTCTATGCCATGGGCGCGTGACGAGATCAAAGATGGCGGCGAGGTGGTTGACTGGATAATTAAACAGCCATGGTCAAATGGCAAGGTCGGCGCGATGGGCAACTCCTATGGTGGAAACTCCGCGCTGTTTATCACTGTGCCCAATCATCCCGCGCTCAAAGCCGTCATCCCTCGTCATTACGAATTCGATGAGTACAATGACGTTCCGTTTCCCGGCGGGATTTTCAACAACTGGATGGTAAAAGCCTGGAACGAGGGCAATCACCAGCTCGATCTCAATCCCGGTGCAAGGCCGGTTGACGCGGACGCGGACGGAAGCGCGCTCGGTGAGGCGATAAAATCGCACGCCAAAAACATAGAGCTTTATGCCGCGGCGCAGCGCGTCACATACCGCGACGACCGGCCCTTCAACGAGGTTTCGATAGATGATTTCAGTGTTCATAGCTACGGGCGGGATATAGAACGCTCCGGTGTTGCCATTAATAGTTGGGGCGGCTGGTTCGATGCCGGAACGGCCGACGCTGTGATCAAGAGCTTTATGACCTTGAAAAATCCGCAGCGTGCGCTTGTCGGCCCTTGGAATCATGGCGGCTCACAGAACGCGAGCCCATATCTCTCTACAGCTTCAGAAAGTGTGCGCCGTCAACTGGAATGGCTGCGCTTTTTCGACTATTACCTCAAAGGCATTGATACGGGCGTGATGCCGCTGAAGCGTTCGCTGTTTTATTACACGATGGGCGAAGAGAAGTGGAAAGAGACGAAGACCTGGCCCGTCGAGGGAACTACTTCGGTGCGCTGGTACATGACGGCTGATCACGCGCTCGCACAAACTGCTCCGGCCGCTTCGGAGGGCTCAGACAACTACACGGTTGATTTCGAGGCCACGACGGGCGAAAAAAATCGCTGGCTCACGCAACTCGGCGGCACTGTCGTTTATCCTGACCGTGCCGCAGAGGATCGCCGCCTGCTTACATATACGAGCAGTCCTCTGGCGGAAGATACGGAGATCACAGGCCACCCCGTAATCAATCTATATGTTGCTTCGACGGCCACGGACGGCGCTTTCTTCGTCTATCTTGAGGACGTGGACGAGAGCGGTAAGGTCACTTACATAACCGAAGGAGAACTGCGCGCGCTTCATCGCAAAGTCTCAAAAGATAAGCCGCCACATTGGATGGGCGTGCCCTATCATACGTTCAAGCGAAAGGACGGGATGCCTCTCGTGCCCGGCGAGGTGGCGGAACTAAAGTTCGGGCTTTTGCCGACCTCTGTGCTCATCAGAAAGGGACATCGCCTGCGCATCGCCATCGCCGGACACGACAAGAGTGTTTTCGCGCGCATCCCCGCGGAAGGCACTCCCGTTATCACGCTCCAGAGAAATAAACGACATGCATCTTTCATCGAATTGCCGATCATTCGACGCAGCCAGACTAGTGTTGCTCCCGTCAATCTTTTAATCACGCCCGCCGGTTCTGCCGTGAAGCCTGCTGCTCAAGCCGCGCCGGTGGTCTTAGCGCAACCCGCCGTGACTATGCCGACCGTCGCTCAGGTAATCAACAAATATGTAGAGGCCATCGGGGGCAAAGCCGCCATCGAGCGCGTTACAAGCCGCGTCATGAAAGGAACCAAAAAGAATCCGGATGGCGACGATGTCTCTATCGAGAGCTATGAAAAGATTCCGAACAAAACTCTGCTGATAAATAAGACCTCCGACGGCATGATGAACACCGGATTTGACGGGAAGTCCGGCTGGCTGCAATTACCCGGTCAAGCTGCGCGCGCCGTCGAGATGCCTGAGCGCGCGCGCGCGCCGCGCGTGATAAGGCTGCACGGGGAAGCGAGGCTCGACGAGGTTTACACGAAGATGATGCTCGTGGGCAGGGCGCAGGTCGGAGAGCGCGAGGCATATCTGATTGAAGCAATCACTGCCAACGGCGATTCACAAAAACTCTACTTCGATACGGAGACGGGACTGTTGATTCGCAGAGACGCCCGCTCGCGAATCATTTCCAGAACGAGCAGGGCCTACAAAGAACAGATCAGCATGGCGGATGTGGAGATTTATTATGACGATTACAGAGAGATAGATGGAATCAAACTACCCTATACTGTCCGCGAGAAAACTCCGGAGGGACTCATTATTACCAGCTACGAACAGATCAGCCATAATGTCCTCATCAAGGATGAGCAGTTCGAGATGCCTGCCGCGCGTTAAGCTGGCCTCCGCAAGAGGAATTGTAAAGAGTCCTGCGCAGTATATTCCATCGCCTCTGTGCCTTTGAGAAAAACTCGCGCCCCCTTGTCCCCGATCAGACTGATCTCGGAGTCTTCAATACGCAGGATAGTGCCTTCTCTTAAACCGACGACATAGACATCCGGATTGACCTGGATAAATTCCATCAGACGCTCCTCTCTGGTCTCGCCCGCGTGCCCGGAAACCTTCGCGTCCGTGTAATGCGGGTTGATCTGAAAGGGAACGAGATTGAGAGCGCGGAGGCTCGGCGGCTCAACGATGGGCATGTCGTTGGTCGTCCGTATGGTCGGGCACGCGACGTTTGAGCCTGCGCTCCAGCCGATAAAGGGCGCTCCATGCTCAACGCGGGAGCGGATCGCGTCAATGAGCCGGGATTCATAGAGACCGCTCAGCAGGTGAAAGGTATTGCCGCCGCCGACGGCGATGGCCTCTGCGCTTCTCACAGCCTGCGATGCATCGCTCGCTTCGTGAACCGATTCAAGCTTGTAGCCCATTTCCTCGAAACGCGCGCGCACCGTCTTCGTATATTCTGCGAAAGATGCGCGCACCCCCGCGAAGGGCACGAAGAGAACTGTTTTGATCTCCTCGCCGAGAAAATCCTTGATCGCGCCCACCGGATAACCCAGATAACGCTCTCCGTAATTGGTCGAGTTGCTCAAGAGCAGTAATCTTTTATGTGCCATATGTCTACAGTGCCTTCTTTGTGACGTGATGTTTCCCAGAAACGCTTGCGCACGCGCCGCGCCCTTCTGAAAAGAGGGAAATGATATTTAAGACAAAGTGACGGGCGCGTCAAACAGCTTGAGACGGCGCGCGCGCGTCCTCGCCAGCTTTTCGAGAAAGATGTCGCGGCTGATGATCTTCGCGCCGAGCATCTTCATATGCGGAGTCAGCATCTGGATGTCAATCCAATCGAGGCCGCGCGTCGAGAGATGCTCGATCAAAAAGAGAAGCGCCAGCCGGGACGCGTTCGGGCGTAGGTAGAACATGCTCTCGCCAGCAAAAGCACCATCTGCATCAACGCCGTAAAGCCCGCCGACGAGCTGCTCGCCTGCCCACGCTTCAACGCTATGAACATATCCCCTGCGGTGCAGTTCAGTATAGGATCGAATGACTTCGGGTGTAATCCACGTACCGTTCTCTCCCGCGCGCGGAAGCCTGGCACAGGCTCGGATGACGGAGCTGAAATCTCGATCAATACTAAACGACAGCTCAGTGCGGCGTCTCTCTCTGCCAAGGCTGCGCGGAATATGCAGGTCTGAGAATTCCAGGATGGCACGCTCCTGCGGGCTGAACCAGACCAGCGGCAGCCCCTCTATCGGCCAGGGAAATATCCCGCGACGGTAAGCCGCCAGCACATTCTCCGGCTGAAGACTGCCGCCCACGGCGACAATTCCCTCAGAGGTGGAATATCTGGGGTCTGGAAAGCGTATTAATCCCATCGTCCCGGGTAGCTTAAACTGCCGCTTTCAAAACCCGCAAGCAGGGAATGAACGCGCCGTGCGCCGCATCAATCGCTTCGCCCAGGGCCAGTGAGCTTATCGGGAAAATAAAGGCTGTTTCCCGTATGCGCGGCTGCATTCTAAGCGCGGTGCTGGTATCTTATTATAGAGCAAGAGGGCGCGTACGCCTTTTACGATTATGCCTAGACTAACTGGTGAACCTGACGAAGCCCTCGTCACCGAGAGCAAAAGCAAGGAGAAGCTCAAGCCGCCTCCGCTCTATAAGGTCTTGATTCACAATGACGATTTTACGACGATGGATTTCGTCGTCTTCGTCTTGCAGTCGGTCTTTCAGCGGACGGAGGCAGATGCCGTGCGCGTCATGCTTCAGGTGCATACGCAGGGCATGGGCGTGGCCGGAGTTTATACCCACGAGGTCGCCGAGATGAAAGCGGCAAAGGCGACCGGCCTGGCGCAGACGCATGAATATCCGCTGTTGTTTACGACCGAGGAATACTAAACCCGCTGCCCGTTCATTAAAAACTTTGTCGTTCGATAGATCAACGGCGCATTCGAGTCTTATATGATTACCAGGGAATTACAAGCGACGCTGAGCGTGGCCGTCAACGAAGCGATCAAGCGACGGCACGAGTACATTACGCTCGAACATCTGCTGTTCGCGCTATTGCATGACGCGACGGCCGGCAATGTTCTGCGTCATTGCGGGGGCGACCTCGAAACGCTGCGGCGCGATCTCACGTCTTTTCTCAGCGACCAACTGGAGCGGCTGCCGGAACGAGTCGAGGTAATGCCGGAGCAGACCACGACATTTCGGCATGTGCTTGAGTACGCGATGTTGCAGGCCGAAGGGTCTGGTCAGCGTGAGGTCAACGGCGGCAATATCCTCGCTGCCCTCTATCAGGCGGAGCAATCGCACGCCGTCTTTTTTCTGAGGAAGCAGGGCATAACACGCCTCGATATCTTGAACTACATCGCGCACGGCATATCCAAGATCACCGCCGAGAGCACAGAGGCTGCCGGAGACCGGGGCGAGCTGGGCGGCGACGAAGAAGAGGGCGGGCAACCTGTCCGCGACCCTCTCGCAGCGTTTACCGAAGACCTCGTCAAGCGCGCCGCAGACGGAGGTATTGATCCTCTGATCGGGCGCACATCGGAAGTCCAGCGCACGCTTCAGGTACTCTGTCGCCGTCGCAAGAACAATCCGCTCTACGTTGGCGATCCCGGCGTCGGCAAGACGGCGATTGCCGAAGGGCTCGCGCTCAAAATTCATCGCGGCGAAGTGCCCGATGCGCTGCGCTCTACGGAAGTTTATGCGCTCGACATGGGAGCGCTTCTTGCGGGAACGAAGTATCGCGGTGAGTTCGAGCAACGCCTCAAGGGCGTCATCGGTGCGCTAAAAAAACGTCCCGGCTCAATCCTCTTTATTGACGAGATTCATACTATCGTCGGCGCGGGCGCGACGAGCGGCGGCTCTATGGACGCCTCGAACATCATCAAGCCCGCGCTCGCCTCAGGCCAAATACGCTGCATCGGCTCGACGACCTACCCGGAATACAAGGCGGCATTTGAGCGCGACCGCGCCCTGGCGCGCCGCTTTCAAAAAATCGAGATCGGCGAGCCAAGCGTTGAGGAAACAGTGCAAATCCTCGCCGGTCTTAAAAGCTACTACGAAGAGCATCACGGCGTCCGCTTTACCGCGGAAGCCCTGCGCACAGCCGCAGAGCTTTCCGCCAAGCACATACACGACCGCTTCCTGCCCGATAAGGCGATTGACGTGCTGGATGAAGCCGGTGCGGCCGTGAAGCTCATGCCCCCGGAAAAACGGCCCAAGACGATCCGGCCTAAAGAGATAGAGATAGTCGTCTCGCGTATGGCGAAGATTCCTCCCCGAACGGTCGTCGTCTCGGAGAAAGAGCGCCTGCAAAATCTTAAAAGCGAATTGCAATCGGTCATCTTCGGGCAGGACGAGGCCATTGAAGGCGTCGTCAATGCCATCAAGCTTTCGCGCTCCGGCCTTGGCCATCCTGACAAACCAATCGGCTCGTTCCTTTTCTCAGGGCCGACGGGAGTGGGCAAAACGGAACTGGCGAAACAGTTGGCCCAATCGCTCGGCGTCGAGTTCCTGCGCTTCGACATGAGCGAGTATATGGAGGCGCACACGGTTTCGCGACTGATCGGCGCGCCGCCCGGATACGTCGGCTTCGATCAGGGCGGACTTCTCACCGATGCGATCAACAAAACGCCCTACGCGGTGCTCGTCCTCGACGAGATAGAGAAGGCGCATCCGAACCTCTTCAATATTCTTCTTCAGGTGATGGATCACGCGACGCTGACGGACAACAACGGCAAGAAAGCAGATTTTCGCAACGTCATTCTAATCATGACGACCAACGCAGGCGCGCGCGAGTTGAGCGAGAAGGGAATCGGCTTTCAGAACGAGGAGGGCGGCAAGGGCAAAGGTCGCGGGGTTATCGAGCGCACCTTCAGCCCTGAGTTTCGCAACCGTCTAGACGCATGGATCGCTTTCCAGTCTTTGAGCTTCGAGACCATCGAGCGCGTCGTTGACAAGTTTATCAACGAGCTTCGCGCGCAGCTCATTGATAAGAAAATCACCATCGAATTGACAGAAGAGGCGCGTGCGTGGCTCGCACGGCGCGGCTTCGACCGTCTCTTCGGAGCGCGGCCCATGGCGCGACTGATTCAAACCAAAATCAAGCAACCACTCGCCGAACAGCTTCTCTTCGGCGAAGCGCCAGCGGGCTCGCGCATCACCATTGATGAGAAGGACGACGATCTATCCATCCGATTCGAGAGCACGGTTGAGCGCAAGCCTTGAAGAGATGTCCCCTTATGACGGGCAGACGGCAAGCATGTCAATAAGTCCCTTCGGGATCATAACAATTTTCAACTGCCGGCCTCTCAAATTTGAAAATGCTACAATGCCTGGCCTATGAAATGCTCCTCATGCGAGCTTGATATTCCCGATGAGAGGCAGACCTGCCCGTCCTGCGGTACTGCGCTTGATGATTCCTTTACGCCGACGCGCCGCCTCGAAGGCTCACCGAAAATCTCTTCGCCCAGAGGCGATAGCGCGTCTCGCAAATCCACTCCGAGCGCCTCACGCTCTTTTTCAGGAACAATAGATGACGCGCGCTTTGTCTCCGGGACGATGCTTGCGGGTCGCTATCGCATCGTAGGCCTTTTGGGACGCGGCGGCATGGGCGAGGTCTATCGCGCGGACGACATCAAGCTGGCCCAACCCGTCGCGTTAAAGTTTCTGCCGGAATCCCTCTTGAATGACGGCGCGGCGCTCGCTCGCTTTCACAGGGAGGTGCGAGTGGCGCGCCAGGTATCTCATCGCAATGTCTGCCGCGTGTATGACATCGGCGAGCTTGACGGCCAGCATTACCTCTCGATGGAGCTGATCAAGGGCGAGGAGCTGTCTTCGCTCCTCAAGCGCATCGGCCGGCTGCCGCCGGACAAGGCCACGGAGATTGCCCGCCAGCTCTGCGCAGGATTAGCCGCCGCGCACGAGACGGGCGTGCTGCATCGTGATCTGAAACCATCGAATGTGATGATTGACGATGCGGGCAACGTTCGCATTACAGACTTCGGTCTCGCTGGCCTCAGCGAAGAGTTGCAGGATGACGAGCGCAGGGCTGGCACGCCCGCCTACATGTCTCCCGAACAACTGGAAGGCGAAGAGTTGACGGCCCGAAGCGATATCTATTCGCTCGGCCTCGTGCTCTACGAAGTCTTTACGGGCAAGCGTGCTTTCGAGGCGCGCTCCCTCAAAGAGCTGATCGAATTGCGTCGCAATAGCGACACGACGCCGACCAATCCTTCAAGTCTCGTCAAAGAGATAGACCCGCTGGTCGAGCGTGTGATTCTACGTTGTCTGGAGAGAGAGACGGAGAAAAGACCAGAATCGGCCTTGCAGGTGGCGGCGATGCTGCCGGGCGGCGATCCTCTGCAAGCGGCGCTGGCGGCGGGCGAAACGCCCTCGCCGGAGATGGTCGCCGCCGCTCCGAAGATGGGCAGCATGCGCCCCGTTGTGGCCGTCTCGATGCTCGCCTCCGTGCTCCTCATGCTGGGCCTGACGATGCTCATGTCAAAACAGATAGCTCTGCATCGCATGACGCCGCTTGAGAAATCACCGGAAGTGCTCAAGGAGAGAGCCAGCGAGATTGCACGCAAACTCGGTTACACGGCGAGGCCGACAGATACCGCATACAGTTTCATAGCCGACCACGAATATCTGCGTCACATCGAAGAACACGATTCGTCACGCACGCGCTGGAATAGGCTGGCCGCGGGGCAACCGTCCGCCCTGCGCTTCTGGTACCGCCAGAGTCCGCGTTACCTCGTGCCAAGAAGTATGGATATTGTGAACGCTGATGATCCGCCGCAGGATATATCGGGCATGGTGTTGTTGAGCGTAGACACAGAGGGGCGCTTGTTTTACTTCGACGCCGTCCCGCCGCAGTTGGATCAGGGGCCGGGCAAAGCGGCCCCGCCCGATTGGTCTCTGCTTTTTCAGGAGGCGGGACTAAATTTCGCTGACTTTCAGCAGACCGCTTCACAATGGGTGCCGCGAAGCGCCTACAATGAGCGTATGGCGTGGAACGGCACGTATCCGGGCGTGCCAGATCTTCCGATTCGCGTTGAAGCCGCCAGTTATCACGGGCTGCCTGTCTATTTCGAGATCGTCAGTCCCTGGCGCAGACCCAATGCACAAGTCCCTTATCAACCGACCGCCTCCGATCTGTTGGGCACCATCGGTCTGCTCACGCTTTTCTTCGGCACTCTCGTTACGGGAGCATGGCTGGCGCTGAAAAACATCCGCGCCGGGCGCGGAGACCGTCGCGGAGCTTTTCGCGTCGCGGTCTTTGTCTTCGCTCTGAGAATGTTCTACTGGGTCATCGCCAAGCATCATGTGGCGGATACGGAAGAGTTTCTGTTGCTGCTCACTGGGTTGCAGTCGGCGCTTTTCTGGGCCTGTGTCGTCGGACTGATGTATCTTGCGCTTGAGCCTTACCTCAGAAGACGCTGGCCCGAGCGTGTCATTTCATGGAGTCGCCTTCTGGCCGGAGATTTCCGTGACCCGCTTGTGGGTCGTGACATTCTGATCGGTGCTGTCCTCGGTTGCGCCTGCCTGCTTCTCGGTAGCCTTTCAGATCAAGTGCCCCGTTGGCTTGGTCTGCCGCCCAATGTTCCTGATGTGTTTGTTAATCCCGATACTACGACGCTTAACGGCATACGCGGTTTTCTCCCGCTTCTCATCAACCAGCTCAGCGCTTCGGTCGTACAGGCCTTCATCATCATCTTTCTTCTGCTCTTTTTGGCGATGCTGTTGCGTAAAAACATACTCGGCCTCATTGCCGGATGGCTTCTAATCGCGACGGTTTTTACTATGGTGGCGTCGGGTGGAAGGTCATACGTCAGTTGGCCTTTTAATATAGCTGTGGCGACTTTATTCGTCATCGCTGCCGCACGCTTTGGCCCGATAACACTGATCTCAACCTTGATCTTTGTACACCTGCGTGTTTTCTTCCCCATCACTACAGAGCTGACGGCCTGGTACGCCGGAGACTTCGTGCTCGATCTAATCTTTCTTGTGACGCTCGCCTTCTACGGTTTTTATACGAGCCTGGCGGGGCAACCGCTCTTTAGCGGGGGGTTACTGAAAGAAGAATAATGGATGCGCCGCAGGGAAAGCCATCAAGCGCCGGAACCCGTACCGCGATAAAAGCGTTTAAGCAGTAAAGAAATGTTCACGCAATTAAGAATCGAAATCTACAAGCTCGTTCGCTCGAAGAGCTTTTATCTCTCTTTCGTCTCGCTCGCCGCATTCGTCGCCCTCATGCTCTGGGGCTTTTACTCTTACGCCGAGCGCAAGACGGGCGGGCAGGCTGCGGAGCAGTTCAAGTACACCTATGAGTCGAAGAGCTATTTCAACGGGCTGACGTTTGCGCTTTACTCTTTGATGTTCTCGTTCAGCCTGTTGATTCCCATCTTCGTCGCGATGACCGCCGGGGCGCAGATCGCGGGCGAGGCGCGCTCCGGCACGCTGCGCATGATCTGTGTGCGGCCCATCTCGCGCGTCTCGATCTTCCTCTCGAAGTTTATCGTGGTCGCGCTGCACGTCTATCTCCTGATGGCGTTCTTCATCGGATTGAACCTGCTGGTCGGGCTCTTCTTTATCGGCTGGGGCGACATAGAGCTGTATCCGGGGCCGCTCAATCTGGTTGACGAGCCCGGAAGAATTGCGCGCGATGAGGCGCTCTGGCGTTTTCTGTACGCCAGTTTTTCCGGCACGTGGGCGCTGCTGGTGATCGCTGCCATCGCCATGTTTTTCTCCGTCCTCTTTGAGACGCCGGTGATGGCGACGGTCGCGACACTCGCCATCTACATCATGCTCTACATCATCGGCCGCATAGAGTTTTTCGAGCACCTGCGGCCCTACTTCTTTACGACCGACATGGATTTCTGGCGCGATGTCTTCAAGCCAGAAATCCCCTGGCTCAGCTTTTATCATTACGCGAGTATCTGCGGCGCTTATATCTTCGGCCTGCTGCTGGCCGCCGTCTCGATCTTTGATCGAAAGGACATCACGAGCTAAGAAATGCCGGCCAAGATTCTGCTTTCGGCGCTCGCCCTGCTGATGATCGGCGGCGCTATCCGTTATGAGCCGTCGAGGCACAGAACGCTTTTGGCGATGCGCCCTGCGGAGGGAGCGCGCCTGCGACTGATGACCTGGAATATCGGCTACGCTGATCTTGAGGATGATTCGCGCGCGCATACCAAAGACTTAAAGGCCGTCGCCGATGTGATCCTCAATAATGATCCGGAAGCCGTCGCTTTGCAGGAGTTGACCGGCACGGATCAACTAGAAATCCTTCTTGGCCAGCTCAAACGGCGTTATCGCGGCGCGGTTTGCTCTACAGCTAAAACTGATCGCGTCGAGGCCGTGCTGGTCAAAGACCAATCGGCGCAGTTTCAAAACGTGAACATCGGAGACAACTGCGCGCTCGCCGCGACTTTTCACGTTCGCAGTAGCAATAATAGCAGTGCGCCGGAGATTACACTGGTCAGCGCGCACGCCGATGCCTTCAGCGCCGCGCGTCGTCGCATCTTTACCGGAGAGGTCGTGGATTGGGCGCGGCAACGTCCCGCAAACGCTCTGGTCTTCGTCGCCGGGGACTTCAATTTCGAGGTCAACACCGGAAATCAATCGAACCTTTTTACGGATAATCTGAAGAACGATAGCGAATCATACAGCTACGTTCTCAAATACTTTCGCGATCTGGGGCGCAACGCCGGCGAGACCGCCTTGAACGAGCGCCGCATAGATTACATTTTTGGCCCAACCGAAAATGCGCTCCTGCGTCGCGCCGAGGTACTGCGAGGCGCAGCCGTTGGCCATATGGATCACTGGCCGCTCCTGATCGAGGTCGCACTGCCGTGAACTTTGCCCTGTAATTATTCGTCTAAAGATTAATGAGAGGTCACCAAAGGTGAAGAGCGCTGGAATACTACTGGCCTGTATCTCCCTCGTCACGTTGCACCCCGCGCAGCGCCGGAATATGGATTATGGGCTGCCCGCGGGAGCGCGCGTTATCGAGACAAGGCAGATAAACACGAAGGGTCATCCGAACAGGGCGCTCCTTCTCTGGATGCTGAGGCCGACCACGAACCCGCGCGATACGCCCGGTGAGATATACATGTGCCCGGAAGAGACCAGGGGAAGCTATTACAGCGGCCCGCTTAGAGTCTCGCTCTTTGACACAGCGACGCGCAGGCTTATCAACACTGTCGAAGTAAAGCAGGAATACAGCGAAGGCAGTGAAGACAGCTTCGACATCCCCTACAGAATCCATAAGGGCTATTACCACGTCGGGGGAATGCGCGGCTCAAAGGAAGGTAAACCTTCTATCATGTGGCTGAAGGATTATAACGGCGATGGCCGGGCTCTGGAATTTGCGCTCTACAACGCGCTCGCCTGCATGGGACTTCAGACGACCCTCATCGGATACAGCGAACGGCAGGACAAAGTCATCCAATACGAGACCGAATTGACGACGCAGGAGAATAGCAATCGCTCGACCGCTATCGTGCGCTGGGTTGATTATCTTTTCAGCGCGAAACCGATCACGCCCGGTTACTGGAAATACGAGATAGATTATCGCGGGCGTGGCGGCTCGCTTGATCGTTACGAGATTCGCTACGACCGTGGGCAGGAGAGATTCAAAGGGAAGCTGGTAGTCCAGACAGATGAATGACAAGCCTTTCGCGGTGCTGCGGACAGAACTGCTAACCAAGAGATACGGACGACGCGCGGCCGTTGATCAGCTCTCAATAGAGGTTGAGCGCGGCGACATCTACGGCTTTCTGGGACAGAACGGCGCGGGAAAATCCACGACTATTCGCATGATTCTGGGACTGGTGCGACCCACGCGCGGCGGGGTACGCCTGCTCGGACATGATATGCGCAGACATCCTTTGCGCGGGCTGCGCCGGGTGGGTGCGATCATCGAATCGCCGGCCTTTTACGATCACTTCACCGGCTGGCAAAACCTGCGTCTCTTCGCCGCGATGTCCGGGGGCGCAAGTCACAAGCGCATTGAAGAGGCGCTTTCGATTGTTGGACTCAGCACGCGCGCGCACGAACCCGTACGCGTCTATTCGCATGGCATGCGCCAGCGCCTCGGTATCGCGCAGGCTCTCCTTCCATCGCCAGAATTTATTATTCTGGATGAGCCGACCGACGGACTCGACCCGCAGGGCATACGTGAAGTTCGTCTTCTGATCCGTCGTCTGCGCGACGAGCTTGATCTGACCGTCCTGCTTTCAAGCCACCAGCTTTACGAGGTCGAGCAAATCTGCAATCGCGTCGCCATTATTGACCACGGACGACTGTTGTATCAGGGCACAATCGAGAAGCTCCTGACGGCCAATAAGACTGTCAAGCTGACGGTTGACCGCCTCGAAGAAGCCTACAATCTTCTCTCAGCCGACCCATTGCTTACCGTTAGCCGTAACGGTGCGGAGTCTCTTTACGTCGAGATGAGCGACGAACAGATACCGCGCGTCAATGCCCTTCTGGTCGAGCGTGGCTTTCGCGTCAGCGAACTCTCGCCCCAGCGCGAGACGCTTGAGCAGGTCTTTTTAAGATTGACCGGCACGACATCCGCCGACCAACCCACAGCAATAAGCTCTTAGAAAAGTTTCCCGCCGAAGGTCAATGCTATAATCATTCTTTATTCAAGCTGTGCAATCTTTGGAGCGAACAGTCTGTGCCTTTAAGCCCCGACAATAAACAACTCATCAAGTCCCTGTCGCTGACCTTCAGCGGATTGCTGTCTCCGCTCGATGTGAGCATACGAACAGTGTGGCGCGGCGCAACCGAGCCGCCCGAAGCGAAACTTGTGCTTGATAATCAATTGTTGTCAATCGCCAGGCGCTTCGTTAACCTGCGCGAGTGCTCACCGGAAGCGAAACAGCGCTATTACGAGGAGCTTTGCCGTAGCTTTCAGTTGAGTTGCGAGAGCAATACGTTTCCGCTTCCCGATAGACAGTCTTTCAGCCAGAACATCCTTCAGAAAATTGACCGCGCGCCGGTCATCCTCTCTTACCTTGAAGAATACGACGCCCGCCACGGCTCTAACTTTGCAGACCGCGCGCGCCACGCGCTCTTTCAATTCGCAAATCTGGTCATCAAGTCGGACGGCCATGTAACGGAACGCGAAGCGGGCGAGCTGCTCAAATTCAAGCAGACGGTTTACCCGCTGCACACGCCTTATGCGCCGACAGAAGAACCACCGACCGCAAAGCTTGAAAAGGAAAGTGAAGCGATTGAGGAAGCGGAGACGCCGCCGCGCCCGCTTGAAGAACTGCTCGCGGAGCTAAACGAGCTGGTCGGTCTTGAGCGCGTCAAGGACGAGGTCAAACAACTGACGAATTTTCTCAAGGTGCAGCAGATGAGAGAGGCAAAGGGCTTGGCGACACTTCCCGTCACGCGGCATCTGATCTTTTCCGGTAATCCGGGCACGGGCAAGACAACCATCGCGCGCCTCCTCGCACAGATTTACCGCACGCTTGAGATTTTGAGTCGAGGGCATCTGACGGAGACAGACCGCGCCGGTCTCGTCGCCGGATACGTCGGGCAGACCGCTCTCAAGGTCAAAGAGGTGGTGACGAAATCGCTCGGAGGCATCCTCTTTATTGACGAAGCCTACGCGCTCAGCCCTGCGGGCGCAGGCAATGACTTCGGGCACGAAGCCGTCGAGACGCTGCTCAAGATGATGGAAGATCATCGCGATGATCTGGTGGTCGTGGCCGCCGGTTACACGCAGAAGATGGATCAATTTCTCTCCTCGAATCCGGGACTGCGCTCGCGCTTTACCAAGTTTATACACTTCGAGGATTACAATACTGAACAGCTTGTCCTGATATTTAAATCCTTCTGCAAGAAGGCCGACTTCAAAACGACAATTGCTGCCGAAGAGCGGCTGGCCGCCCTCTTCGACGCGCTCACGTGCGACCGCGACGAAACATTCGGCAACGCACGCACGGCGCGCAATCTGTTTGAAGCGACAATTAGCCTTCAGGCCAACCGCATCGTCTCGCTCGCCAACATCAGCGAGGAAGCGCTACAGGCAATCGAGGCCGCAGACATTCCAACGGCTGAAGACCTGCGCGCGCGCGGTATTCAAATGACAGGAAGTGTATAAAACATCGTAGCCATCAGTTCCCACCGGATATTGATGGCGGCCAGGGGGCTTTGGTGAAAAAATCTCTCTCGCGGATGAGTATTCATTGACCCGCTGCTTACCTCAAATATAGAATCCTGAGAAGATCGCCAAGACATAATACGAAGGAGCTTTCATTGAAAGTGATAACCAATCGTGCGGCTTTTATCCTGCTGGCATTTGCCTTCCTGGCATGGACAACAGCTTGCCAGACAAACACAGAACCTAAGGGCGGAAATGTGAACGGTTCCGCAACTAATACTTCCGTAACTAATACCACTACTGCTCAGACCACAACCAATATCAACCAACCCGAAGTCGCTAAAACAGAGACCGTTGCGCCCTCCGATTCCGGTTCTCTGGCTACACCGACGGAAACCTACAAGACGGGCTATGCTGCCCGGCAAAAGAAAGATATCGCAGCCTTAAAGCGCGTGCTATCGAAAGAAGCGCTCGAATTTTTAACTGATATTGGTAAAGCAGAACAGAAAACACTTGATGATCAGTTGCGGGATTTAGCGGAAAGACCGCAGGCTCCGACGGCCGAAACACGCAATGAGAAAATCAGCGGCAATAGAGCCGCCCTCGAACATCTCAATGAAAAAGGCACTTGGTCGCCAATGGAGTTCGTGAAAGAAGGCAATGACTGGAAAATAGATTTGCCTAAAGCCAAATAGCAGACGTTTTAAAACCCTGGCAATTTGCCGATGAAAGGCAAGCTAAGCGCGGTCGGGTTGAAAAAGTCGTTAGGTCGTGTGTTGCCTCACTTCTTTAGCTTGATGACCAATCCCCCACTCAGATAATCAATATGCACCGTGTAATCAACCTGGTCGCGCACGTCTTCACCCAGGAAACGCTTGATTGCAAGCTGTACTCCATCTTGACCGTCCGCATCATCAACGAAAATGAATTGCGGATTAGCCGTTAATGCCAGCCTCAAATCTGCATACTCGTTCTCGAAATCGTGACCCGCATCAACCACGACGAAATCACTCTGACAGGGCAATCGGCTTAGATGCCTAAGGTCGCCCCTGATCAACTCATAACTGTTGAATCCTCTTGCGGCAAACAACATTGTCGCAACCTCGTACGGATCCCAGACCGTTTGATGCGTATGATGGACGGCTTTACCAAAGCTGTCGAACCCGACATATGAGGCAGCAGGAGCGGCGCTCAGGTAAGCATCGGCACTTGACCCGGCGGATGTCCCCAGTTCCAGAATCTTTTTTGGACGGATCGTCTTCGAGACAGCATAGAAACAGCGGTATTTATGGAGGAAATCATCTTGCCACCTAAGATAATACTCTTGATCGTACTGAGTGAAGACACTGTAGAGCGGATGAGGCTCCCACTTGCAGGTCTTTAGGTTGCGCATGAATGCCTTGCGAAAATCCTGCTCGTTGTCAGTCTCCATGTCTTGCGATTTGCTGATCTTCTGCAACAGAATTCTTATCGCTGCGATCACATTAAAGTTCCTCCTGCGCTACTCCATCGTTAATCTTTCCAAACTCCAATCCGTCGCGACCTAACCAGAAATAGAGGGCCTCTAAATAAATGACGCATTATATTATGTTAATTCTGACGAATAACTACCATTGTGCCAAATGACTCAAACTATTTCATCAGTTTAAGAGGTTGATAAAATAGTCGTGTATCTTTTCCACTTGTTTATCAAAGCCCTGCAAAGGGTACGGTAGCCGGGCTTAATGCTTGTCTGCTATCGCATTGGCAGAGTAAGATTCATTAGCCAAAAAATAAGTAAGCCGATCATTAGTCGCTGCCAATAATAGGGACTCCGGCGACAGGTTATTTTGTGATGAGTTATTCAACGCTTGAGACGCAGACCGCCGCATTTCGTCATGATCTTTTGTCGAGCATCGGAGGGACGCCCTTGATCCGTCTCCGGCATGTGACCGGAGATTTGCCCGCAGGCGTCGAAGTTTATGCGAAGGCCGAGCATCTGAATCCGGGAGGCTCCGTCAAAGATCGCGCTGCGCTTGCGATGATTCTCGAAGGCGAGCGGGTAGGGAAACTCTCGCGGGGCAAAATTATTCTCGACGCGACGAGCGGTAATACAGGGATCGCCTACGCGATGATCGGCGCGGCGCGCGGCTACGGGGTCACGCTCTGCCTGCCGAAGAATGCCAGCCGGGAGCGCAAGCGCATACTTCGCATCTACGGCGCTGATCTGGTCGAGACAGACCCGATGCAGGCCACGGATGGGGCACAGCTTCGCGCGCGTGAAATGGTCGAAGCCTTCCCGGACAAATACTTTTATCCTGATCAATACAACAACGAGGCCAACTGGCGCGCACATTACGAATCAACCGCGCCGGAAATCTGGGAACAGACGGGCGGGCGCATTACTCACTTTCTCGCCGGTCTCGGTACTTCGGGGACGTTTATGGGGACGGCGCGTCGTTTGAAAGAGTACGACGAAAGAGTTCGCGTTATCTCCATGCAGCCGGATTCCCCTTTTCACGGCCTCGAAGGGATGAAGCATATGGAGACAGCGCTCGTCCCCGGCATCTATGACCCAAAGCTTGCAGACGAGAGCGTAGAGGTCGCGACGGAAGATGCGCAGGAGATGACGCGCCGCCTCGCGCGCGAAGAAGGGTTGTTTGTCGGCACGAGCGCAGGCGCAAACGTGTTCGCGGCATTAAGGCTCGCGCGCACGCTCGAACGGGAAGCGCTCATCGTGACCATCCTGTGCGACGGCGGCGAAAAGTACCTGAGCGAAAACTTCTGGGAAGATAATCCGCAATGATCGCTCTTGAAGAGCAGCAGGCGGATGAAATTCGCCGTCACGGTGAAAGCGAGTACCCGCACGAATGCTGCGGGCTGCTCATCGGGCGCTTGAATGAAGAGGGAAGAAAAAGGGTCGTGGAAGTCTATCCGATCTCGAATGCGCGCGAGGAGGAGGCGAAGCACAATCGCTCGCTGATTACGCCTGTTGAGTACATGCGCGGCGAGCGTTATGCGCGCGGGCGCGACCTCGATGTCGTCGGCAATTATCATTCGCACCCGGATCATCCGGCTGCCCCGTCGCAATTCGATTTAGACCATGCGTGGCCCACCTGGTCTTACATCATCGTTTCAGTTCGCGAGGGCCGCGCGCGCGATCTGCGCTCGTGGGAGATGGCGGCAGATCGGTCGCGTTTTGATGAAGAGGAAATCTCAAAAGGAAACTAATCATGCCAGTCAAAATTTCAATTCCGACTGCTTTGCGCCAGTATGCGGGCGGAAGCTCTGAGATAGAGGTCGAAGCGACGACTGCTGGCGAGGCGCTTGAGCGGCTCACACAGACCCATGCGGAGCTTCGCAAGCATCTTTACAGCGACCAGAATGCGCTCAGGAATTTCGTCAATGTTTACGTCAACGATGAGGACATACGCCACGCCGGTGGAGCGCAAACGCCCGTCAAAGACGGCGATACGATAATGATCGTGCCTTCGATTGCCGGTGGTGCGACGACGGAGCAGGAGGTCGCCGCAGGGTTGCCATCTCTGTCGAACGAAGAGATTGCGCGATACAGTCGTCACCTGATTATGCCGGAGGTCGGCATGGAGGGGCAGCGTCGCCTTAAAGCGGCGAGCGTGCTGATGATCGGCACGGGGGGCTTGGGCGCGCCGTCGGGGATGTACCTGGCGGCGGCTGGCATCGGTCGGCTGGGCATAGTGGATTTCGACGTGGTTGATGAATCGAATCTACAGCGCCAGATTATTCACGGCACGCGAGATGTCGGGCGGCCAAAGATCGCTTCGGCGCGCGACCGCCTGCACGACATCAACCCGCACGTTCAGATTGAAACACACGAGACGCGGCTCTCAAGCGAGAATGCGCTCCGCTTGTTTCGTGAATACGACATCATCGTTGACGGGACGGATAATTTCCCGACACGTTATCTGGTCAACGATGCGTGCGTCCTGACAGGCAAGCCCAACGTCTATGGCTCGATCTTTCGCTTCGAGGGACAGGCGAGCGTCTTTTGGGCAGAGCGCGGCGCTTGCTATCGCTGCCTGTACCCGGAGCCGCCGCCCCCCGGACTCGTCCCGTCATGTGCCGAAGGAGGCGTGCTGGGAGTTTTGCCCGGTATCGTCGGCGCGATTCAAGCAAACGAAACGATCAAGCTTATATTGGGCGGCGAGAGCAAGCCGCTTATCAATCGCCTGCTTTTATTCGACGCATGGAACATGCGCTTTCGCGAGTTAAAGCTCAAGAAAGACCCGTCGTGTCCCATCTGCGGCGAGAAGGCGACCATTACAGAGTTGATTGATTACGAAGAATTCTGCGGGCTCAAGCCGCAAGAGACCAGGACAGACCAGGCCAAAGAGGAGCATAAGATGGAAGAGATTACCGCCACCGAACTCAAACAACGACTTGATCGCGGCGACTCGATTCAAATTATAGACGTGAGGGAACCGAATGAGTACGAGATTGCGCGCATTCCAGATTCGACATTGATCCCGCTGGGGCAGGTCACGAATCGCATCGGCGAGATTGATGCGAGCCGCGAGACGGTCGTGCATTGCAAGATGGGCGGGCGCAGCGCCAAGGCCATAGAGGCTCTCACGCGAGCGGGCTTTACGGGACGCCTCGTCAATTTGAAGGGCGGAATCACCGCCTGGTCAAACGAAGTTGACCCGCGCGTGCCGAAGTATTAAAAGCAAGGATGAAGGCGGCATCGATGAATGAAAGCCTTCAAGGTCAACGCTCGCGGATCGTTATACTGATACGGAAATGTTCGGCGTGAGGTTTCTGTCATGCTAAACGAGCAGGCGTTTGGCGATCAGTAGCTCGGCGTTGAGGATGGCGGCCCCTGCCGCGCCGCGAATCGTATTATGGCTGAGCGTGACGAAGCGATAGTCGAGCACCGTGTCGCGCGCAATGCGTCCCACCGTCACGCTCATACCATGGCCTGCATCACGATCCAGCCGGGGGTCTGCCGTCAGGACGCCGTTGACATCCGTCCAAATCTGAATCTCGCGCGCATCAAGATTTGCGCCGATGATCGCCGCCGTGTAATCGGAGCCGCCGCGTCCAAGCGTGGTCGTACGGCCTCGCTGCGTTGAGCCGATGAAACCGCCGAGCACGATTACTTCGCCGTTCTCGATCAATGGGATAAGTGCGGCGCGCGTGTGGCGTTCAGTCTCTTCCAGCAGGGGCGCGGCTGAGCCGTGCTCGTCATTCGTTATGATCAGGCGACGCGCATCCACATAACGCGACTTGAGGCCGCTCTCGCCAAGCACAAAGGCCAGAAGCCTCGCCGAGAGACGCTCGCCGTAAGAGACGATCTCATCCTGCAAGCCTGCGCGCGGCATTTCATGAGCGGCGACCGAGTGCAAAAGGCCGGCGATATCTGCGCGCGCCTCTTCAATCGCCGCTTCCATGAGGAGACGCCTTTCATCGGATAACAATTCGTGCGCTACTCGCTCGTGGCGCGCGAAATGATCTTCGAGCCCGCGCAGTGCCGCTGACACATCGCCGCTCGCGGCCACCTGCACGCTTCCGACAAGGGGGTCCGTCACAAGGCTCATCGCCGAGACGACGACGACCGGCCGTTCGTGTTCATGAGCGCATACGATTCCTTTGACACGCTCGAACGCGGCTGCGTCTTCGACGGATGTCCCGCCGAATTTCATGATTATTGTTTTAGGTAACAATGAAGAAATTTTCGTCGTCAAAAGCAAAGAGGCCGGTCATGAAAACGCCCGACCGACCTCCGCGTCAGAAAAGATCAGAACCGCTGGATGGCGTAACTTAACGACCGGGGCGGCGGCTTGTCAAGCTGGTAATATATGAGGCCTGCTAAGTAACCGAATAATCGTTGGCGATGCCCGCTCGATGCCGTTCCGGGTTGACCTGACGCACTCTTTGGTTATACAAATCGCTCTGAAAGATGTAGATTACCTCGCAACAATTCGAGAGCCATCCTCGTTCGGAGAACAAAACTACTCATGTCCGCCAAGATGAAACCAGACATCAGAAAAATTACGCGGCTCGTCCCGCCCGACGGAAACCTTGTGCAGGGACAGTCGGAATTGGCGATTGATCCGGAGTTGGCCCGCGCGGCCAGTGAGATAATCGCTGCCAGCCAGAATCACTATAGCCCGGCTGAAGGCACGGATGAACTGCGCCGCGCCGTAGCACAAAAAATCTCCGTGCTTAATGGTATAGATTTAGACCCGGAGAGTGCGCAGCTCGAACTCCTGATTACACCCGGCGCGACGGGCGGCCTAGTCAGTATCGCGCAAACATATCTCAAGGGCGCAGCGGCCCTCGTCTTCGAGCCTTACTACCCGTACCACCGGCGCATCCTTGAAGAGTTGGGCGGGCGCACGGAAGTCCTGGCGCTGCACGGAGACCAGCTTGAGCTGGACAGGGATGAGCTGTTTGCGCGTTGTCGCGAGTTGAAAGGGCGAGACCTTTTTCCGCTGCGCGCAATCATCACCTGCACACCGGTCAATCCGACGGGCAAAGTCTTTACACAAAGCGAGCTTGAAATGATCGGCGACGTGTGCCAGGAGCTTGACCTGCTGTGTATCGCCGACGAGGTTTACGAGCATTATGTCGTAGGCACAGAGCCTCATGTCTCGATGGCGACATTGCCGGGAATGTGGAAGCGCACGATTACGGTCAACTCTTTCTCGAAGTCGTGGAATATCTCCGGCTGGCGTCTCGGCTATCTTTACGGCGATGCGAGTCTCGTGGGGCCGCTCAATAACGCGAGCAACGTCTTTTACGTCTGCTCGCCCACTCCGCTTCAACGCGCTCTGGCGCGAGTGCTGATGATTGATCCCGCATACTACGCGCGACTGCGCGAGCGTTTTACAGAGAAGCGGCGGATGGCGACGGAGGTATTGCAACGGCTCGGCTTTCAGATTTACGACTCAGGCTCGGCCTTTTATATTTGGGCGCGTATTCCCGCTGGTTTTTGTGACGCGATGCAACTCAATGAAATGCTCATCAGCCGGGGGGGAGTGGCCGCAGTGCCGGGAAGCGCATTCGCTGATAGCAACGCGTGGGACTCCTATATGCGGTTGTGCATCGCGCGTGAAGATGACATTCTGCGGGGCGCGCTCGCCAAGCTTCAAGATGTCCTCTCGCAGGTCAGCTAAAAATCTGCGTCACTCAATCTTGCGCATCAGCCCGCCCGATTTTTTCAAGATCGGTATTGCAAAATCCGCCTCGCGCGGTTAGATTGTCCCGGTCATTAAAAAAAACAAGGTGGGAGCCTCCCCAATCAAACATACGGGTGCAGTGCCTCTCTCTGTGCGGTCAATCATTTGCGATGGAGGTAAGACAAAGTGCCGACCGGAACATGCCCCGATTGCGATGCCGATGTCCACGTTGATACGGACGCGGATAAGGGCGACACAGTTTCCTGCGAAGAGTGTGGGACCGAACTGGAAGTCGTTGGTCTCGATCCCGTCGAATTGGACATCGTCGAAGAGGAAGACCTGGACGATGATGAAGAGGAGGAAGAGTTCTAAAAGCAGTGACGAGTGAAAAGTGATAAGCCCGGAATAATTTTTAATTCATCACTTGTCGCTGCTCTTATATCCTGGACGACTCTGGTGAACGATCAGGCCGGGGGGCGCTTCGATGCGAATTGTGTGGAGGTGGCCATCGCGTCGCTTCTCTTCGGTAGGATAAAAGGCCAGCACATAGTTGGACGTGACCTCTTCGGCGAGCGCGCGGAAAAGGGAATCCAAATCCCTGGAGGTCGCATAAACGCTCGTCCCGCCCGTCAACTCGGCCAGCCCGCTGACATCCAATGGCGTCGGCAGCGGCGGCCGGTTAGTCGAAGCAATCAACCGCGAATATGAGGGCAGCGTGACGGTATAGACGCTCACGTCGGCAGCATTGGCGCGCTCGATCACAGTCTTTGGCGAGACGGTGTCGCCGACCGGAAAACCGTCCGTCACAACAATGACCGCGCGCTTCATCAAACGGCGCTCGCGCGTGCGCGGCGCTTTTTTGACGAGCAGGCGAACGGCGTCGTCAACCGCGTCGTAAGCATGTGTGGAAAGGCCGTTCGGATCGCGGGCCACGCGTTCAAAGGCACGGTCAAGCTTTTGCGGATCATTGGTAAAGCCCTGGACGGTCTTGACGTTCATCCCGAATGACATTACCGCAAAGACGGCTGGACGCTCCGACAGTTTCTTTGAGAAGACATTCATTGCGCTACGCAATCGCTCCAGTTCTTCAGTCGTCATGCTGCCTGATACATCAAGCGCAAACACGATGGCGACGGGACGCGTCCCCGTATCACGCTTCTCCATATTAAAGAACGCGATGGGCCGCTCGACGCCGTCCTCGTAGAGCTTGAAATCCTGCGGGCGAAGGTATCGCACAGGTTTCCCCTCAGCGTCCGTCACCGATACGTCAACCATGATCAGGTCAGTATCTATGCGCAGCACATCGCCCGCCTCTGTCTCTTCCGCAAGCGGCTGAACGCGGCGCGGGCGCTGCTGCTGCTGCTCCGGCGTCGGCGGCTGTTGCGCACGAGTCATTGGCGCTGAGACGATGAGCGCGCTGAAGGTAAAGAGAAGGAGCGCATAGCAGAGAAGCTTCCGGGCGAGCCGCAGGGGTTGTTCGCACGCGCATCGAAAAGGTTTTAAGACGATTGACATAAAGGCTCTATCAAGAACGGCCGCGACGAATGCTTACGCATATAAAGCTCATACCATCGGATTATACAAGGGAGCGAGGGCAGCACGCCACATCAGTATAAATACCCATCACGCGTGCTTGCAAAGCAACAGGAGTACCGGTCGCAGCATCCACACTTGTGCGGCACGCTCTCTTTGCGCGCAGGCCCGCCGCCGCCCGGTGCATGTTATAATGACATCTCTTGATTCAGGGGCCGAAGCACGATTCTCCGGACAGTGGTTATACGACGATGAAAATAATGTTGTTGCACAGATTGATGGTCGGCGCTTTTTTGTTGACGATGTTGCTTGTTTCCGCCGCCAGCGCCCCTGCTGCACAGGCGGATCGCACGGTTGGCAGCATTAAAGGCAAAGTGCGCGCGGAGAAAGGCCCGGCGGAGAACGTAGAGGTCATAGCACAGCAGGGAGAAAGCGAAGTAAGACGCACGACGACCAATCGCAAAGGTGAATTTCTCATCGCAGGTCTCGCGCCCGGCAGCTACGGTTTGATCTTCCGTAAGCCGGGCCTGAGCGTCGGTCGCCTTGAAGGCGTGGAGGTGCGCGCCGGTAAAACCCGCTCCCTGCCAGACCGCCTGATTCTGACAGTGGACGAGGGCTCGATAGCCTTTGTGCGCGGCAGCGTCTTTACGGCCGAAGGCCGAAGCGTGGCGGGCGCGCGTGTCGAGATCGCACGCCTACAGCCGGACGGCAGCGCCAAGAAGATAGATGGACGCATCACGAACGAGACCGGCCTGTTCGTTTTCCGTCTTTTGCCGGATACGGCCAAATATCGCATCAGCGTCTGGTCGGGCGACGTTGGCCCTGTCATGAAGGACGTTGAGGTGGACGGCCCGGCGCGTTACAACGTCGCACTTCAGCTTCCGGCCAGGTGAAGTGCAGCCCGCGCGGGGTGAAAAACTATTGAGCGACTTACCACCCCAAAGTGACCATCAAACGCGGGAAGAGTTTTTGACCGCGCGCCAACTCGCCGCCATTCTTCAGGTGAGCGAATCCACCGTGCGCAGGCTGGCGCGAAAGGGCCGCATCCCCTCTATACGGATCACACCACGCATCATGCGTTTCAATCTGCAATCCGTTCGTGAAGCACTCGACGGCTCGAAGCGTAATCGTCGCCACGCGGGAGAAGCGGAGACAGCACAACTTTCGTTCGCCGACCTGCTCTCCTGAAAGCTATCTTGTCCCGCGACGCATCAATGAGCTGACATCAACCCAACGCCCATCGCGCTTGACGTAGATACGGGGGTTGCGTACGGGATACTTCTTTGTAAAGGCCGAATAATCCGCGAGCAGGCTTTGCATGGTCGCGCGGTCGCCCACGACGACGCGCCATCTTCCGCGTTCGCGGATGAGATATTGTTGCGCGACGACCTTTCCGTCGCTCTCTACGGGTCGCGAGACGCGCCCATACATCGTCGTATCAACGACGGCGATGTCGCCTGAGACGCGCACAGCACCGATCTCTATGCGGTCAAGGTCGTACATATCGCTGGTACGCTCTAGAGAGCGCGTGAAACGGTCGCGTGAAAGGCGACGCTGCGAAGCTTCTGGGAGCTGATCATAGAGCGCGCCGTACTGGCGAGATTTTAGTTGCTCGAAGACTTGCCGCACCACGCCGCGTACCTCCGCCTGATCATCCACCCCCGCGTTCGCCGGGACCGCAGCCCACGCGGTCGTCCACGTCAACAACAGAGCCGCTGTGAGCATGAAAAATCCTTTAATCCTCATCTTGATCTCCGCTAGGTTTATGTTCCTCTTGCGCTTTATCGCTGCCCGCAACGATTCTTTTCCCCAGACGGTTGCGCAAGCCCAGAAACCATGCGACGCTGCCGAGCGTCGCAGCGACAAAAGCCACGTTGATATTATCCCGTAACAGGAAGGCCGCAGCAACGATCAGATTGACCCCCGCGATGATCGTCCATGTTCGCTCCGTCATTGGAATATCCTCTCCAGCCTGGCTTAAAAGAAAGATTAACTCGCGGCTGGTAGGCCATGCGACAAACTCAATCCCAACCGGGTTTATTTCACCGTTAATCGCACACGCAATCAACATTGCGGTATCACTTAATGGTGACGGGAATAGATGTATTCAGAGTGCGCGGCGGGTAGCAAGCTTGTTCATCGCACGCCTGCACGCGCAGTTTCGCGCTCAGGGTGTGTGTGCCCCTCGACGCGCCCGCGTCGGCGCGCAGCGGCAACTTGATGACAGCATCGCCCTCATAAACGGCGAACGGCTGGGGCTCAAAAGCGAACTTCCTTGTGACCGATGGCGGATAGACAGGTGGGCCCACGGTAATCCCGTCGCCCGACTCGACCTTTATCTCTGTCGCGATCTGATAGGAGATTGTCGCCGGATTAGCGTTGATATGATAGCCCTCTGCAATCGTCAATCGCACGACGGCTTCAGCCGCGCCCCCGGCTGCGATCTCAGCTGCCTGAGCCTCGGCGCGCACAATATCGGCTGGCGGTGTCTTGATGCCCGCCGCGTTTGTGTCCTGATTAGCAGCGTTGGTGTTGTTTGCTCCGGCGGGAGTTTTCCCGTCTCTGCTGGCGCACGCCGTCGTGCAGGCGAGCAACAAGAGAGCGCCGAGGATGTAAGTGTTGGTTCGATGCATATTGAATCTTCGGACTTTCGCGCACGCGGCCACCGACGTTCTTATTTACGCGCCGCTTCGGCCAGGGGTTGACCGCTCAGGAAGGCGCGAGTCGCTTTGAACATACGCCGCACGCGCCGCACGACCTTCGGTAGAATCCAGGCCAGGATTAAAAGAAAGATCAGGATGACGACCAGAATAACTCCGGGGTGCAGCGCCGCCAGCACTATCGCACCCAGCGCGAAGATATCCTCTGTGATTGAGAGCGCCCAGTTCGTCACGGGTTCAGGGCTCGTATTGGCTGCGGCGCGCATCGTCGCTTTCGTCCCATGAGTTGAGAGCGCGAGCCCGCCGCCCAGAAGCAGCGCCACGACCTGTACTGCCGGGTTGATGTCGGAGGTGGCGGCAGCCGCGATCACCGCTCCCGCCGGAACTCTTATGAACGTATGAATAGCGTCCCAAATGGTATCAACATACGGAATCTTATCGGCGACGAATTCGATGACGTAAAGAAAGAGCGCCACGCCGATGATGATCCAGTTGTCCAGCACATGCAGGCCGCCCGGAAGGCGCGCCAGATTGTAATGCTGCAACAGTCCCAGCACCGCAACGGTCGCATATAAATTGATCCCGGAAGTCCATGCCGCGCCAAGCGCCAGCCCCAGGATTTGTATTAGATTCATAAAGTACAGATGTCAGATGTTAGATGCCGGATGGCAGTGCAATTCCTTTAACTAGTATCTAACATCTAGCATCCGGCATCTGCTTTTTTTATCCTTCATCCTTGCCTTTTGCCTCCGGTTTTTTGATGCCGAACTTTTCCAGACGGTATTGGAGCGTGCGAAAAGTCAGGCCGAGAAGCTTGGCCGCCTTGGTGATATTGTAATCGGTCTGCTCCATCGCCTGCATAATCAGGTCGCGCTCGACATCTTCAAAGGCGATGCCTTCGGCGGGCAGCTTGAACGCGCCTTCGGAAGCCGGTCGCGCCTCCTGCCTGACTTCGAGCGGCAAATCCTCGACCTGTATGTACTCTGTTTCGCACAGGAGGATGGCGCGCTCGATGGCGGATTCGAGTTGGCGCACGTTGCCGGGCCAGGTGTAATCCATCAGCAGGCGACGCGTATCGGGCGCGAGCCCCCGCACCAGATGCGAGCTATTGCGAGTATGCTTTCTGAGAAAATAGTCTATCAGGACAGGGATGTCGTCGCGCCGCTCGCGCAAGGGCGGTACGTCAACGGAGAGAACATTGATGCGATAATAGAGATCGTCGCGGAATCTTCCGTCTGAGACCATGGCGCGCAAGTCGCGGTTCGTGGCCGCAACCACGCGCACGTCTATCTTGATCGGCCTCGTTCCTCCGACGCGACGAATCTCACGCTCTTGCAGCGCGCGCAAGAGCTTGGCCTGCATACCTATGTCGAGTTCTGCGATCTCGTCAAGAAAGAGCGTGCCGCGATCCGCGACCTCGAAGAGACCCTTCTTCTCGGCGTGCGCGCCTGTAAAAGAGCCTTTCTCGTGGCCGAACAACTCGGATTCGAGAAGATTCTCGTTGATCGCAGCGCAGTTGACGGCCTGAAACATATCTTCTGCGCGCGGGCTCTGATTGTGAATGGCGCGCGCGATCAACTCCTTGCCTGTGCCCGACTCGCCGCGAATCAAGACGGTCGAGCTTGAACGGGCGACCTTGAGAATCATCTTTTTGACGGCCTCCATTTCGGCTGAGGCCGAGATGATCTCTATGTCAAGGGCATCGAGGCGGGCGAGAGCGCGATTAATGGTTTCCAGCAGCTTGTCCTGATCGAAGGGTTTTTGCAGGTAATCATATGCTCCGCGCTTGAGCGCCTCTTTGGCCGAATCAATCGAGCCATGCGCCGTCAGAAGGATAACGATGATGGAGGAGTCTTGCGTGAGCAGGTGTTGCAGCAACTCTATGCCGTCCATGCCCGTCATCTTGAGATCGGTGAGCGCCAGATCGAAACGACGCTCATGCGTGAACTTGAGCGCCGCTTCTCCGCTCGACGCCGTTGTCACGTCGTAGCCCGCGTTCGACAGGATCATCTCCAGAATCTCGCGCTGCCCCTTCTCATCGTCCACCACAAGTATGCTTTTGCGTGCCATAAGTTTCAGGGATGAGGGATAAGGGATGAAGGATGAAATAAGAGCATTGCCTTTTCTTATTCATCCCTCATCCCTTATCCCTCATCCCTCCTTTCCATCGGTAGTGTGATTATAAACGTTGTGCCGCTGCCCTGCTTTGATTTTACGGAAATCGTCCCGCCATGTTCATCTATCGCTTTCTTGACGATGGCGAGGCCGAGACCCGTGCCCGTCTCTTTGGTCGAAAAATATGGCTCGAAGACCTGTGAGATGTTGTCGGGCGCAATGCCATGGCCCGTGTCTGTGACCTCGATATGCGCTGCACGGCCCATCTGTTCTGCTGAGAGTTTGACCGAAATCTCTCCGCCCTCACCGTCAATCGCCTGAAGGCCATTGATCAGAAGATTGGTAAAGACGGAGCGCAACGATTCGGCATCCGCCAGAACCCGCGGCACCTCGCCCGCGACCTCGATGCTCACTTTAATATTATTCTCCGCCGCCTGCACTTCGACAAGGCGCATCGCATCTTCTGCGGCCGCGCGCAGGTCAACCGGTCGCAACTCCAATTTGGCCGGGCGCGTGTAATTGAGAAACTCGGAGATGCGCGTATTGATGCGTGCGACCTCGGCCTTGAGTTGATCGGCCAGCCGATTGAAGGTGGCTCGCTTCTCCGGGTCTTCCGGCGCAAGCGCCGTGCGCACATGATCCAGCGTCAGGTTGATGTAGTTGAGAGGATTTCTGATCTCGTGCGCGATGGCGGAAGCCAGGCGGCCCACGACCGCCGATTGCTCTGATTGGTGAAGCTGAGCCTCCAGCTCGCGCGTGCGCCCCAGACCGGCGATCATTTCATTGAAGCGAGAAGCGAGTTGGCCCATCTCGTCGCGCCGGTTGGCATCCGGCACGCGGAAATAAAGATCGCCGGCGGCCACGCGCCGCGCCGCGTTAGACAGGTCTTTGATCGGACGCGTGAAACGCCACACCAGTATGCCCGCGATGAGCGTCGCGACGAGCAGGACGGCGAGCGTGTAAACGAGCGGGCGCGCCGCCTGCCGGTTCAAGATGCTCGTCGGCTCTCTGTCGGATTTAAGGACGACGATGACGTACCAGCGACCCCTGTCGGTCTCGACCGGAAAAGCGTGCGCCTCTCCTTGCGAAGACTCGATTGCGACGGGTGCGGTCTTCAGAAATTTTATTTGAGCATCGGATAACTGATCGGCGTTGATGATCGGCGGCAAGGTCGTGATGTCCTGCAAGCGTTGATATTTCAACGCACCGTCGGGCATCATCTCCGGGAGGTATTCATCATCGAGGCTGTCTGAAACTCTCCACTCATTATCAATGACGAAGATATTGGCGACGCGTCCGGCCCGCTCATCAAGCAGGGGATTGTTGATGCGCCGTCTAAGCTCAATCAGGCGATCAGTGGAGGAAATACTATTGACGCCCAGCGTGACCCCGGCGATAAGCGCCTGCTCCTGCCTCTCTCTGATACGAGAATTATTCCGCTCGGCGCGCAGATTCAGGTAATACTGCACGAAGAGCGTAACAATGAGCAGCAGGGCCAACACGAGCAACAGCCGCATCCTGAAGCTATAGAAAATATTTAGCGCCTTCATGTCGTCGAAAGAGACGTTCGAGCCCGGAGGTCTGAAGTTGAAAATCCGAAGGCTCAGGGCCTGACCTTTGGCTTCAGACTTTTTTGTTGCCGCACGTCGGTTCAGATGTTATAGTTCAGGACGGTCTCAAAGCAAACTCCCCGGAGGCCGCCTATCGGGAACTCTCCCTCCTCACTGTTACAGACGAAGGTTAAGGAAAAAGTAGTAAAGACGTTAAGGAGCGTTTTTGTTGGCTCTGAATACTTTCAATTTCATCAACGACAATTCGACGCACGGCGCGGGGTTTGACCTTGCGCGCCGGAAAAAGTTCGGCTACGCACTCCGCGAGCATTGTTCCCTGTAAGGCGCGAGCGACCTGGCGCGCCCCCAAGCTCTTAAGAGTCCGTATCCCCGTTCGGAAACCCTGACAGCGAGGCCTTTGTAATGACCCAGAGTTTACGTTCCCCCAATCAGTCGCGTATTGCGCTCAGCCTATTTCTCCTTCTAACAATTTTCTCCGTCGGTTCAGTCTGGGCCAGGGACAGACGCCCGGCTGCTAAAGCCAAAGCCCCGTCTGCGCGTAATGATAAGAGATCGCGCGCCCAGCAGAGTCGTGAAAAATCTGCGAAGGAGGCACGAAGCGACCGCAAACGCGGTAGGTCCGCACGCGAAGAACGCGCTGATCGCGGGCGTGACAAATCGTCTGCCAAAGACCGACGCGCGTCGGCCAGAAACCATGATGAGCATAGGGGTGGGCGGGCATCCTCGCGGCGCGAGCGGCTTGCCGAAGCGCGCCGCCAACAGGCCGAGCGTCGCCGCCAACTCGAAGAAGCGCGCCGCCGCGCCGAGCAGGCGCGACTCGCAGCCATTGCACGTCAGCGCGCCGCCGACCAGTCACTGCGTGATGAGACTGCCGCCAATATCCTTAAGGATGAAGTGACGGGCGAGGACATCGAGATTCGCCGCGCGGCCGTGTCGGCGCTGGGTAATCATGCCGGCTCAGTAGTCGTAATGGATCCGAAAACGGGCCGCATCTTCACGGTGGTCAATCAGGATTGGGCCTTGCGCAAAGGCTACAAGCCCTGCTCGACGATCAAACTGGTGACGGGCCTTGCTGGTCTCGGTGACAAGGTGATTGACCCGCAGGAGACGGTCAACATCTCTTTACAGAAGTACCGGATAGATTTGACGGACTCGCTCGCTTATTCCAACAACCCTTATTTCCAGACGGTGGGCGGGCGCGTCGGCTTCGACCGCATGGTCTCTTACGCGCGCGAGTTGGGCCTCGGCGAGCGCACCGGCATCAACCACGCGAACGAATCAACGGGCCGCGTCCCGACTTACAAAACCGGCTACGCGGTCAATCGCATGTCCTCGCATGGAGACGACTTTGAGGTCACGCCGGTTCAGCTTGCCTCGCTCGTCTCTGCGATAGGCAACGGCGGCACATTGTTAACGCCGCACCTTCCGCGCACGCCTCAGGAGGATGTCAAGTTCAAGCCTGAGGTGCGCCGCCGCCTGAATATACCGCAGGAGAATCTGCGACGCTTGATTCCCGGCATGATCGGCGCCGTCAACTACGGGACGGCGAAACTCGCTTACGATCCCGTGCAAACCATCGCCGGAAAGACCGGCACCTGTATCGGACAGGGAAGCTGGCTCGGACTCTTCGCTTCCTATGCGCCGGTGGCCGACCCGCGCCTGGCAGTCGTCGTCGTGACGCGCGGTTCCGGCGAGCGCGGGCGCGTCGCAGCGGGCATTGCGGGAAAGATTTATCGTGCGCTTAACACTCGCTTCGGCAACACCAAAGGCGTGCAGATGGCCGGCACGCCTGCGTCGCTCCTGCCCCCGCGACCGAGGATTGATCCGCGCATGGCCGCCACCATCAACGGCGAAGTAGAGAATGAGAACGAGGCGGAGCAGCAGACCTGGGGCCCCGGAGCAACCGATGCGACCACGGGCACGCTAACAAACGGAACGGACTCTAACGTCAGAAGCGTGATTATGACAGTGCCATCGAGGCCGACCGAGGTGACGACGCGCCCCGCCAACACCCTAGCGCCGCCTGTGGAGGGCGCGCCCGTACCGCAGAGTGATCAAAGACCGCGCCGCGTGCTGACGAACAAGCCGTAGGGCGCGCGCCGCTGCCTTAACAGTTGAAGAAGAAACCGAATTGCGCCGGGCTTTCGTAGATGGTTTAGATGAAAGCCCGGCGTAGTTCTTTGTTTAGACGCTGGGGCGTGACATCCCTGTAAAATTTTGTTGAGGGGCTTGACAGGGGGGCAATCATTGCAGGATTATTGTGCATCGCACTCGTCAGGTATTCACCCGATCACCAAACTCTCCGGAGTACTCCCTGGTGGACTTGCGACGCACGGGCGGGTGCTCTCGAAAAGCGGCAACCGTTACCTATCCTGCGTGCATCTGAATGAGCGCGACGCTTTCGAGAGCCCGCTCATACCCCCGAATGTTTTAGAGAAGATTTTAAGACAGACATCGCCTGGAGGACATGCGACCGATGAATAAGCTAATTCGCTTGATGACATTGAGCGCCCTGGTGGCAATGCTCGCGCTGCCCGCGCTCGCGCTGACGAAGACATCGCCTTTGATGGGAACCAAAGATGCGCTTGCGCAGGGTGATGAAGAGGCCAAAGCGGCTTTATACAAGACTTTCACTGATAATCGCACAACCAATCAGCAAGTGGCTTACGACACGGCCAAAGAGTATCTGACGAAATACCCGGCTGAAGATCAGTATACGACTTATATGAAGAAATGGATCGCGGCTTATGAAAAAGCGACGCGTAAAGTCCAGCTTGACCAGATGATCAAGGACAGAAAATTCGCCGAGGCCTTTACGCTCGGCAAGCAAATTATCGGCGACGAGCCGAACGACCTGACCACTCTCAGCGCATTGTCATGGGCCGGTCTGAACCTGGCGACGACGGGTAAAGATGCCACCAATCCAGAGGCGGCGAGTTATGCTCGCAAGACGCTTCAATTGATCGAAGGCGGAAAGGGCTTTGAAGAAGGCAAGCCGCTGGATGCCAAGGTCAAAAATGAGAATATGAATTGGCTTAACTACGCGCTCGCCATCTTCGCGTTAAAGTCCAATCCGAACGAAGCCATCGGTCACATCATCCGAACCACACAGATCGAGGGCCGTTTCCAGAAAGACCCGCAGACCTTTGCCCTGCTCGCCATCGGTTATCAGGCGGGCCCGTACAAGAAGCTGTCAGATGAGTTCGAGGCTAACTATCGCGGCAAAGATGAGACGCCTGAGAGCAAGGCTGCGCTTGAGAATTTGAATCAGGTCATTGACCGCATCATAGATGCCTATGCGCGCGCCGTCGCGCTGGCGACTGCCCCCGAGTACGCAGCCAAGAAGACCGAATGGACGAATCAGTTGACGACCTTCTACAAGTTCCGTAACAACGATTCCGACGCCGGTATGCAAGCGCTGATCGCCGGTGTCCTTTCCAAGCCGTTGCCCCCGCAGCCCGCCATAGTCGCGAAGCCGGCGACCGCCACTACCGCTCCTGCGACGCCTGCGCCGGCCACCGGAACTGCATCCGGCGCGACGACCGGAACTAGCACGACGACGCCTGCGCCGACTACCACCGCTCCGGCCAGCACGACGCCGGCCACCAACACCAAGCCGGCGACCACCACGCCGACCACGAACACGACAACCCCGGCGAAACCTAAAGCACCGGCGAAGAACTCTCATCGCCGCAACTGATTTTTTACCAATTTCTTCGGGCCTGAAAGTTAACGCCGGACGCAACGTTTTTTCGACGCTGCGTCCGGCGTTTGCTACAATCTGCGATCATGAAGAAGCCCAAAGGTACTGCTCCTGATCTGGACGCGCTGGAGGCTGCGTTAGCTTACAAGTTCAACGACCGTGCCTTGCTTGAACGCGCCACAACACATCGCTCCTGGGCGCACGAACAGGTTGCGCCCGGACAGGAGGAAGAAGCGCGTCGCCTGCATAACGAAGCGTTCGAGTTTGTCGGCGATTCCGTGCTCGGTCTGATCGTCGCCAACTACCTGTTTCAATCCTACCCGGAAGTGACCGAAGGCGAGTTGTCGCGCATGAAGCATCAACTGGTCAGCGCGCCCACGCTCGCCAAAGCGTCCGCGCGTTTGACCATCGGAGAGTTCCTGCGCATGGGGCACGGTGAGGAGAAGAGCGGAGGCCGACGCAAACACGCGCTCCTCGCAGACGCCTTTGAAGCCGTGCTGGCGGCCATCTTCTTCGATGGCGGGCTCGACTCCGCGACGGATTTTATTCATCGCGCGCTCGGCGATGAACTGGAGGGCGTTGATCCGGCATCAGCCGCCGCCGCCGATTACAAGACGATGTTGCAGGAACGCTTACAGGCGTCACAGGGGGTGACGCCGCAGTACGAAGTGATTGAGACTATGGGGCCGCCGCATCGCCGGACGTTTCATGTAGAGGTCAGTTGGAATAATGGCAGCGTGCGCGGGCAGGGTCGCACCATCAAGGCCGCCGAGACAGCCGCCGCGCGCCTCGCCCTTGAGCGCATGGAGGCCGACTCGCAGGCGGCAGCAGCAGATTAGCTGGCCCGCAGCTTTGGCCCTTTTTGGTGTAAGCTGATCTTTACGGCCGGTTACGTTTATTCGCGGCTTGCCGGCTTGACCAGTGTGGTGAGCTTCTCTAGGATGTCTTTTTATGAACGATGATTTAACTAGCACAGGGGTTGCGGAACCACCCGTCGAGAAGGAGAAGACGACCGATTCTTCGCCCTCATCCGCGGCGCGCACCATCAGCCGCAACGGTAACGAGCAGCGTGACGCGGTCGAGCGTAAACCTCTTGGCCCGCCCAAGACGGTCTGGCGCGAGTATTTCGAGTCAGCCGTGGTGACGGTGATTATGGCGCTCTTCGGGATGACCTTTATCGTGCAGGCCGTCAAAGTACCGACGGGCTCAATGCAAAATACGATCACGATTGGCGATCACCTGCTCGTCAATAAATTTATTTTCGCGCCCGGCCCGCCTTTACCCTTTTTGCCGCAACGCGAGATCAAGCGCGGCGACATCATCGTCTTCAAGTATCCCGGCAATAGCAACCAGCGGCTTTCCGAGCAGATCAACGACCCGGAAAATACTCCTTTCAAGACCAACTACGTCAAGCGCGTTGTTGGTCTGCCGAACGACCGCGTAGAGGTACGCGACGATCAGGTTTATATTAATGAGAAGCTGTTGCCGGAGCATCGTCTGACGGCAATAGATCATGACGACAACCCTGCGACTTCACAGCTTGAGAATAATGCGCCGCTTGAGATTCGGGATAATCCGCCGCGCTCTACCGACGAGCCGTATTCCGTTTATTACAGCATCAACCGCTCATTTGATAGTGATAAAAAGTTCGTTGTTCCTTCGGACTCCTACTTTGTGATGGGAGATAACCGCAACAACAGCTCCGACAGCCGCGTCTGGGGATACGTCAAACGAGAGTATGTCGTGGGGCGCGCGATGTTCGTCTACTGGTCGTATGACGAGAGCGCGCCGTCGAGCAATCCTTTCTCGGACTTTTTCAACAATACGCGCTGGGGTCGAACGGGCACGATGATCAAGTAGGCGCTTCGGCGATTCTTGATAGATCGCGCCCTTTTAAGCAAAGGGTCGAGCCCATAATCACCGTTACAGCTTTAGGGGGGCGCTCTACCAGCCTGCCTGCTATGGCCCGAATCGAGCGCGATATTCGAGAGAATTAACGAAAGTATTAACCATCTGCCGGTAGTTCTCAGGATTCGCATTCATCTCCTGGATCAATTGCTGATAGAGCGCATCCGGGTCACGCCGCAAATACCCGAAGTATTGCATCACCACAAACGCCTGCGTGTAAAACTTAGCATCCACCTCCGGACTTTCAACTATTTCTCGCAAGACCTGCCCTCTGGTTTTGCCCTGGCTCATCGCCTGCTGCATCGTCGCCACACTGTGAACCACTCCACCCACCGTTACCTGTGTCACTGCGGCCGTGTCAAACAATCTCTGCACATAGGCATTATTCGATAGCCCGTTATAAATGCCCGCAAACTCCGCTCTCGCCATAAACTCCGAGATGAACTGTTGGCGGGCCTGCTCTTTCTCGGCATTGGTGAGAAAACCGCTGACGCGTGCCAGATCAGGCATGAACTCGGCATAGAGAGGTTTGCGGCCCAAACTGACAGCGTAGAAGCGGTAGGGGAAATAACCGCGCTCGCGAAACTCCGGGGAGCGGAAGAAGCTACTGCTGACTTCGACGCGGTCGCAAGCCGTAGAGCCTGCGGGACAGTTGTTGAGGATATTTTGCCAGTCGGTGAAGCCCTGCGGGTCTGGCTCGCGGTTGAGGAAGTCTATGTAGTGTTGGCGGACGAAAAAGCTGGTCTGCTCTATGGGATTGGCTCCATTACTCGCTTCATTATCAATAATATTAATGCTGGTGCTGGCGACAGAGCCGAGACTTGCCCCGGAAGGATTGCTCAAGCTCAAGGTAAAGCTCTCCTGGCCTTCCATATAAGCGTCGTCAACGAGTGGGATACTAATGGTCTTCGCAGCCGTGTCCCCGGCTGCAAACGAGATGACGCCAACCGAGGTTGTGTAGTCGCATCGAGAGGATGCATGACCATTAATAACATTGCAGTTGTTGAGTCCAGCCGAATCCGTCGAAACGTAATTGATGGATGCAGGAGCCGAGGTATCACCGGAACGTGTAATGGTCACGGAGGCACGCCCCGCGTTTTCGCTGACATTATAGCTGCTGAATTCAATCTGTAGTGTCGGGGTCGAGGCGGCTGTCGTAACAGCAATGGCTCCCTTCACTGGCCCCCAGTTCCCATTCGCATCTCTGGCCCGAGCGTAGATTTGGTGGCGGCCATAGAGTGGGCCAACGGAAGCATTGGCTGTCTCGTTAATGCTGTTGAAGCTACCATCGGATGGGGCCATGGGAATGGGCGTGCCCCCACGCCAGGGCGGAGTATCAATGTAGTATTCGGCGGCTGTTATCGCCTGACCGCCGTTCCCCTGCTCACTGAATAGCGCCTGTAGCTGGACATGATCGGAGGCCGTCGCGGTTGCCGTCAAAGTGTCGGGGGTGGGCCCATGAACAAGCTGGTAAGGTGTGCGGGCGATTCGCGCTGCGTAAACGAGCGCCCCAAGGTTGCGCGGCCAGAATGCGCCATCAGTTCCTCCATCAAGGCAACTTAAAGGCGGAAAAAAACCTCCGCACTGGCCTGAGGACGGCCCTATCTCAAAAGTGAATGAAGCGATACCAAGCTCGCCGTAAGACCAGTCATCCGTAGTCCCTGAGGTCGGATAAAGCCCGATTGATTGATGCGGCGTGTAACCGTTATATGAGGCGAATTTTCGCCCGATCAACGATAACTCCGTCGCATTGGGCGCTGCCGTGCTCATATGTCCCCAGGGCCACAGCACCAGGTTGCCGTAAGAATGCAGAGAGATCAACACACCTGTCGTCGCGATTGATGCCGCATCCGTGTCGAGTGGCCCGCGCTGATCTGGGAAGAGTGAACGGACTAGATTCTCTAGCCCCGCCGTCTCAGGCTCGGAGGCGGCGAAAGGTCCCGGATAAGTCTGCCCGCACCTTGGCTCGCTGGGAGTGTTGACAGTTCCCCATTTAAAAGAGGAGTTGCGATTGAGGTCAACCCCGATCTGATCGTAATAGGTCGGTGGGTTCAGGCAATTGCCGCCGTAGGTGTAATTTGTGTTCTTGCGTTGTTGATAGCCCTGTTCGGCGATGACCCTACCGTCTGGATTAACAACCGGCACGACGATAATCTCATGCTCGTCGAGCAGCCACGTTGCGTCGCCGTCCACTCCATAACCATTGAGCAGGTAATCAATAAAACGCAGCGCCACTTCCGACGTTGCAAGCTCGCGCGCATGAATAGCCGTCATCAGGAAGAACCTTGGCTTCGGGCCGGGCCGCTGTTTGTTGGTGAGCTTAATGCCAAAGAGATCATGTCCCGCGCCGCCGCCGGAGTTAACTTTCTCCCAACTGCTCCCGTAAACGAAAACTTCAGCCAGGTTCGGATACTGCACCGCCTTTTCATTTAGAAGGGCGCGCATCTCGACGACTGTGCGATAGCCGGCCATAAATGTACTGGTGCCCGGCTCAGAGCTAAGTGAAAGGGTCGCCGTCTGCTTGTTATCAACGGTCACTGTCCAGCCCTGCTCGCGCAGCCATTCGATCTGCGCTTGGGTCGTGAGGATGAACAAATCATCGCCCTCGCGCATCTCCAGCAGATCGAGGCCGAGCCGGACAAAGCGATCAAGCTCCTGCTGGGTCTTGATCGTGACGCGAGCAATGACGGGCTGTTCAATCCGTGATGTTGCGTTCGCAACACTTTCAAAAAAGGAGAATGCTGGTGCCAGCAGCGCAATCGATAGAAGCACAATTACAGCGAGGCGGCGAGAGCGAAACTGCATGATCGTACATTTCCCCTTTGATAATACGGAGAGCAATAAACTTCTTCGGCCCGGTATTCTCGATCTGAGATTCAGAAAGATGAGAGTTTGAAGTTTCGAATGCGCTTTGATAACCGGCGACGCGGCGGCGCGCCGCAAGACAATCACGGAAGCCTGTGACTCCTCATAAATATCTTATTTCTTTTATCCTGTCCAGCATCCCCTACTGTCAAAACTCCATAAAAACAGTCCGCCAGGCAGGCCGGGCGCACTTTCAACGACATAAAAGTTTGGAACGTTTAAAGATTCGCCCCCGCGTTAGCAGGCCGCTGACGTGGTGAGGACGTTGGCGGCCTCGCTGTTAGCACCTTTATTAACCAGGGCAAGTTAGTTATCCACCAGCTCTATTGGCACTTGCACTCGGAGCCTTTGCCGCCGTGTTCCTCAGCGTACTTGTCAGCGTCTGAGACGTAATCGAATTCAGCTAGCATACAGACATTTGAGCCGCGCGCATTCTTTTGTTGCTCAACGGTACGTTGCTCGACCTCTATTTTATTATCGGCACAAAAGACCCTATATTTCGAGTCGACGCTCAGGTTCTTTGCCGTTAACCTGGGTGTAGCTATGACGGTGGCCAGTGTGATAAGCAGGAGTGCGCTCAGTCCTACCATGATTCTGCTGATTTTCTTCATGAACAATTCCTCTCCTTACAGGAAACCGGGATTGGCAATAGCAAATTGCTTGTACATCCACCGGAAGGGATGTGTCAATGATCTTGCGGTGCTTTGCCTGGCGAAAGGTTGGAAAACCCCACAATCAAGTTGAGCTTTTCTCTCACGCAGCTTGCGCCCATAACTTCTGTTTAAGATTCAACTCGTACACAGATTTGATCTCACTCAAAATGCTTTTGAGCCGCTCCCCTGAAAGAATCACGGGTTTGATATATAAGGGGCGGCGCGAGGCCAATGTGCTCCGCTTCAGGCGTCGAGCAGGTTTTGAACAAAGAGGTGCGGGCCATCCTTACAAACGCCCCGCCCCTTGTCTTTTTATTGACAACCCACACCCCTGTTTATTTCAGAGCGTTAAGCGACCGCCAAGAAACAACGCAAACATAATCGTGAAGCCTATCAAAAAAAAGAGCAGGAGCGCGAAGCCGCACCCCAGGGCCGCAGAAACGACAGCGCGTTCAACCTCCGACTCGCGCCTGGCAACACGAAATTCTGTGATCAAAAGCCACACCCCCCCGATGATTACTATGCCTGTTGCAGCAGCTCCGACTAAAGTGTCTTCGAATCGTTTTTGGAAGGGAAGGGATATTACAAAGAGAAATGCCATCGGCGCATTAAAGTAGCACTGCAAAGCAAATTGCCGACCGAGCGAGCGCCTGGAAACCGACTCGCGCCGCACCACCACTGAAGCCAGAGCAAATCCCAGGGGTGGGCCGAGCAGCATTAGAGCTGCTATAACGATACGCTCACTGGCGCTGGCTCCGTAAAGCGCAAGAGCCTTTTGATCCTGCAACATGAAGATGATTATCAGTGACACGGGACCGAGGATTAGCCAGAACAGGACTGGAGAAAGATACTCATCGTCTCGCTCCTTTAGCGGAATGGCGTGAGTCCGATCGAAGTACCTGGCGAGCTTCACCGGAGTGAAGATGACGCTGAAAAGCGTCCGGGGAAGCAGAATGATCCAGAGAGCGACCTCAATAACCAGCTCTTCCAGACTACTGAGGAGTTTAAGAAAGTCCATAATCTTTCCTTAATCGGCAGCATTCTACCTCGATATAGGAACTTCTCCATCTTCCTTTTCACATCGCACGCTACACAGGAGTTGATCTTATCTGAAATCAGCCGCTTCTCTTCGACTCCACGCTCGTTGCTGCACTGACACTGGCACGGCCAGAAGGTCAGAGATGCGGCTTCATATCAGGGTTGGGATGGTATGCTTGTCCACACTAATACATACTAGACAAAACACTTTCCGTCCCGTAGTGTGCGAATCGTGTGCGGGCGAGTTGAGAATACGTACTACTGAGGAATACAATGCGCCGCGAATTCTTCTCGACCGCTCTCTAGTAGCGATCCAATTTGGGACTCAGAGGAACGCGATAATACAGTGGGCTCTTACTGGCAACACGTTTTAAATGCAGCGGGCATGAGCAACAAAACCTTTTTCTGGGTTTTGGCTGCTTTTATTGTCTCTTCGTTTATTCTCTTCTTCGTCGTCCCCAACGAACGCCGACGCATACGCACAGCTCTGCTGATGTTTGCGCTCGCCTTCGCCGGGCTGTTGATAGCCGGTCTGCTTTTCGACCCTAATCTTGGCGATAAGCAGGGCAGCGCATTTCGCTGGGTTACGTGGGCCGCGCGGATGATCGAAAGCATCGCGATCATCACGATGGGCAGCGTGCTCCTGTTCGATGTCTTGATGGATGCCGCGAGGCTCAAGCCGCCGCGTATCATGCGCGACCTGCTGGTCGCCTTCGCATATATCATCATCGCCCTGATGCTGCTCGCCCGGCACGGCGTTGACCTCTCCGGCATCGTCGCCACCTCCGCCGTCATCACGGCCATCATCGGCTTTTCTTTGCAGGATACGCTCGGCAATGTGATGGGCGGCATGGCTCTGCAAATGGAGCGCACGATCTCTGTCGGCGACTGGGTGCGCATAGACCAGCAGGAGGGACAGGTCAAAGAGATTCGCTGGCGGCAGACCTCTATCGAGACGCGTAACTGGGACACGGTCGTAGTTCCGAACAGCATCCTGATGAAGGGGCAGGTGATCCTGCTCGGACGACGCGACGGAGCGCCGCGCCAGCATCGCCAGTGGGTCTATTTCAACGTGGACTTTCGCTATGCGCCGACGGACGTGATTGAGGCGGTCGAAGCGGCATTGTGCGCCGAGCCAATCCCGAACATCGCGCGCGAGCCCGCGCCGCATTGCCTGATGATGGATTTCAAAGAGAGCTACGCGACCTATGCGGCCCGCTACTGGCTGACCGATCTGGCGCTGACAGACCCGACCGATTCCATCGTGCGCCAGCGGATCTTTTTCGCCCTGCGCCGCGTAGATATTCCGCTCTCGATTCCCGCGCACTCGCTCTTCGTCACAGAAGAGGACGAGTCGCGCCGCAAGCGCAAGCGCAACGAGGAATTGGAAGCGCGCGTCGAGGCACTGCAACGCGTCGAGCTGTTTCATACCCTGACGGAGGAGGAGCGGCAGGAACTGGCCCTGCGTATGAACGAAGCTCCGTTCGTGCGCGGCGAGGCGATGACACGACAGGGCGCAAAGGCGCACTGGCTCTACATCATGACCAAAGGCGAAGCGGAAGTTCGCATCAATGTTGATGGGAGCCCTCTGAGCGAAAAAGTGGCGACGCTGAAGGGGGGCGATTTCTTCGGCGAGATGGGCTTGATGACGGGCGAGCCACGCACGGCCACCGTCATCGCCATGTCCGAAGTGGAATGTTATCGCCTCGACAAGGATGCCTTTAATGACATCCTCGCCAGCCGCCCGGAAATCGCCGAGGATATTTCGCACATCCTCGCCAGGCGTCGCGTTGAGCTGGAGGCCGTCCGCGAAGGTCTTAACGAAGAGGCCAAGCGGCTGCGCCTGCTTCACGCACAGGGAGACCTGCTGCGCCGCATACGCAATTTCTTCACGCTTGAAAAGGATAACGGAGCAGGCGGCTGAACGAGCTGCTGGCTATCTATCTCGAAGCTTTTGACATGCTCGGTAAAGCGGCCCCTGGCTTGCTGTATGTCTCTGGAAGAGCAAATTGCCGTCGGAAAATCGGACGCAAGGGGAAAGTATTGATGGCATCATTATGGACATTGGGCGGGTTAACGTGGAAGGGCCTCGCAGGGCGTATCTGGAAAGAGATCAACAAGGATGATGTCTTCGGCCGCGCCGCTCAATTGTCATACTATTTTCTGCTCGCCCTTTTTCCGCTGCTGATTGTGCTGGTGACGCTGCTCGGCTACTTTGCCGAGACGGGATCGAAGCTACGCGTTAGTCTGCTCGGCTATCTGGGCCAGGTGATGCCGTCCTCGGCCGTCGCCCTCGTCCAGACGACCCTTGAGGAGATCAGCAAACAAAAAGGTGGCGGCAAGCTGTCGTTCGGCATCCTCGCGGCCCTGTGGGCGGCATCGAACGGCATGGGCGCGATCAGTCAAACGCTTAACATCGCCTATAATGTGGAAGAGACGCGCCCGTGGTGGAAAACACGGCTCATCACCGTCGGCTTGACGATGTCGCTCGCTGTGCTGATCCTCACCGCACTCACGTTGATCTTCGGCGGCAGCAAGATTGCAGACCTTCTGGCGGCGAGCTACGGTTTCAGTGAGGTCTTCACGCTTACCTGGAAGATCGTGCAGTGGCCGATTGTCCTGCTCTTTATCCTACTGGCCTTCAGTCTTATCTACTACTTCGCTCCGGATTTGAAAGATCAGGATTGGAAGTGGGTATCGCCGGGCTCTGTCATCGGCGTCGCGTTGTGGCTACTGGTCTCCTTCGCCTTTCGCCTCTATCTGCACTTCTTCGATTCATACAGCGCGACCTACGGATCCTTGGGCGCATTGATTATCATGATGCTCTGGTTTTACCTGACGGGCGCGGCGATACTCATCGGAGGCGAGATCAATTCCGAGATTGAAAATGCTGCGGCTGAAGCGGGCGATCCTGACGCCAAAGAAAAAGGCGAGAAGAGTCCCGGCGAGTTTGAAAGGAAAGGGAAAACGAAAGGTAAGCGAGCAAAAGCAAGAAGCGCCGCCAAGGCTTGAAAAGCAGTGACGAATGAGAAGTGATGAGTAAAAACAAGACGTGTTTATCTTGTCACTCATAACTTTTCACTGCCTTTGTAATGATAAACCACGACATCTTTATCGTTAGCTCTGAGGCTGAAGAAGCGCTGGCCGAAGGACGCGCCGTGGTGGCGCTCGAATCAACCGTCATCGCTCACGGCCTGCCGCGTCCACTAAATCTTGAGACCGCCCTTCGTCTCGAACAGATCGTGCGCTCGACGGGCGCTGTTCCGGCCACCATCGCTATCCTCAAAGGTAAGATTCACGTCGGCCTGGACGCAGAGCAATTGCAGCACCTCGCTGCGAGCGATTTCATTCATAAGATCAGTCGTCGTGACCTTGCGGTAGCGGTCGCCAGCGAGTGGGATGGCGCGACGACAGTCGCCGCGACTATCTGGATCGCCAACCAGGCGGGCATAGAGGTCTTTGCCACTGGCGGCATCGGCGGCGTTCATCGCGGAAATTTGCCGGACGTGTCGGCAGACTTGCCGGAACTGGCATGCACTCCCATTATGGTCGTCTGCTCAGGGGCAAAGATCGTGCTCGATCTTCCGGCGACGCGCGAATGGCTGGAGACTTACGGCATCACTGTCATCGGCTACGGCTGCGATGAGATGCCTGCCTTCTATTCAAGCGCTAGCGGTCTTGCCATAGACGCGCGCGCTGATTCGCCCGTGGATGCGGTCAGGTATGCCAGAGCGCGTCACGCTCTCGGCACCAAAAACTCTATCCTAATTACAGTGCCCGTGCCCGCGCCCGATGAAGTTCCGGCCAGCGTCTTGCAGAACGCACTCGACCGCGCTCTCACGGAAGCAAACAGTAACGGGATCGGCGGGCGCGAGTTGACGCCGTTTTTGCTAAGGCGTCTGGGAGAATTGAGCGATGGGGCGACGCTTAGGGCAAACATCGCGCTTCTGGAAAATAACGCGCGCGTCGCGGGCGAGATCGCACGGGCGCTCGTAGGTAAAGATATTGAGTTGGGCGAAAAGTAAGGCTTACACTTGAACGTCACATAGGACGGACGACAAGAGTAGAGACCATACGGAGAGAGCATGTGCTCGACGGCTCCGATTTTCAGGTAAAGCCTAAATACCTTAGCCAGAGCCTCACAGGTTGATCGTCCGATTTGTACCGGGAAATTACAGTGACACAACCCTAACCCCCACCCTGCTGTCGCTGTTGGACTCCGAGGTAGGAGTAAGCGGCTGCGACAGCAAGACCGAGCCATGATTTTGCAGCGTTGGTCAGGGCCGGAACCACATTGGGATATTTCAGATAGCCTATATACAGCGCCGCGACGCCGCAAATCACCCACACGAGGATGTAGATGAAAGTTATTATCGTTCTGACTTTCTTGGTGGCCGCCGGCACATCAATACTTAATGATCGCCCGGATGGCGCGTCCCCAGGCGGTGTTACAGCCAACTCTGCCACGACAAGAGCAGAGACAAGCCCGCCAACCAGATTCAGGACTGTCATTATACCTTCGTTAAGCTCTTTGGAGTCGGGCGAGCATGGGCCGTGAACTATGCACAGGGTCATCTGAATTGAGACCGCCATCGAATAAGCATAAAGCGCTAACAGAATGACGGCGATCAAGCCGCCAAATATCAGTCTAGCCATCTCCTTCTCCTTTCATCTTTGAAACGCGAGGTCAGGATTTCGCACTCGAAGACTTTGTCGCCGGTCTGAGAGTTAGAGCGATTGGGTTACGGCTGACGTGAGGTCACATTAGATCGCTAAAGTGAGCGCGTCAGAGAAAGAAATAAAGCGTGCGCACAATATACCTGTCAGTAACTGATGTCAACGGGTTTCTTGAAGCGTAAAAGGCGGGCAAATAGCCTTTGATCGTGTCCTTTCAGCCGATGCGCCAGAGCATGAGGATGCCGATCGCCAGACCAATAATGACGACCATGCGGCGAACGAAGACGCGCCCGAGACGCCGCGCCGCGCTCGCACCGTAGTAGCCGCCCGCCAGCGCGCCGACCGTCATCAAGAGCGCGTTGGGCCAATAGACAAGGCCGGACAGAGCGAAGGCCAGCACTGCGATGCTGTTGATGCAGATTCCCAGAAAATTCTTGACGCCGTTCGCACGGTGAATATCCGTGAGGCCGAAGAGGCCCAATGAGGCGAGCATCAGTATGCCGTTTCCCGCTCCGAAGTATCCGCCGTAAACCGAAGAGAAGAATTGAATCAGGATTGGGCCGATCCACCATCTCGTCCCAGTGGGCGGCGACGACGGCTGAGGCAATCGCAGGCGGCGGCTGATCGGCTCTTGAAAGGTGAATAACGCTGTGGCGAAAAGAATCAGGTAGGGCACGAGCCGCGCGAACGTCTGCGATGGAGTCAGGATCAGCAGCCACGCTCCAAAGCCGCCGCCGACCACGCTCGTCACCCCCAGCCATAATAGATATGAACGGCTGTCACCGATCTCGCGTCTGAAGCCAAAGAGACCGCCGAACAATCCGGGCCACAGCGCAACTGTGCTCGTCGCATTCGCCACCTTGGGGTCCAGACCGAGCCAGAGCAGCACGGGAAAGGTGATGAGCGTGCCGCCCCCCGCGACTGAATTGATCCCGCCTGCGACAAAGGCGGCGGCAAACATCAAGACCCCCTGGGCTAATGACATACAGATGATCTTAGCTACGAAAGCAGACGATAAACAACCTTCGGAGTGATGTCTTCGTAAACTTCAGATTTTTTTGACGGGCAACCGGAAAATCATAAGTACTGCCGAGTGAAAATATCTGTGAGCTTTTATCGCCAGACTTTTGCAAACTATCCGACAGATGCTTAAAGTATAGGAACATTCCGAAAGGGCAAAAAGAGGAGACGATCATATGAAGGCCATTCGTGTGCATGAGTTTGGCGCGCCCGGCGTCATGCGTTTGGAAGAAGTGCCCGATCCTTTACAGGGCTCGGAACAGGTCCTGGTGCGCGTCGCCGCTGCCGGTGTCAATCCGGTTGACGCCTATATCCGATCAGGGCTTCATGCCAGCAGGCCCGCGCTGCCGTACACGCCGGGCATGGATGCGGCTGGCGTCGTCGAAGCGACGGGGATGAACGTGCGCCGCATCAATGTAGGAGACCGCGTTTATACGTCCGGGACCATTAGCGGCGCGTATGCGGAGCTGGCGCTGTGTGATGCGTCTCAGGTCTTTCCTGTTCCGTCATCCATCACCTTCTCTCAGGGGGCCGCGGTTAATGTTCCTTACGCGACGGCCCATCGCGCGCTTTTCGGTCGCGCGCGTGCTATGCCCGGAGAGACGTTGCTTGTGCACGGCGCAACGGGCGGCGTCGGGATAGCAGCGGTGCAATTAGCGCGCGCCTTCGGCCTGATCGTCATCGGCACAGGCGGGACGGACGAAGGCCGTCGCTTAGTCATAGAGCAGGGCGCGCATCATGTCTTCGATCATCACGCGCCCGGTTATCTTGACGAGGTCGTCAAGCTTACAGAGGGACGCGGCGTTGATGTGGTTTTGGAGATGCTCGCCAACGTCAACCTGGGACACGACCTGCCGGTTCTGGCGCGAGGGGGTCGCGTCGTCGTGATCGGCAATCGTGGCTCGGTCGAGATCAATCCGCGTGATGCCATGGGCCGCGACGCCAGCATTCTCGGTATGTCCCTTTTGAACACGCCGCCCGTTGAGCTGCGGGGCGTCCACGCGGCGCTCGTCGCAGGACTTGAGAACGGCACATTGCGCCCCGTCGTCGGACAGGAGATGCCGCTCGCCGATGCCGCGCGCGCGCATGAAGCGGTCATGCAGGGTGGCGCATACGGCAAGATTGTTCTTATCCCTTAACGCTGGATGAACCCGAAGAAGCAAGAGGTTTGACAAGATGGCGATAGCAAGCATTAACCCCGCGACCGGCGAAACCCTTCGCTCATTCGAGCCGCTCTCCGATGCCTTGATCGAGCAGAAGCTCGCACGCGCAATCCAAGCATTCAATAAACATTGCCGGACGACCTTTGCCGAGCGTGCGCGATCCATGACGCGCGCCGCTGAGATTCTCGAAACGGAAAAGCCTCACCTCGCTCGACTGATGACTATGGAGATGGGCAAGCCTGTGAAGGCGGCGGGCGAGGAGGTTGTGAAATGCGCGTGGGTCTGTCGCTACTATGCCGAATGGGCCGAGCGTTTTCTCGCTGACGAGATCGTTGAATCAAACGCCGCGCGCAGCTTTATACGCTATCAACCCATCGGGCCTGTGCTCGCCGTCATGCCCTGGAACTTTCCCTTCTGGCAGGTCTTTCGCTTCGCCGCCCCCGCGCTCATGTCCGGCAACGTAGGCCTTCTCAAACACGCCTCGAATGTGCCGCACTGCGCGCTTGCCATCGAAGATATTTTTCGCCGAGCAGGCTTTCCCGAAGGGGTTTTTCAAACGCTGCTGATCGGCTCTGATATGGTTGAGCGATTGATTGATGATGAGCGCGTCCGCGCCGTGACATTGACGGGCAGCGAGGCGGCGGGCAGCCATGTTGCGAGCCGTGCGGGCAAGCGGATAAAAAAGACTGTGCTTGAGCTTGGCGGCAGCGACCCGTTTATCGTCATGCCGAGCGCCGACTTGAATGAAGCTGCAAAGACGGCCGTCAAGGCCCGTACGATCAACAACGGTCAGTCGTGCATCGCCGCCAAACGTTTTATCGTCGCCGATAGTATCTATGAGGAATTCGAGCGCCGCTTCGTCGAGGGAATGCAGGCGCTGCGCGTCGGCGATCCCCTGGAGGAGGAGACGGATATTGGCCCACTGGCGACCGCCGATGTTCTCGAAGATCTAGACGAGCAGGTGAGGGAAACTGTCGAGGCCGGGGCGCGAGTCCTGACGGGCGGTCATCGTCTCGAAGGAGAGGGCAATTACTATGCGCCGACGGTCATCACGGACATCCCCTTGGATTCGCCAGCCTACAGCGAAGAGCTGTTCGGGCCGGTCGCGCTGCTCTTTCGCGTGCGCGATGTAGAGGAGGCGATCCGCCTCGCCAACGACACGGTGTTCGGCCTGGGCTCAAGCGTGTGGACAAATGATCAAGAGGAACAGTCGCGATTTATCGAAGAGATCGAAGCCGGTTCGGTCTTTATTAACGGGATGGTCGCGTCCGATCCGCGCCTGCCCTTTGGCGGCGTCAAGCATTCAGGTTACGGGCGCGAGCTAAGCGTCAACGGCGTACGCGAGTTTGTTAATATCAAAACTGTCTGGATTAAAGAGGCTGGCGAACAAAATCGCACTGAGACTGAGTAAGCAATAAGGGCATTCATTGCGTATTAATTAAGGTTCAAACTGATGGCACTCCTGAACATCGTGAGTTATCCGGCGAGCGTGCTCGGACAGGTCGGCGCGGCAGTCGAGCGATTTGACGGCGCGCTGGAAAAGCTTGTCTCCGACATGTTCGAGACGATGTACGCAGCGCACGGCGTCGGTCTTGCCGCGCCGCAGGTCGGCCTCTCGCTTCAATTGTTCGTGATGGATTGCGAAGATACGAAGATCGTCGCGGCCAATCCCGTGATCCTGAGCGCCGAGGGCGAGCAGAACGGAGACGAAGCCTGTCTCTCGGTCGCCAGCATCGGCGCTCCTCTCAGCAGACCCGATCATGTGCGGATGCGCGCGCAGGACTTGCGCGGGCAGGAGTTCGAGGTGGAGGGCAGAGGATTGACGGCCCGATGCCTTGTTCACGAGACGGATCATTGCAACGGGCTGCTTTTTATTGATCATCTCTCATCGCTCAAGCGTGAAATGGTCAAACGCAAGTTCCGTAAAATCATCAAGAGAGAGCGTTGATAAAGGAGCCCCGATCAGGGCGTCGGCGCACTTTTTGTGTTCATCTTCCTAAGAGTTCCAGAAGGCGCTGGTGATGATTCTTCGCGCCTCTTCAATACTCAAATCGCCTTTGATTATCTTGTAGCCAATCGTCTCTTCATAAGAGGCCGTCCCGGCACGCGTGACGCTGGCGGCCTGATCCGGAGTGATGCCTGCCATCTCCAGAGCGCGCGCGCCCTCGGCGTTAAAACAACGAGCTGCGAGCCATTCGTCAACCTCTTCCGCATCTTCAAAGCCCGCTGCCATCCATTGATGCGCCGCCTCTTCAGTCGAAGCGTAATGGAGCATCGCTTCAGTATGCCGTTCGATGACTTCGCCAATACGACGAAGCATCTCGGCTCGCTCGGTCTCAACATCATCTTTCATCGGATCATCCTCGCCCCGGCGCTTCACAGCCCGGCGTGAGCGCATCTATACTACTTATCAGCCACGACAAGCATAAAGGTTTATCACGGAGTATCAAATTATATGACTCGCATCACCTTTGCCGTCGGTGGGTTTGCGTCCGGCGTCGGCAAGACCACATTGATGTGCGAGCTGCTGAGCGCCTTCCCCGGATGGGAAGCCATCAAGATGACTCGCGGGCATTATCGCTCCTGCGGCAAGAGCGCGCACGCCTGTTGCGTGAGTCATCTGCTGCGGGACGAGCCGGTGATCCGTTCCGGGCGCGACGAGACATATAAAACGGGCAAGGATACAGGACGCTACTGGGATGCGGGAGCCTCCAATGTTCACTGGGTCATCGTCACGGATGAGCAGGTCGAGCAGGGAATAAATTTTGCGCTTGCGCGTGTCGTAACGCCTGGCGTCCTTGTCGAAGGCACGAGCTTTAGACAATTCATCCAGGCTGATTTCACAATCTTAGTCGCACGCCCCGAAGTGGCGCAGATCAAACCATCAGCCCGCCGCGCGCTGGCCCAGGCCGATGCTCTTTATCTATTTGACGAAGGCCTGGACGCGAGTATCACGCGCGAAAAATTCAGCTCATGGCAGGAGACATCTGCCACAGGCGGCCTGACCCGCGACATTCCTGTTTTCACGCGCGAAGACCTCCCGAAACTGATCGCCACTCTGCGAGCCGTTCATACCGGGGCGGTGGCCGTCTAACTCAACTTCAGGCAGCTCACAAAAAGAACGGCCACCATCCCGGTAGCCGTTTCTTCGTAGATATGATGGAAATCCGATTGCGTAATGGCAATCGAGCTTCCTGTTAAAGCCTTACGTACTCAAACTCGAAGGGCTTGCCCTTGATGCCTGCGGCGGGCGGCGCGATCCAACTGGCGATCTTGCCGGGTTCGGTCACGGGATGCATAAGGCTGCGCACGTACTCGCGATCTTCAATCGTCGGCAGCCATTCGTCTCTGCGCCGCTCGAATTCCTCCTGCGTGATGAGATTACCGTGAATGTCGAAAGAGTGACCGGCGAACTCTCCGACGTGTCGTTGAAAGCGTGTGCTGGGAAGATAGAGCTGAGCATCCAGCCCTTCGTCTGCGATGAATTTATTCCAGCGCGTCATGGCGCGTTCGCAGTCTTTGACATACTCGCCGCGCAGCACCTCATTGAGCGCATTGCGCAAAGGTACTTCGCGCGGCACAACCTGGCCGTCCTCGACCACCATCAATGTGAAAGTCCCGTTGGCTGCGGTGTGTTCTTCGTATTGAGACTGCTCTTTATAACGGCCCTTGAGACCAGCCGCGAAAAAGTCTGCGGCGTTGGAGCTGATCTCGCCGCCGAAGAGGTCCAGCGAATAGCTGAACCAGAAATTTATGTAGCGCTGAATAATATCGAGCGGAATGGCGCCGCTCTCACGCACTTCGCCATCCTTGCTCTCCTTCATCAACCGGGCTGTACGCTTGACGACGCGACCCACTCCCGTCTCACCGACGAAGAGGTGATGAGCCTCTTCCGTGAGCATAAACTGGCAGGTGCGCGCCAGCGGCTCGAAACCGGATTCGGCCAGGGCCGCGAGCTGGTACTTGCCGTCGCGATCCGTAAACATCGTGAAGCAGAAAAAGTTGAGCCAGTCGTCGCAGGGCTGGTTAAAGGCTTCCAGTATTCGCGGCTTGTCAGGGTTGCCGCTGCGGCGCTCAAGCAGCGCATCGGCCTCGTCGCGCCCGTCGCGCCCGAAGTAGCGTTGCAGCAGATAGACCATCGCCCACAGGTGTCGGCCCTCCTCGACGTTCACTTGAAAGAGATTGCGCAGATCATAGAGAGAGGGGCATGTCTTTCCAAGCTCGCGCTGCTGCTCGACAGAGGCGGGCTCCGTATCGCCCTGCGTCACGATGATGCGGCGCAGCGCATTGCGAAACTCTCCCGGCACTTCCTGATAAGCGGGCGCGCCAAAGTTATCGCCGAAGCCTACACGAGCGTTCGGGTCGGCGGGCTTTAGGAAAATCCCCCAGCGATAATCCGGCATCTTTATATAATCGAAATGTGCCCAGCCTTCCGGCTCGACGCTGACGGCAGTACGCAGATAGACATCCTTGTTCTGAAATCCTTCAGGGCCCATCTCGCGCCACCAGTCAAGATAACTGGGCAGCCATTTCTCCAGCGCGCGCTGGAGTTTTTTGTCTTCTGACAGATTAACGTTATTAGGAATGCGTTCGTATAACTGCATCAAGCCCTCCAGGAGCAAAGATGAATGATGAAACTGTTAAGTCGAACATAGCTCTCTCATTCTTCACTGTTGTTACTACATCCTTGCTTTTCTATGTTCTCTTGTAATCGAACTGCGCCTGCGTCGGCTTACCGTAATTGGTCAGCGCGCCGTGCGGGCCGACGGCATTCGGGCGCTGGAAAATCCAGTTTTGCCATGCCGTCAGGCGGCCATAAATTTTCGTGTCGAGCGTTTCCGGCCCGGCGAATCTGAGCGATGCTTCCATCCCCGTCAGCGCGTCCGGCGAGAGCGATGTTCGCTCTTCGATGGCGACGCGAATCTCGTCTTCCGAGTCCAGATCATCGGGTGCGAACGTGACGAGTCCGGCCTCTTCGGCCTCCTCTGCATCGAATGCCCCCTCGTGCTCAAGCGCCTCAAGAACCTTTTCCGGCGTCGCGAGGAAGCGCGATTGCAGTCTGGTCAAGCCGTTGCTCATCAAGAGCGCGCCTGCGTTCAACTCGCTCGTCGCAACCCCGACCGCCGCGTCCGGCGAGTTGAGCATATAGGTGCGGTCGGCTGAGAGAGCCAGTTCAAGCAAGTTTCCGGCGAAGCAACTGCCCGGCTCAATGAGTGCAAAAATGCTTTTCGCCGTCAAATCAAGCCGTCTGAGCACTCGCGCCATGTATAAGATGATCTCGCGAACTAACCAGTGGTCTCGGTTGGCGACTAAAGTTTTATCTGCCGACAGGACATCCTCAATATCGCCCTTTGTGCGCAGACAGACAAGGCCCGTCTCCAATTCGTTGATGCGCAGGTGCAGCAGCGCGTCGTCCAATTCTCGATAAGCCTGAAGCGGCCAGTACTGGTCGCCGATCTCCTCGATCTCTTCAATAGTCGCGGGCATGCTGCCCGGCTCAGGGGCGCGCACGGTCAAATCCGCATAGCGCGCTTCGCGGTTGATCTTCAGGCCGACGTACTTATATTCGCGCCCCTCTGCGCTCGCTTCTACTTGCAGCCGTTTGAGCTTGATCCCCGTACCGGCATTCTTCTGTTCCTTTTCTTTGAGGATTTCCTCGACGCGCGCGTTGACGGAGTCCTGAAACTTGCTTGTCGGAAAGTAGCCGTCAATCAGACCCCACTCCGTGGCGCGCTTGCCCTTGAGCCCTTCGGCCAGAGTGGAAAAAACATCCGCCCGATCACGACGCACTTTCCGTTTATCAACGAGGCGCGTCAAGCCGCCCGTTCCCGGCAGCACTCCGAGCAGCGGGACTTCGGGCAAAGAGACGGCGGAGTTGCCGTCATCCACCAGGTATATCTCATCGCAGGCAATAGCCAGCTCGTAGCCGCCCCCTGATGCCGTGCCGTTCAAGGCCGCGACATATCGCTGGCCGGAATGAGCGCTTGCGTCTTCAATGGCGCAGCGCGTCTCGTTAGTGAATTTACAGAAGTTGACTTTAAATGCATGCGACGACGTGCCGAGCATGTAGATATTTGCGCCTGCACAAAAGATTCTGGGTTTGAGGCTGCCGATGAGGACGACGCGGACTTCAGGATGCTCGAAGCGCAGGCGTTGAACGGCGTCGGCCAGCTCAATATCAACTCCCAGGTCGTAGGAATTGAGCTTGAGCTTGTACCCTTCGGCCAGCGTCTCATCCTCCTGCACATCCATCGAAAGCGTGGCGACGGCTCCCTCAACACTCAGCTTCCAGTGCTTGTAATCGGCCGGCGTCCTCTCGAAATCAATCATTATCAATAGGCTCCAGTTATTTGAATCAATCTCACAAATGATCAACGAAAAATCTGATTTGCGGCTCTTCGGATTATAACGACTGAACGGAAGGAATGCATTGCCCCACGGCGCTAGTTAAGGGCAGCCGCACCGCCGATTGCTGCCACGCTTAGGCTGTAGGGAACGCCTGCGGCTTGAACTCTCTCGCTCTTTATAAACTTCTTATGAACCTTTTATGCCTTCCTTACGCGCGTGAGAGTAGTATTTGATTGTTGACAATTTGTCTGCCGAAGTTGCTCCCCATAAAGGAGGAGTAACACGGGGGAACCAACGTTCCGGCAAGTAAGTCTTGCGGAACACGGGGCGCATCGTGAAGAGACGATTGAGTTTTCACGTAGGACACTTCTTCTGTCCGAGCCCGTCAGCTAACCCCGCAGGCTTGTGGAGAAGGGCAACGCCGCGACCGGATTTTCTGATTAGGGCACGGAAGGCTTGCGCGCTTCCGTGCCCTTTGGTTTGGCAAATGACCGGGGAGAATCTTTCGTCAGATGTGGAAATCTTTAAAACGCACCTTAGTCGGCAATCCTATATCGAGCGAGCAGGCTCAACACGAGCGGTTGAACAAGAAGACGGCGCTGGCAGTCTTCTCTTCCGACGCGCTCTCGTCGGTGGCTTACTCGACGGAAGCGATCCTGCTTGTCCTGTTGGCCGCCGGGTCTTTAGCCATCGGTAATCTCGTGCCTATCGTCATCGGGATTACGATCCTGTTGGCGATACTTACCCTGTCGTACCGCCAGACCATTCATGCTTACCCATCGGGCGGCGGAGCTTACATCGTCGCTAAGGATAATTTGGGGACGCAGCCCGGCCTTGTCGCCGGAGCGTCATTGCTTGTTGATTATATCCTGACGGTGGCTGTGTCTGTTTCGGCAGGCGTGGCCGCCATCACGTCGGCGACGCAGGGCACGCGTTTAGATTTTCTGCACGATCACCGGGTGGCGCTCTGCATCGTCATCGTGATCTTAATTGCACTGATTAACCTGCGCGGGGTGCGCGAGTCGGGCGCGATCTTCGCCGGGCCGACTTATTTGTTCATCCTCTCGATGCTGGCGCTCGTCGCCGTCGGCTTCTTTCGTTATTACACGACGGGACAGACCATGCCTGTGCCCGCCGCCGAAAACGTTCACTTCGATCAGTCCGTGGGGACGGTGACGCACAGCGCCCTGACCGGCGGGGCACTGCTCTGGCTGCTGATGCGCGCCTTCGCAGCCGGTTGTACAGCGCTGACCGGGGTGGAGGCGATCTCGAACGGGATTCCCGCCTTCAAGAAGCCTGAATCGAAGAACGCCGCCATCACGCTCACCATGATGTCGGTCATCATGACGGTGCTGATCATCGGCACCGGCGCCCTCGCCTATAAATTGAACGCGCACCCGACGGGATCGGAGGAGACGCTCGTCTCGGCGATGGCGCGGCACACGTTCGGCTCCGGCGTCTTCTACTACGGCATTCAGGCGGCGACCGCCGCCATTCTGGTACTGGCCGCCAACACCGCGTTCGCGGACTTTCCCCGCCTCGCCAGCCTGCTCGCAGCCGACCGATACCTTCCGCGTCAGTTCGCCAACCGCGGCGACCGGCTGGTCTTTTCGAACGGCGTCGTCATCCTCGCCGTCCTGGCAATCGTCCTCATCGCAATCTTCAAGGGGCATGAGCAGGCGATGCTGCCGCTCTACGCCGTAGGGGTCTTCCTCTCGTTCACGCTGTCACAGTCGGGCATGGTCATCCACTGGCTGCGCGAGCGGAAGACGGAGGAGGCGAAGGCGCGCATTCTGAAGCAGGAGGCGGAGGAGAGCATTCACCGCACCGCCGATCCGAGCGCGGCCACGCACGCGCGGGAACGCCTTCGCGCCCTCGAACGCGACAAAGGCGGCAACTGGTTCTTAGCCATCCTCGTCAACGGCGTGGGCGCGATCATCACCTTTATCGTGCTCGTCGTGATCACGGTGACGAAGTTCACCCACGGCGCTTGGGCCGTGATCGTGCTGATCCCGCTCCTCGTCGCAATGTTTCGTGCCATCAGCCGTCACTACAAACTCGTCGCCGCTCAGTTAGCCTTGGGTAACGCGAAGCCCGAACGGCCCCCGATGAAACACCGCATTATCGTGCCCGTTTCCGGCATCCACCGCGGTGTGCTCCCCGCACTGGATTACGCGCGCAGCCTGAGTTCAAACGGCCACGAGATCACAGCCGTTTACGTTGAGATCAA
>JBKKAL010000239.1:0-2542 GCA_046714695.1 Pyrinomonadaceae bacterium
ATGCGATGTGCCAATTTCCACTGTTGTTCAGCAAGGGTCAGAAAGCCTCGTCGGTTGTACAGCCCCGTCAGGTCATCGATAAGTGCCAAGTTACGTAACGCGCCCTCCATCTGCTTGCGCTTAGTAACCTCCTTTACCAGTTCTTTGTTGACCGCTTCGAGTTGAGCAGTACGTTCAATGACACGGCGTTCAAGGGTCTTATTGAGGTGACTAACTCCTTCCTCGATCCCGTAGCGTTTAAAGAGCCGAGTCGCATCTGTCACATTAGCGTTGCGATGTTTGATGAGATTAGGTTCACCCATTGTTTTTATAAGCTTACTTTTGTGTTGCTGCACGATACGCTTTGCTGTAGTCATCAAAAGCTTCCTTATAGTTTCCGGCAGCGCGGTCTGCGTCGCACACGATGATAGTAGTTTGATTAGAGATCTCTTACCTTTACTCCTGATTGCGCTTTCTGTAGCGCCTGGTTGAGCGGTGGTGGATCGAACTGGAACGCTTTTCGCCAAAGCTGCACGAAGGCTTCCTCAGAGGCTTTTGGCATGGACATAAAGCCCAGACGCGCAAACTCTTTTATTTGATGTAGAGCCTTTCCTTGAGCCTCAAACAGGTCTGACTGTAGTCTTACCTCTACGCCTTCTACGGCGAGGCGGTCATGAAGTCGCCGGGCATCGTCGTAGACAGCCACGTAGCCTTCGTACGGCTGCTTCCCACCATTCTCAATTTGGCTCATCTCTTACCTTCCTTCTTCGTTTGCGCTTTGACCGGGTAATAATTGACCTACTCACAATTAAGTGTTTCACAAGTGCGCTGGAATAGATCAAGGTGCGCTTAATTGTCGCGAGGCTTAATAATAACTGACAAAGGCTCCTCTGCTCGGCGATTGTAGTGGCCGCATTCCTATATCGTCAGGTCGTTCTTCAAGCCGTAATCGTGGTCGAAGTAGTTCTCTGCTTCTGCTCCGAGGCGCTAGTCTGTGTGAACTGTTTGGCTTTGACGATTTGTTGCGGCAGAAGGGAGTACAAAGCAGATGGAGAAGGGTAATAGTAAGGCCCCATCATCTTACCTCGCTCCACGTTGAACTGCCGACGCGCGCCACAACTCATGCACGTGCGGTACGTTTCGTCATTGAGTGTGAAAGGATAGTTCATCTTCTGGTGCCAGCATCCGAAGATGCCCTTGAACCCCGGGAAAGGTATTAACATGAGATGCAAAAGAGCCTCCTACTGAAGAACAGGTTGAAGCTCTTCGAGGTCCAGGGTAAGGTTCTTAAAGCTGTTGAGTGCTTCTGACTCGCTTTCGTAAACATCGAAGACAGTCAGAAGCTTCGTGAGCGTCATCAGTTCTCGGACTCTTTGAGTCAAATGAAGAAGCTTTACCTGTCATTTCGTTTTGTGCAGAGTATTGTAGCTTGCAATAAGCTCTCCGAGGCCGCTTGAGTCAATATGGGTAACACCCTTGAGATTCAAGAGAATCTTCCTCCGGCTCTCTTCCAATAAACGGTGGATCGTATTACAGAACACGGTGCCACTTTCGCCGATTCTCATCTTGCCGTCCATGTCCAAAACCGTTACGTCACCAACCTGACGCTCTTTGATCTTAAGACTATTCATTAGTATGTGATCTCCTTTCCATTAGAGAGGAAGAGATACGTTCATCCCTCTCTAAATCAGAATCTTATTTATTCCGATCTTTATTAGAAGTGATCTTGTAAAATGTTGGATTGGAGAGCTTAAAAGTCCCAACCTTTGATGAACCTCCCACGACATCCGAAAGAGCCCTCAACACCTCAGACCCTACAAAGGGTTGTAAGCTTCTGCGCGCTCCATCATCTCCCACAAGCTTGAAATCACAGTTTAGAGAAGTGTGCATATGGGTAACGATGGGCTTATCGCCTTGTCCCTTCTGTGTACTCAGGATCGGGAGAATCTCGGGCTCAATAGTGCGGGTAATCACGGGAGCAGTGGTTGGTTTTGGCAGAATGACATACGAACGACGTGTAGACATTATTCGCTCCTTAGATGGTTTGGCTGTGAGCTTCAGGTGAACTGGAAGATTCCAGAGGAGCTGAGAAGGGAGTGAGCTGGTCTCGATTCGTCAAAGACTATATCACACTTGGATTTATAATCTATGAAATTAGTATCAAATGTGCGGGTGAATCCCACATTAAATATTATCGAACTCCAACGATGCCAAGACATTCAGCCGCTTCTTTTTGGTTTTCATTGGCTGCTCCGAGAACAGCCTGCCACTTCGCCTCGGCTCGCTTCTTCCGGCTTGTCCTGCCTTAACTGGCGCGAGTGTGGCGCAGGGGGGATACCACTCAATCACGCTGAGCGTACCCGCCTAAATCTGTGTTGCTGGCAATGGATAAAAGTAGAGCAGCGAGTTGTCCTGTAAAGGGTTCGCTGCAGAACCTTACGCGCATGAACGCCGAATAGGGGGACCGGCGGAGCACAGTGGTCTCACTATGCGCTTTTAAAATTGTATTGTAAAGCTGGCCGCGGATAATAAGGTGTTCGTATAAAGAAAAGCGGTGAACATC
>JBKKAL010000240.1:0-15496 GCA_046714695.1 Pyrinomonadaceae bacterium
CCTATCGCCTTGTCCAGTGCGATCCGGTCCATCACCGGCATCCGGTTCGGATTAGCTGTCCCCACCACCACCTGTACGGGAGTCTCTCCCTCTTCCGTCGTCTGCTCTAACTTCACTGAGCGTTTGCGAAAGTGCATCAAGACTTGATTGACCGTCAGGCGATGCAGCCACGTGGTAAAGGCAGATTCCCCGCGAAATGATCCTATTTTGCGAAAGAGCTGGATAAAGACTTCCTGAGCGAGGTCTTCGGCTTCCGAGACGTTTTGCGTCATTCTCAGGCACAGAGAATAGACTCGGCGATTATGGCGAGAGTACAACTCCTCGAAGGCTGTCATGTCGCCTCCTGAAGCTGCTTGCGCTAACGCGTAGTCCGTGCGCTGTGGTGTCTCGGTTTCGGCTGCGGTCACGTGTCAGTTTGTTCGGGCGAGCGGCGGAAGTCCCGGCGTACTCTTCCATTGTGCTGATGAACCGACATGCGGCGCGACCGCTTGATCATCGGTGAAAAATTTACTTCTCGCCTGCTCTCGCCCCCTTAGACCTCGGTGGCGGCGATTGCCGGGCTCTTTCACCTCTTTTGTGATGCGGCGCTTCTCGCGCGTCGTTGCCTTATTCTACTAAAAGTTAATCTTTTTCGTATGCCGCGCCAACGCTTTCGTGTACAGCAGGCCGCGATTCTCACGTCCAGTATGTGCGGTCGAGCGAACGATAACCGACCGCTTCCGCGACGTGCGACGTGCCCACTGAATCACACGCGGCCAGGTCAGCGATGGTACGGCTGACCTTCAGAATACGGTCATAGGCGCGCGCTGACAAGCCCAGACGAGTCATTGCCACCTCCAGCAGGTGCTCGCTCTCGGCTTCGATGCGGCAGAAACGGCGGATCAATCGCGGCGTCATCATGGCGTTCGAGAAAATTCCCTCGCCCGCAAAACGCTTGAGCTGGCGCTCGCGCGCTTGCCTGACACGCTCGCGAATGCTGGCAGAATCTTCCGGCTCCGGGCTCTGCTCGCCCGTCAAGTCACGGAACCTGACGGCGGGCACGTCAATGTGTATGTCTATGCGATCCAGGAGCGGCCCACTGATGCGCCCGACGTAGCGCTGAATCTGCAAAGGCGTGCAGCGACACTCGCGCGTCGGGTCGTTCCAGAAGCCGCATGGACAAGGGTTCATGGCCGCCGCCAGCATAAACGAGGCGGGAAAGGTCAAAGACATGGCCGCGCGGCTGATCGTGACCTTCTGGTCTTCCAGAGGTTGGCGCAGGACTTCAAGGACGCTGCGATCAAACTCCGGCAACTCGTCCAGGAAAAGCACGCCGTGATGCGCGAGGCTTACTTCGCCGGGGCGAGGCACAGCGCCGCCACCGATCAACCCTGCGTCCGAGATCGTGTGATGCGGCGAACGAAAAGGTCTCGCCGTCACCAGACCGGCACGCCCCGTCAGGCCCGCCACAGAATGTATTTTGGTCAACTCCAGGGCAGCCGTGAATTCCAGCGGCGGCAAGATCGTCGGCAACCGTTTGGCGAGCATCGTCTTGCCAGAGCCGGGTGGGCCAATAAGCAGAATATTATGGTTGCCTGCGCTGGCGACTTCGAGCGCACGTTTGGCCGAGAGCTGACCGCGCACTTCGCGAAAGTCAACGCGGTAATGCTCATCCGTGCTGAGTATGTCCGCTGGATTGACGACGAGAGGCTGAGGCGGATTGCTTGAATGCAGGGCCGCGATCAATTCGACAGCGCCGCGCAAAGTAGCGACGGCGTAAACGTTGACGCCTCCCACGACGGCTGCCTCCTTCGCGTTCTCTTCGGGCAGGAGCAAGTACTTGACTGAAGCGTCGCGCGCGCGCATCGCTATGGGCAGAGCGCCACGTACGGGTCGCACGCGCCCATCAAGCGACAGCTCGCCGACGGAGAGCGTATCCGTCAGGTTTTCCGTGTCGCCCAGGTCGCCGTTCGCGCCAAGAATGCCGAGCGCAATCGGCAGATCAAAGCTCGCTCCCTCTTTACGGACATCGGCGGGCGCAAGATTGATTGTGGTTTTGTGAAAGGGGAAGAAGAAAGCGCAGTTGGTGATTGCGGCGCGGATGCGTTCACGGGATTCACGCACGGCGGCGTCTGGCAAGCCGACGATAGTTACGGAAGAGGGCGAGTCGCTTTCACCGCGCGCCGGTGTGAGATCAACTTCGATGTCAACGAGGTCTGCATCAATACCGTAGACGGCGGCAGACTGTGTGCGAAAGAGCATGGTGAGATTGCTCCTTGAAGAAACGGGAAGAGCACCCCACAGAGTGGCATTGGTCGGCGTACTCTTCGGTTGATGAAATAGACGAGCGCGCTTTCAAGCAAAGTATGAAAGCGCGCTCGAGCGTGTTTTACGCGTGGCGTTCTCGTTGGGAGGAACGAACGCTTTTTCCACAAGCCTTTAGCGACCGCCGCGCCGTCGCGCGCCCTGGGAGGACGTGGAGGACGGTACTTTGATCTCCTGACCTTGCTGCAACTCGGCATCCACCGCCATGCCGTTTAAGCGCGCAACTTCATCGGCTGAAACATTGGAACGCTCGGCGATTTTGGCAATCGTGTCACCTGCGCGCGCCTTGATCTTCATCAGGCTGCTACCGGCAGGCGCATCAGCACCTTTAGCGCGGATGAGTGTGGTCATCTGCACATTGTTGCTGCGCGGCGCGGAGTCGCGCTGATTTACGGGTATGCTCTTCAGGTAAGCGACAAACTGATTCGCTTTGCCGCCGGGGATGCGCATCTTATAAGCCTCGCCGCGCGGCGTCACGTCGCGACGCAGCTCCGGGTTGAGACTGCGAATATAGTCTACGCTGATGCCGGTCGCCATCGCGACATGATGCAAGCTGGTTGCACCCGGCACTTCCACCACGTCATAAGACAACGGAGCATCAGGACGAATATTGCGGAAGCCGTACTTCTCCGGATTCTTAGCAATCAGGATCGTCGCCAGGATGTTGGGGACGTAGTTGCGCGTCTCCTGTGCGATGTACGGATAGATGGCCCAGAAGTTGGCGCGTCCGGCGCGCGAGATGGCGCGATCAACGTTGCCCTGTCCCGTGTTGTAAGCGGCCATCGCCAGTTCCCAGTCACCCTTGTAGTGGCGTGCCAGGTCTTTCAAATATCGTGCGGAGGCGCGCGTCGCTTTCTCGTAGCTGTTGCGCTCGTCAACCCATGCGGTTTGACGCAAGCCGTAGGTTGCGCCCGTGCTGGGGATGAACTGCCAGAGACCGGATGCGGCAGCCCAGGATTGCGCGCGCGGACGCCATGCGCTTTCGACCTGGCCGAGCCATGTGACATCTTCAGGCACGCCCTCTTCGCGGAAAATCTTGCGCGCCATCTTCATAAACTGGCCCGAACGACGCATGCCCGTCTCCATCGTCGCGCGACCGCGGCCCTGATAGTAGTTGATGAACTGTTGAATCAACGGATTGGTATTGAAGCCGAAATCAATCGCGTTCTTGGCCTGCTCAAGGCTGGCAACGTCTTCAGGATTAACCGTCTGCTCTTCCTGCGTAAGCACCAGTTTGCTCAACTCATCAAGCGGCGATGGCTCAAACTTCTGCTCGCGGAAACCGACCTGAGCGATCACCTGATTCTGCTTGATTTCGCCGCCGCCGCCGGTCGAGATGGGCACAACGTTGTTCGCAAGCAGACCGCCCGCCTGAACAGGTTGGACGTATTGCTGGTTGGGTACTTCGAGGCGATAGATTCTCTCGACCAGTTCCAGATAGTAGTTTTGCAGGCGCTGGTTAGCGCGTACATCCATACCGGATTCGAGGATCACATCCACCGCTTTATCGAACTCATCGCGCGCCTGCTCACGACGATTATCGTCCAGATTGAGCTTGCCCTTCTTGTAATGATCTTCCGCTTTGGCAATAACCTGTTGGGCACGCACGTCCGCGACCTCCACCTCAGTAGGGATAGAGCGCGCGGAAGACCCCGTTGGAATCTGTGCGGAAACGAGAGCGGCAGGGGCGGCGAGCGCCACCAGAAGCGCGGCGCGGGCGATTAAACGGGGGAAGCTCGTGGTCAACAAAATCGTCGGTCTCCTTAGTATAAAAGCTAGAGCGAATCCACGATTGGCGACTTCAAACGAGAGTCGCACGAGCGGCATCCACAAACTCGAACGCGAGGGCTATAAACAAAGTTCCTTTATTTAAAAGTGGCTCCGCTTGGAGGGCCTTCATGCGTGAGCATGAATTGAAGCCACAGTTTGCGGAGGTTATCACATGGTTTCGCGGGGTGTCAAACAAATACCCACTTTAAATAGAAGGCGAAGCGGTTAAATTTTCCACCAAAACCGCTTCGCACCAGTAATAAAAGATGCTCCTCGTGGGCGACGGGTTGCGCCGCTCACAGGAGATTTTTTGGAGGCTGTAACTGTTGATATACTTAGGGCTAACTGAGTCCTCGGAGGCTCGGCCCGCTGGCCGCCTGCGGCATCCGCGCCGGGCGCGTCCCGGCGGCGGTGGGCGGAGCGTCCTTGGCCTTTAAAGCCTCTCGGAAAACCTGGCGTACGTTGTCCACAAAAACGAAGCGAATATCCTTGAAAGGCTCCTTCGGCACCTCGTCCATATCGCGCCGGTTCTGTTGTGGCAGGATGATGGTGGAAACGCGCGCGCGGCGTGCCGCCAGCACTTTCTCTTTAACCCCGCCGACGGGCAGGACGTTGCCGCGCAACGTGATCTCGCCCGTCATCGCGACATCCTTGCGGATGGCACGCTGCGCGAGCGCCGAGACCATCGCGGTCGCCAGTGTGATACCCGCCGAGGGGCCATCCTTCGGGATCGCGCCTTCCGGGATATGTATGTGCAGGTCGTAGTTACTGAAATCGTCCTCGTTGATCTCCAGTTCCTTGGCGCGCGACTTGGCGTAAGAGTATGCGGCCTGAGCAGACTCACGCATCACTTCGCCGAGTTGTCCGGTTAAGACCAGATTGCCTTTGCCCTTCATGCGCAGGGCTTCGATAAATAGCACATCGCCGCCGACAGCCGTCCAGGCCAGGCCCGTGGCCACACCGATCTGATCTTTCTTCAAGATCTCGTCCGGCATAATCTTCGGCGCGCGCAGGAACTCATGAAGATTCTTCACCGTGACGCGCACCACATCCGTGTTTCCTTCAGCAATGCGTCGTGCCACTTTACGACAGATCGTGCCGATCTCGCGCTCAAGCTGGCGAAGTCCTGCCTCCTGCGTGTACTGCTGAATGATGGCGAGGATCGCCGTTTTTGAGATATGCAGATTGCGCGCGGTGATGCCCGTCTCTTCCATCTGTTTTGAGAGCAGGTGGCGACGCGCGATTTCGCGCTTCTCTTCTTCGGTGTAGCCCGCCAGTCGAATCACTTCCATGCGGTCGCGCAGCGCAGGCTGAATCGTCTCAAGCACGTTGGCCGTCGTCATAAACATCACGTTCGAAAGATCGAAAGTGATGCCGAGATAATTATCGCGGAAGGAATTATTCTGCTCTGGGTCCAGGACTTCCAGAAGCGCCGACGAGGGATCGCCGCGAAAGTCCGCTCCGACCTTGTCAATCTCATCGAGCATGATAAGCGGGTTGTTCGTTCCCGCCTGCTGTATCGCCTGAATAATGCGACCCGGCATCGCGCCGACGTAAGTGCGGCGATGTCCGCGTACCTCCGCTTCGTCGTGGACGCCCCCCAGGGAGAGGCGCACGAACTTGCGATCAAGAGCGCGAGCAATCGAGCGGCCCAGAGAGGTCTTACCGACTCCGGGCGGACCAACCAGGCAGAGGATAGGCCCTTTGGGCTTCTCTTTGAGCTTGCGTACGGCGAGCGCCTCGATGATGCGCTCCTTTACTTTATCCAGCCCGTAGTGATCTTCGTTCAGGATGCGTTCTGCCTTGATCAGATCGAGATTGTCCACGGAGGCTTTCGACCAGGGGAGATCGGTCATGATCTCCATCCAGTTGCGAAGCGTGGCCGTCTCGGCAGCATCGGGGTGCATACGCTCAAGCTTCTTCAACTGGCGGAGCGCCTCTTCCTCCGCCGGCTTTGGCATCTTGGAGGATTCGATCTTTTCTCTAAACTGCGCGATCTCTTCGGCCAGCTCGTTGCCCTCGCCCAACTCCGATTGAATCGCTTTGAGTTGCTGGCGCAGGTAGAACTCGCGCTGCGAGCGGTCAATATCGGCGCGCGCCTGCGTGTTGATCTCCTGCTGCACGGTGAGGACTTCGATCTCTTTGTTCAAAAGCTCGTTGACGCGGCGCAGCCTAGCAGTCGTATCCGCGATGTCGAGCACGCTCTGCGCGTCTTCGACTTTTAATTCCAGATTCGAGGCCGAGAGGTCTGCGAGGCGTCCCGCATCGTCTAAGTTGGCGATGATCGCCATCACTTCCGGTGAGATGTTTTTACCAAGGTTGGCCGCCTTCTCCATCGAAGCCCGCACGTTGCGAATCAGGGCTTCGACTTCGAGAGAGCGTTCGGGCGCGGGCGTCTCCTGTATGACCTGTAGGCGCGCGCGCAGGTATTCGCCGCCCGGTTCAACCGATTCGATTTGTGCTCGCGCCAATCCCTGAACGAGAATGCGTATGCGGCCATCCGGGAGTTTCAGCATGCGCATGATGACGGCCACCGTTCCGATCCCGTAGAGGTCTTCGCCGGTCGGCTCTTCCTTGTCCAAATCCTTCTGCGAGGCGAGCAGGATCATGCGGTTCTCGCCAAGCGCCTCGTCCACGGCGCGAATGGATTTTTCGCGCGAGACGAAGAGCGGCACGATCATGAACGGATAGATAACTATATCGCGCAGCGGCAATACAGGCAGCTCGTTTGGAATTTGTAACTGCTGTTCATCGCCCCCGCCGCCGGCAGCGGCTGTATCCAGGTCTTCTGCGATCTCTGTGTTGGTTATAATAGCCATAGTTTTAAATGATGAAGGATGAACCCTCGTCCGTGATGAATGAGAACGTTTCCTCACCTCATTTTTGATCTTTCACATCCTCATCGTTCTCTTTAATCGTTACTTTGATTTCCGCGCCGCGGCGGTCTCTTCTTTTTGGCAGACGAACCGTAAGCACACCGTTCGCCAACTCAGCCCTTGCCTCGCGCACGTCTATGGTCCAACGAAGCGGGACGGTGCGGCTGAAATGTCCGTAGCTTCTCTCAGAACATAGATGCGAGATAATGCGCGTGCGTGGCGTGCGTTTTTTCTTTTCGCCGCAGATGCGCAGGTGCGTGCCCGTCAAGCCGACCTTGACCTGAGAGGCTGAGATGCCCGGCAGCTCAACTCGCACCGTGACGGCCTCCGCCGTCTCGCACAGGTCAACCGGCGGCGACCATGCGCCCGGTGCAGCCGGAGCGTCCGTCAGCGTCGCCTCCTGCAACGCGTCAAAGAGCCGCCCGACGCGGTCGCGCAATCGTTCAAGTTCGAGACGTTCAAGCCCCGTCGCAAGAGCCGCTTTAATCATAAGAAATCAATGCCGGGTGACAGGTGACGAACCTTGATAAGTTTTTGTCTCGTCGCTCGTCACTTGGTCACTGCCGTTAAGCCCTTTTGGTGGCCTGCCCGCCCTGCCGTGAACGCACAAGATGTTTCAGCTCGTGCATGAACTCCGAGACATCCTCGAATTCGAGATAGACAGAGGCGAAGCGCACGTAGGCCACCTTGTCCAGTTCCTTCAGGCGGCGCATTATCTGCTCGCCGATCTTGCTGGTCGGGCGCTCTCGCTCCGACGACTCCTGCACATACTTTTCCACGGAGTTGACGATGCCTTCGAGCTTGGAGGACGGGACGGGACGTTTTTCGCATGCGCGAAGAAGACCCGCCATCACCTTATTGCGGTCAAAGGCTTCGCGCCGTCCGTCCTTCTTGATAACCATGTAAGGGATTTCGTCTATGCGCTCGTAGGAAGTAAAGCGCCGCTCGCAGCGCAAACATTCGCGGCGGCGACGAATCGCGTCGCCCTCGCGAGATTCTCGTGAATCAACCACCTTGTCCTCGATAAAGCCACAGAAAGGGCACTTCATAGTCGCTTACGCTCCTCAAAGGCAAAGGGAAAAAGTAAATCAGTGTGGAAGGGATTGCAATCGCCCGTGACGCCGACAAACAGAGCGACATCACCTTCGGTCAGCGTCCGGCTCCAACGAAAAAGGTCGCCGACCTCGATCCCGGCAAAATTCTTGTCCATCTGAGCGCGCAGATCTTTCATCTCGCTCTCCTGCACAGAAAACCTCGCCGTCTCACTTCCCGACCCCGACCAGCTCTAATTCGTCCGCCGCCGTAGACGCAGCCGCCTTGGGAGGCTCTATCTTCTCGTCTTCAACCGCGTGCTCGACCGATTCGGCTGAAGTGAGCTGGCGCAACCGCGTGACGTTAATATCGCCGCGCAGCAGGTAGTAGAGTCCGAACAAAAGCGCCGGAGCAAAATCCACCAGGTGTATGACGATAGAGACAGCCGCCGCCTGTTCGCGCGCCACGCCCAGAAAAACCAGTCCGGCAGCGGTCGCCGCATGAAAAGCTCCGGCAGCGCCGCCAGGCGTTGGAACCAGTGAGCCCACCAGCGCCCAGCCAAGCACGAACATGGTCGCGCCAAAGCCGAATGGCAGCCCGAAGGCGCGCATCACGAGCCAGTTGGCGAGAATGATGGCGAGCCACAAGACCGTCGTCCATGTAGCCGTCACGATCAACTCGCGGGGATGGGCCAATACCTGCAAAGCTGTCGCCAACTGTTCGAGCGTGCTGATCACAACAAGACGGATGCGTTCGGGCACAAACTTTCGTGCGGCCAGCCTCTCATCAAGCCAATGAGTTACTCTGGGCGATTGACGCTCGAACCAGACCATACTGATGACGCCCGCGAGGGCGACAGTCAGCAGAATCAAACCGGCCTCGCGCACATGTGCCAGTTGCGTCGCATTAGAGTCAGGCGCGCGAAACCAGAGCAGATTGGCGGAAAACAGTACGACAACGGCGACGATGTCGCAGAGGCGCTCGACCATGATGGTGACGAACGAAGCGGCAGGCCGAACACGCCTGTCACGAAGCGGGAGTACGACGGGACGCACCACTTCGCCCGCGCGGCCAAAGAGAAAGACCGAGCCGAATCCCACCGTGGTGGCGACGAAAAGCTCGCGCAGACTGGACGGAGTGAGGGGCGCAAGCAGAGCGCGCCAGCGATAGGCTCGAAGCAGATAGGTTGCACATACGACCGCGATTGAGAGCGCCAGAAGGCGCGCATCAGCCATACGGACGCTCTCGCGTACCTCCGCCCAGTTGAGCCCCCGCCCGAACCACCACAGGATGAGCGCGGCGAGCACCACCAACAGAACGAATTTCAGATGTTTACGCAAAAGAGAATAAAGACCCTTCCAGGGATGGTTCGCACTGGCACTCCGGCGCAAAACTTGACTCTGCCCGGTCATTAACCACAAGATATAGTGTCGCCTGGCAAGGCTACAATACTTCGCTGTGGGGGCGCAAGAAGCCAGAAGCGGGAAGGCCGCGGCTGTGGAGGCCCAAGGGGGATGGCGCATGCGACCTCCGGTCAGGCTTACGGCCAATGTTTTCAGGAACTTTCGCTTACCGCGCGTCGTAATCAGCGCTTGGCAGGGAAGTTTTCCACCTTGCTGTTGGCGCTGCTGCATAGCGGCGAGAGGCGACGGGATCGGAGAGATTAGAGGTGGGAGCTGCAAACGTTTTGGCGACTGCAAGTGAGGGAGCCGAATTAGTCAGACGGTGTCGGGCCGGTGACGGCGCGGCATGGGAAGAAATTGTCTCAAGCTATTCCCGCCGCATTTACAATCTCGCTTATCGCTTTACGTCGCGTCCTGATGCGGCGGAGGATTTGACGCAGGAAGTATTTATTCGCGTCTATCGTTCTTTGGAGCAGTATGATTCCAGGCAGGGCGACTTGCAGAACTGGTTGATGCGCCTCGCACGTAACCTGATCATTGATGATTACCGGCGCAGGCAGCGAACACCGCACGATACGCATGCAGATGATCTCGAAGATCATACCTATCATCTGCACTCATCCGGCGGGTCTGTGCAAGGCGAGATGGAACGCCGCGAGCTGGGCGCGCAGGTGCAGGCGGGCATAGACAAACTTTCTGCTGATCTGCGCACCTGCGTTATCCTGCGTGATATAGAAGAGTTGAGCTATCAGGAGATCGTTGATCTTTTACAGATACCAGAGGGTACGGTGAAGTCTCGCATCAATCGCGGTCGCATTGAGCTGGCGAAGATTTTGCGCCGCATGAGAGTCGTCGCGATGACGAGCGTTTAGACATAAGGCCGAGGAGGCCGGGAGCATTTCTCGCTTGGGGCCGAGAGATGCTCATGGGCCTTCTTTAAGAATACAAAACAATAGGGGTGGAAACGAGTAAACGATATGCTTTGTGCAGATTTTGAAGATCGCTTGACGGATTACATCGAAGGCACGCTCGCCGCATCTGAAGGCCGCGCCTTCGCCGAGCACGCTATGCGCTGCCCCGTCTGCCATGACCTTTTGAGCGAAGTCAGGAACACCATTAACGCTTGCCAAGTTTCCGAACCCATCCCGCCTCCCGCCGAACTCGAAGCACGAATCTTAATGAAGACTATGCCGGGAACGGCCATGACGTGCGACGAGTTTGAAGAGTGTTTGACCGATTACCTCGACGGATTTCTTCCAGCTTCCCTTTACCATCGTTGGGAACGCCACGCCGCTCTGTGTGAAAGCTGCACGGAGCTACCCGGACAGGTCGTGCGCTCAATCGGCGCTTGCTATACCTATATTAATGAGGAAAGACCTGTGCCGGTCGGACTACACGAGAGGATTTTACAGGCGACGCTCGGCACAACTCAGGCCGAAGAAAGGCGCGCGCCGCTCTTCGCACGAATTGGCACATGGATGCGCCTCCTACTCGATCCGATCATGTCTCCTCAGTTGGCGACCGTCGCGACCATGCTGCTCGTCGCCGTTGTGGTGCTGACCAGCACGGTCTCGGCGGACGGCTCCATCGGCGGCATATATCGCGCCAGCGTGCGTATGGCCGAGAAGAGCTACGAAGCGAACACAGCCGTCAAGGGCATCACCAATGGGATCACGGATTTTATGAGCGGCCAGCAGCCGCAGCAGCAGCCCGCGACTGCGCCCACGAAGGATGCGGCCAGGCCCGATCAGTCAACGGAACAGAAGAACCGTTAAAAGTCGCGTAAGAATAAAGGGTAGGAGACCGGGGAACGAATTAGAAAGCAATGAACTGCGCTTACCATACTAAAAATCCGGCGGTCGTGCATTGCAATAGTTGCGCCCGCCCCTTATGTCCGGCGTGCGACCATCGCATTCGCGGTTTTCCTTTTTGTCAGGACTGCATCGTGGCGGGCGTCGAGATGCTGCAACAACAGCAATCACGCCCGTCCAAGCTTCCCGTCGTCCGTCGCAAGAGCTCTCCGCTCATCGCCACGTTGCTTTCCATAGTGCCCGGCCTGGGCGCTGCCTATAACGGTCAGACCTCGAAGGCCATCGTCCACTTCTCGATCTTCGCCAGCTTCTTTCAGATGGCAGTGGTCACAGATGGTTTGGCGTTCTTCGTTCTGGGCCTCTTTGGCACGCTGCTCTTTGCGGCGGTTGACGCGTGTCGCACCGCGCAGCTCCTGCGCGCCGGCTTTGCGCCGGATGCGGAGGAAGATGTTATCGCGCGGCGGCTGTACGGCAACCCGTTCGCGTGGGGCGTGACGCTTCTGGTGCTCGGCACGATCTTCCTGCTCCACACGCTGCTCGGCATACAGCTTCCAGTGCGCCAGTTTCTTCCCGTCGCGCTGGTCGCGCTTGGCGCATATATGCTCATTGATTATGTCGGACGGCGCAGGCGTCTGGATCGTGACGGCGCTGCTTTCGACGCGCTTCGGCCGCCGCCGTCCGTGGTCGTTCACTCGCAACTGGACGCGCCGAGATTTCGTACAGGAGAGCTAATCACCCAGGTCACCGCGCGCGATTCGGAGGCATTCCCCTTCGGGCCGCGCTCGTGAGGAAAGCATAGAAAATAAGTGGAACGGTTTTCACTTTCGCTTTTTGTCTTTGTTGGGTCGCCCGTCTCTTTGTTATGATGTTGTTCGAGGTCGGGCGCGCCTCGTGGATGCGAGGCGGTATTGAGCGCCGATGTTTCAAGTGGGTACTTTCGTCTTAGAGGTTACAAGGTCATGACAGCTTTTCTTAAAATAGCAGGTCGTTGGGGCGGTATCATTACACTCATCCTTCTGATTGTGACGCTGCTGCGTCAACTTATCTCGCTGGTCAGCTTTTTACTGGTCGCCATCAAGGTCGCCATTGTCGTCGCTTTCATCGGGCTCATGCTGCTGATCGTGCTTTCGATCCTTCGCGGACGCCAGAGCCGCCGCCGCGAAGCCGAAGATATTTGATGAGCAAATCGCTCTCAGATGTAGTAGAATAGCTCAGGCGCGGCGGTCAAAACCTGTCCCGCGCGTGAGCTTTTGTTTCACTCCCTCCAATCTTTCCCAAAGCAACCGTGGGGGTTGCAATCTCGCTTCTCATGTGATAGTTTCGCAGACCTTTGCAGCATCTGAATCAGGTCGTTCATTATTTTGCGACCTTCGTGAAAGTCCTGTGCGCTGCAAAATCTTCTAGTAGGATTCACAATTTAAGACCTCGATAGCATTGATTCGCATCAGTCGCCCTCGTCCGGCAGGCTGTGTCTTTCCGGGGTTCGCTCGCGCGTCTCTCTCCAGAGTTACTTTTTCGCGCGAAGCTGAGAACCGCCAAGGAGCACGTATGATGGCCAGAGACGACCGCTTTTACGCTTTTATAGTCGCCCACACCTCAAACCCGAATTCCCGCGTCCGCCGTATTTCCCTGCACAAAAGATGGGTCAAAGCCTGCGCTTGGGCCGTTGCCGCGCTCTTAGGCGTGGCGGCTTACGGGATTTACGGTGTCACTCAACAGGCCGCGCATCTGCGCGTCGCTTATGAGAACGAGCGTTTGCGCGCCGAAAATGACAAGCAGCGTCAGCAGTTAAACAGTTTGAACCAGCGAGTTGAAGCAGTTGAGAACGTCTCGCGGCGTATCGCAGAGACGGCGGGCGTCGAACACGAGCAGCAGCCGACGGCACAGCGCGGCGCTGGCGGCCCGGAGTTGCCGTTTGATGTCGGCACCTCGCTTGAATACCGCACGAAACATATTGAACAGGATTTGCGCACCTACGAGGCTGCGTTGCGCGCGCGCGCCATGACGCCCTCGATCTGGCCCGTCGCAGGCGAGCTGACGGATGGTTTCGGTGGGCGCAGCAATCCCTTTGGCGGCAGCAGTTTTGAGTTCCACACGGGCCAGGACATCGCCACGCTCTGGGGTACGCCCGTCATGGCGGCCGCCATCGGTAAGGTAATCTTCGCCGGATGGCAGAATGGTTATGGTCAGATTGTGATCATAGATCATGGTGGGGGCTTGACGACGCGCTACGGTCATCTTTCGCACGTTGACGTGATCGAAGGTCAAAAGATCGGGCGGGGCGAGCCATTGGGCCGCGTCGGCTCGACGGGTCGCTCTACCGGCCCGCACCTTCACTATGAAGTGCGCATTAATGACGAGCCGGTCAATCCAAAACAGTATTTGCCGCGTAATACGGATTAATCAGCAGTAGATTTAAAGCGGGAAAAGCTGGAAGGCAGTAAGAGGCGATGCTTCTTACTGCCTTCCGGCTTTTTACTCTCCGCTTTTCCCTGCCCCTCTGCTAATATCCATCTAATCGGGCTCATTGCTTTTACATCACCAACTGTAAGGAAAAGGTTTTTAATAGATGGCCTCTAGACTCTCGCGTGCGGCATCCCTTGTGCTCTTCGCGCTCGCTTTCGTTACGTTTGTCCCGCCAACGGGCCGCGCCCTTGCCGATGAGGGCATGTTCCTGCCCGATGCTATCGGAACGCTTCCCATTAATAAGCTTAATCAGCGCGGCCTGAAAATTCCCGTCACAGACATCTATAATCCGACGGGAGCGAGTCTCAAAGACGCCATCGTAATCATTGACGGCGGTACGGGCGAATTCGTTTCGCCCGAAGGACTATTGCTCACGAATCATCACGTTGCCTTCGATGCGCTCGTCGCCGCTTCCACCCCTGCCAACGATTATATAGCCCGTGGCTTTACCGCCATGACACGCGCCGAAGAGATATCAGCACCCGATTACACAGTCACTATCACGCAGGACTTAATGGATGTGACGAGCCAAGTGCTGGGCCAGATTCCCACGACGCTTATTGCGCAGGAGCGCAGCCGTGCAATCGAGGAAAGGGTCGCCGCGCTCGAAGCCTCCGCCCGCAGCCGTGCGGCGAAAGGCACGAGCACGCGCATCCTCGCCATGAACGACGGGCTCTCATATTACATGTTCACCTCTCTGGTATTGCGTGACGTGAGGATGGTTTATGCGCCGCCGAACAATGTGGGCCAATTCGGTGGTGAGACGGATAACTTCGAGTGGCCGCGACATGGCGCTGATTTCGCTTTTCTTCGCGCCTATGTTGGGCCGGACGGCCAGCCCGCTGACTATTCGCCCAACAACGTGCCGTTTAAGCCTAAGAAGTTTTTGTCGCTCTCGTTGGACGGAGTTCGTGAAGGCGACTTTATGATGGTGCTGGGCTATCCGGGCTCGACGCGCAGGTATCGCGAAAGCTATTCGGCCCTCTATAGCCAGGATATTGATTGGCCCTTTCTCGTTGACCTTTATTCCAACTATATACGCATACTGGAAGATCTGGGCCGTTACAATCCAGCGTTCCGCATCAAGCTCCAATCGGACATCGCCGATTACAGCAATACGCTTAAGCTCTACGCGGGCTCGATTCCGGCGCTGCGCCGCGCCAACCTGGTCGCGAAAAAGCGCATGGACGAAGAGGCGTTCTCGCGATGGGTTAATGCCGACCCTGCGCGCAAGGCCAGGTATGGCGAGGTCTTGCCGGGTCTCGGCAAAGCTTATGAAGAGCTTCTTGCCACGGGTCAGCGCAATCTGGTAGTCCAACAGATGTTTGCCGTCAGCGACGTGGTCGGACTTGCTTATCTCGCCGGTCAGGTTGCCGCCGACAAAGAGAAACCGGAGGCGGAACGAAATCCGGTCTTCAGCAGCGCTGGAATAGCGCGCGTCAGGTCGCGCATCGCACCCGTACTGGCCGCGCGCAATCCTACGGTCGAGCGCGAGCTTCTGACATTCCTTCTGCGAAAGGCGGATGAACTGCCCGCCGGGCAAAAAATCGAAGCTATTGAAAAACGTTTCGGCCACCTGCAAGGCCACGCGCGACGTCGCGCCGAAGAGGAGTTTGTACGCGCCGTGGTTGACGGTAAAAGCTCCGCGAGCGCCGAATCAATCTCGTCGCTCTACACTCTCTCGGCTGCGCAATTGCTCGAGTTGAAAGAGCCGCTCATTGAGTTTGCCGCAGAGATCGGAGCGGAGGAGCGGCGGCGCTCGCTGCTGACAAAACAGTTCAACGCGACGGTCGAGCGCCTGCGCCCGCTCCTGGTAGCGGGCATGAGCGAGATG
>JBKKAL010000241.1:0-18038 GCA_046714695.1 Pyrinomonadaceae bacterium
AGCAACGCAAATGCTTTGCGTTATCAACCCCCCGAACAACATTTGCATCAGGATCGCATCGGGCGGCGGAGCACCTGCATTATGAGGCTGGTTGTTCTCTGTCATGTCCTGTACCTCGTCTTGATATCTGATCGCTAAATGCCGAAGTCACCACACCTCGCACCTTTTTTCGGGGGGACGCACCATCGGCGAACCCGCGGGGCACTGGAACGCCTGCTGGAATTCGGGCATATTCGACAACGAGCCGATGACGCGATATTTGCCTATCGGGTGAGGATCGCCCTGCACCATCGTCCGCGCTAACTCGGGGCGGACGGCATCGCCTCGGAACTGTCCCCAGGCGATAAAAAACTGCTGTTCGGGCGTGAATCCGTCAATAGTCGGTAGCGCTGGAAGCCCGCGTCTTGAGATTTGAAATGCGCGATATGCGATCTTCGCGCCCGCAGCGTCGCCGATGCTTTCGCCCAGCACAAGTTTGCCGTTGTGATGCAGCCCCGGCTCGACAAAGTAATTGTCAAACTGGTCAACCACACATGCTGTCCTGGTTTGAAACTTTTTCAGGTCTTCCTCTGTCCACCAATTGTTCAGGCGTCCCTGCGCATCGTACTGCGCGCCCTCATCGTCGAACCCATGACTGATTTCGTGGCCGATGACCACGCCGATTGCGCCGTAATTGACGGCATCATTGGCGTCAATACTGAATGCCGGCGGCTGCAAAATCCCTGCGGGGAATACAATCTCGTTGAGCAGTGGATTGTAGTAAGCATTCGAGGTTGGGGGCGTCATGCCCCAGCGCCCGCGATCCACAGGCTTGCCGATTGTCGAGAGATTATCCCGCACCGAAAACTTGCGCCCCGCAACCACATCATCCCAATATGATGCGCGTGAAATGGCAACGCGGCTGTAGTCTGTCCATTTGTCCGGATACCCGATCTTAGGATTAAACGTCGAAAGCTTTTCGAGAGCGCGCTTTTTGGTCTGGGGACTCATCCACTCAAGCCCCTGTATGATCTCGCCCATGGCCGCGCGCAGGTTCTTGACCATCTCCTGCATACGCGCTTTTGCCTCGGGCGGGAAATACTTCTCTACATACTTTTTGCCCAAAGCCTCGCCGAGCAGGTTGTCCGTCTCTTCCACGCAACGTTTCCAGCGCGGCTTGATCTCCTTTGAACCGTCAAGGTACGCGCCGTAAAAGGCGAAATCCGCTTCGACGAATGCATCTGACAGCGAGGGCGCGGCAGAATTCAGCAGATGCCATTTCAGATATGTCTTCCAGTCGGCGATGGGCGTCGTACTGAGCTGACGATTTAACTCCCCTATGAACTTCGGCTCAGTTAGATTCACGTCGCCGGGGCGAAGCTTTAGCTGCTGGTAGTAGCTTGTCCAGTTAAAATTTGGTGTCAGTTTTTGGAGCGCGGCAAACGATGTCTTGTGATCGGTCGCCTTTGGGTCTCGCAGCGCGACATTGTCCAGAGAAGCTTCGGCCAGTTGCTTTTCCATGCGGAAAACGGTGTCGGCCGCGGCTTTCGCCAGAGCATCGTTGTATCCCGCCAGCGTAAATATCCTGGCGACGTGAGCGAGGTACTTCTCCCGTGCCTCCTTAAACCGTGGCTCGGTCTTGATGTAGTAGTCGCGGTCGGGCAACCCCAATCCGCTCGCGTAGATTTGTGCGATCACATCGGTCGGGTTGTGGTTGTCTGATCTGCCGAAGAGGGCGAACGGCACCGGAATGGCGATGTCGTGGAATCGAGCGATAACTCGCTCAACGTCGGCGCGCGTTCTGATGCGATCAATTTCTGTGAGCAACGGCTCGACTGGCTTCGCGCCCAATTGATTCGCCTGGGCCTCGTTCATGCAGGCGCTATAGAAGTCTCCGGCGAGCTGCTCGACACTGCCTTTGGGATGGTTTTTGGTCGCCGAAATCTCTTCGAGTATCTCGCGAAGCCTGTCTTTGGTGGATTCGCCCGCTGCCCACCTCCGGCTCCATCGAGACATCGAGGCCGGAAGGGGATTCGCCGCACGCCAGCCTCCATTGGCGAACTCAAAGAAGTCGTCGCACGCGGCCACATTGCGATTAAGGTCCGAGACTTCTATTCCACGTTGGGCAGAGTTTTGCGCAAGCACTACCGCCGAAAGGACGAAGACGACGATCAGAATTCGCATAAGAGACATAAGACGCCCCCTAAATTTTTGTTAGTGCTGAACTAATCAGCGCACGAGGAGATGTAATATTTGCCGGACAGGCTCTAATTAATCAGAACCTTCTTTACCTCAGTGGCTGCGAGTACGAACTACAACGAGCGGGTTCGGAGGGCCGAACAGACGAGCTTCCAATGCGCCCAGAGTATTGTCTGCTTTCTCAGCAGTATCATCCGTGACGACCAGGTGCGCATCACCTTCGGAAAGCGCACATCCCTGTGACGCCGGGAAGTATAAAGAATGGCCCAGCAATTTATCGAGAAGCGACGAGCGCACTTCATAGACAAGGAGCGATGTCTCTGCGAGGTGAATATAAACGCCTGCGATCTGGCCCAACAGCTTACCGCCCTCGGTAACAACCCGCACTCCAATCAGATTATTTTTCGCCAGTGGCAGAACCTTTAGTGGAGAATCCAGCGCAGGTACGGCAGACTCATCACTATTGATCATGACGGCGTCCGGGCCAAAACTAGAAATCTCACTGTAAGCAACTAACCGAAGGCTCGCGTCAGGCATCTGCACGGCGAGGCCGCTTAGTTCGCCTTTCACCGGATCAACAATGAGATCGAGGATTTGACCGAGCTTATTAGCGGTTGACCGTGAGAGGATGCTCTTGCCGATCAAAATATCTACTGAATTGATTTGGCCGGTAGAACTCATAAGTGTTTCCCAGTTAATACCAATAAGTCGTTCGACTTTATTTATCTGTAGATGGCCTGCTTTTACAGTATGTTTTATCACTTCTCCTTACGGGTGGCAAACCATTGATGTTTCTCTCAAAGAGGATAAAAGAAGATTATTTTAATCGCGGAAAAAATAAGAGTGAATATGTCGCACGAGTTGGCGTGCTTATCACACGAACTGGTGTGCTTTAAGAGTTTTAAAAATTGCAATCAACCCGCATGGTCAAATAATTGTCATCTATCCTTTCTGGCATGCATGTTGCTAATACAATTGGCTAAGGGGGATTTGAATATGAAAACAGGACACTTTCGAAGCAGGGTTGGAGGAGCCTTCTTGGCCCTCTCTCTATTATCCGGCATCTACATCTCAACGAGTGTAACGGCTCAGGCGCAGTGGCCCTATGGTCAGAACGATGAATACCGGCGCAATCGCGATTATGAACGCGAGCAGAGACGACGTCAGAAGGAAATCCAGCGTCAACAGAGGCGCGAGCAGCGGCGTGCTCAGCGCAGCGGCGGTTACGGCGGTAATGGCGGCTACTACGGTAATAATGGCGGCTACTACGGTAACGATGGCTACTATGGCGGCACCGCGAATAACGGAGCGCGTCCCGGAGATGGATATGGCAACTACGGTGGCTCTTTCGATCTTCGTCAGACCGCTCTGAACGCGGGTGCCAACGAAGGCGTCAAGGAAGGCCGCAGAGACCGCGAGCGGGGCGAGCAGTTCAATTATGCGGACGAGAGCACTTTCCAGAACGCCAATAAAGACTATAGCTCACGTCTTGGCGACCGTAATATCTATCAACAGTACTTCCGTCAAGCGTTCGTGACCGGGTACACAGAAGGCTACAGGGGCTACTAAGCTACCGACAGCCACACACATAACGCGGGCGAGAGTTGGGATAAATTATCTCCAGCTCTCGCCCCTTTAATTTGTCAGCGTGTCATTCAATTGACGAAATAGATTTGCATCGCACAGCTTTTAGCCGATCTATAACCTGTATTTTTTAGCCACACAAATTTCGTTGCCACGTAAGGAAAAGAATCCAAGTAGAAATTAGCGTATTCGCGTCATCCGTTCCCGCCCCCATCTGAAGCATCATGCGCCCAGATGCATGAACTAAGATTTTACGAGGGTTGCAGCTATCAGAGGGAAGGTGCGAGAACAAGCGCCAGGATGAGAGAAAAATTCGTCCCCGAATCGTTTCGCAGGGTTCCACCAGGTTTGTCCGCATTATATAAAAACACGGTGAGGACAAATGAACCATCTGACATGGAGTTGTTCTACAAGCTGTCACTGCTGTCAGGGCGCTTTGATAGTGTAGAAGCTGTTAGTTATTGTGAGGGCGTCGTGCTTGAAGGTGATGCCAGCGCTCGAAACCGGCGGGTTGTGAATTAACCGGTAAAGGAAGTATGGGAGACCTCTTCTCTAAGAGATCAAGACAGTATGCGCCCAGAGTGCCAGCAGTGGCAGCGGCAGTCCAAAAAACAGATTACTTAACAAGGTCAAAAACGATTCAAAGGTACCGGGCGGAAGAAACATGACTACTATCCAGAAGAGCAGCCCCAGGAGAATGGAAAGTATTCCCCCGGCGAGTCCGAATGTGGCGACCATGGATTGACGAGTCCACCGATTCTTTCTTATGAGAATATAGATTCTTCGATAAAGCTCACCCTCCAACTCATCCTTCGGTAGCACATATATCCCGTTCATCATTTTTCCTCTACATATGCGCAAGTGTAAATGAGCGCGAAAGCTGTTTGCTTCTTGCGCTTATCAACGCCCTGATATTCCGTCTCGGCGTATTGAATATAACGGCGTGGGGTATAGGGATGGCGTAAAGGGTTTATAAAAAGTTTGTAAAGATGGAAAGACGCGAGGGAGTATCTTTACGAATCCGGGTTGAAGCGGTAGCCGACCCACGGCTCGGTAAGGATATAACCGGGGGTCGAAGGGTTCGGCTCAATCTTTTTCCGCAGTTGCCTGACGAAGACCCGTAGGTACTCGCCCTGTTCCGTGTAATTGCTGCCCCACACAGCAGCGAGCAAGGTGCGATGTGTAAGGACTTTGCCGGCGTGTTGCACAAAGTGGACGAGCAGGTCGTACTCCTTGGGCGTCAGGTGAACTTCCGTCCCACCTACTAAGATACGGCGGGCTTCGAGGTCGACGCGGAAATCGCCGACTTCTAAAATCGCCGGGGAGGCCCCGCTCAAGAGAGGGGACAGCGAGCGCCGCAGTTGGGCGCGCACGCGCGCCAGCAGTTCGTCCATCCCGAACGGTTTGGTCACGTAGTCGTCGGCACCAGCGTCCAACGCTTCGACCTTGGTTTTCTCTTCGCCGCGAACTGATAGCACGATGATCGGGAGCTGTGAGATTTCCCGCAAGCGACGGCACAGGTCAAGCCCGTTCATATTCGGCATCGCGAGATCCGTCACCACAAGATCCGGGTGCCAGTCATTATAGGTCTGCAAGGCCGAGACCCCATCGGCTGCAACTCGCACGTCATACCCGTAAGTCTTGAGTCCCATGCGCAGGACGCGCGTGATCTGCGGCTCATCATCAACAATTAGAATACGCGGCTGCTTGCTCATGATACTCGCAGCGTCTCCCCTGAAGGGGTTGCACCAGAGGCAATCTCCGAAGACGGTTCGGGCATAGTTCCACTGTCGCCGATTGGGAGGATGAACACGACGCGCGTCCCTCCTGAGTCATCCGTGGTATCTTCGATCCAGATAAGCCCGCCGTGTGCTTCCACAATTCCTTTGGCGAACGCCAGGCCCATCCCCGTCCCCTTGGGCTGGCGACTACTTTGGGTATCGCCGTCGCGTATCGCGCGAAAAAACTTATCGAATACTCGCTCACGCAAAGCCTTGGGAATGCTTTGCCCTTGATTCTCGACGGCGATCCGGATCATTTCGTCGTCAGACTGCTCCGCTGTAACGAGAATGGTTTTTCCCGCCGGCGAATACTTCGCCGCATTGTCAACAAGTGTATAAATCACTTCCGCCACTGCGCGCGGATCAACCTGCACAGAGCTATCGGACGACCTAAATCTCGATCTGTGAACCCAACTCGACGACGCGGTTCGGCGGCAGGCAGAAGTAAGCCGTCGCGCTGGATGCGTTACGCGACATGAGGGCGAACAACTTTTCACGCCATATCATCATGCCCGGATACTTGCCCGCGATCACCGTCTCACGACCGAGAAAGTAGGTCGTCGTCATCGAATCGAAATTCGAAGTAGGCGGCTCCATGTTCTCCAAGACTTTCGGAATGTCCGGGTCTTCCATAAATCCGTAGTTGATGATCATGCGGTAAAACTCATGACCGAGTGATTCCACCTGCACGCGATCGGCCGGCTCGACGTATGGCGTTTGTTTCGTCTTCACGGTCAAAAGCACAACGCGCTCGTGCAGAACCTTGTTGTGTTCGAGATTGTGCATCAACGCCGGCGGCGTTCCCGTAGCCGTGCCGTTCATGAAGACGGCCGTGCCGGGCACCCGCACGGGCGGTTGTTTAGCGATGTCAAGCAGGAAATCTTCAATCGGATGAGCGTTTGATAATAATCTCTCGGCCAGGATGCGACGGCCTTTCTTCCACGTCGTCATCACCAGGAAGATCAAAGCCCCGACGACCAGCGGGAACCAGCCGCCATGCGGAATCTTGATGATATTCGCTCCGAAGAACGCGAGATCAATAATCAAGAAAAAGCCGGAGAGCAAGAGGGTCGCGGCCAGGCTCCAGCCCCACTTATTACGCTTGACGACGGCCAGCAAAACGGTCGTGATGACCATCGTGGCGGTGACTGCCACGCCGTAAGCTGCGGCCAGATTGCTCGACGAGCCAAAGCCTATGACAATCGCTATGCAGCCGATCATCAACGCCCAGTTGAGCCCCGGAATATAAATCTGCCCCATCTCGGTCGAGGAGGTGTGCTCGATTCTCAGGCGCGGCATGAAGCCTAGCTGGATGGCCTGCATCGTGAGCGAGTACGCGCCGGAGATCAAAGCCTGCGAGGCGATAATTGCGGCGCAAGTCGCCAGTACGATCAGCGGGTACAAAGCCCATCCGGGTGCGAGCCGGTAGAAAGGGTTTTCGGCGAGCGCCGGATTCTCTATGAGCAACGCGCCCTGACCTAGATAATTAAGCAACAGTGCGGGCAGGACGAGCGCGTACCAGACGATACGGATGGGCCGTTTGCCGAAATGCCCCATGTCGGCGTAGAGAGCTTCGCCGCCCGTGACGACGAGAAAGACCGTACCGAGTACGAGGAAGCCACGCCAGCCCTCGCGCAGAAAAAAGTTAATCCCGTGAATCGGATTGAAAGCCGCAATGACGGACGGGTGGCGTATGATCTGCATAATGCCGAGTATCGAGATGACAAGGAACCAGACGAGCATCACGGGGCCGAAAAGGCGTCCGACTTTCGCCGTGCCCCGACTCTGAATCAGAAACAATCCGACGATAATCACAATCGTAGCCGGAACCACGTAAGGCGCGAAAAGCGGCGTCGCCACGTTCAAACCTTCAACTGCGCCCAGAACCGAGATCGCCGGCGTGATGATACCGTCACCGTATAGAAGCGCAGCGCCGAAGATGCCCAGCACGACGAGCACCCAGCGTTCGCTTTTGCTCACGATCTTAATCGGAGTCGCTAGCGCCGTGAGGGCCAGGATGCCGCCTTCGCCTCGATTGTCGGCAGCCAGTACGAAGATGCAGTATTTGATCGAGATAATAATGATGAGAGCCCAGAAGATGAGCGACAGCACGCCGAAGATGTTATCAGGAGTGGCGGCGATGGCGTGCGGGCCATGAAAGCACTCGCGCATTGCGTAGAGGGGGCTCGTCCCGATGTCGCCGTACACGATGCCGAGCGCTGTGAGCGAGAGAATGGCAAGATAGCGTCCGCTTGGAGTGGCTGTGTGTGGGTGTCCGTGCTCATCCATGAGCGTGGTGTGAATGTCTGTCGAAGTTGTTCCTGCCATAATTATCCTGAGAGAAGAATAAAGCTCGACTCCAAAACAGTCATCGTCTGCCCACAGTAAAAGAGACCATCGCCTGTTCGGGCCGAGGCATACTAATCGGACAAACGAATTGCTAACGGGAGAAAGATCTAATGCCGGTAGGATGGCATAAAATTTATAAAGATTTTGTAAAGATGCTGCTTATTCCTTTTATCAAACTCAAGCATAAGATTTGGACGTAGCAGGAAAGTCCGCCTGTCCCAGCGCGTCCTCCAGGCGCTGCGAATATAACGAAAGATCTTTTGATTGCAAAGTTAAGTGGGAGACGGATGGTGAATCTTAGCGAATCCGCGTCATCTGCTGCCAGAAGAATTTTCCGAGGCGCGCAAAGCGATTGCCCTCAACTCTTTTCGTCATGCTCGGGTTGATGCCGAGCGCGGCGGCGAGTTGCGGATCAGGCGGAGCGATGTCCTCGTCGCCGCGCCTTCCTGAGAGCCAGCGGTTAAAGGTGCGCGTCACAGCCCGTCTTTGCAAAAGCGGAGCTTCGGCTACGAATGCGCCGCGCAGGTCATCCATCTCCGCAATCTCGAACATGTTCGCGTTGTAATAATTCCTGAGCGCCGTGAAGAATTTTTGATGACCCAGAAGGCGACGCAGCTCTGCAAACATAAGAGCGCCTTTGCTTGAAACGATGGCCGAATACTGAAAAGAGTTTCGATACTCGCGCGCATTGCGGTCTGCCGCCATGTCCTCGCCGCCAAAGGTACGATAGACCTTATAGACGCCGCGCAACTGATCCTCCATCACAGCCAGCGCGCGTTCTTCGCTGTGAACATCACGGTAGTAAAGCAGCGCAGACCAGTTGGCAAGCGCCTCGTCCAGAACCGGATCACGCGCCGGATCGTTGCCGACCACAGCGCCCCACCATTGATGCGCCACGACATGGGCCACCGTCCATTCCAGACTGTCTTCGACCGAGGCGCGCTGCTCGCGTATGATCTCCGGCAGATTGCGAACGGTCGGCGAATCAAAGTTCACATAGAAGGCGCTGGCGATTGCACCCAAACCTGAGAACTCCGCCGAGCCGAGCCCGGCGACGAGCGGCGTGTCCACGACATTGATCGTTTTGTACGGAAGCGGGCCGAAGCGCGTGGTATAGACGCGCACGGCATCAATCGTCTGCGCGAGCACGCGCCGACCCACTATCTCATGCTCCGGCGCGAAGATAGAACGCACAAGTGTCTCGCCGATAACGCGTTCCTCCGAGAGCAAGCCGCGACCGGCGATGATGGCGAAATCGCGCAGCGCCTCTCCGGTAAACACGCGCGCCGCTCTCGATTTACCTGCGGCAAGAGTGGTCGTCGCTTCACCGGATGCGAATAACGCCACATCATCGGGCGCATCAACCGTCACATGATAATCAGAGGCTTCGGTATAAACTATGTCGCCGATAGTAGGCTCGACTTTGCGCTGCCAGTCGTCGCCCTCTCTGGCTGCCAGCACAGGGTAAGCCGTGCCGAGCAGCATCTGCCCGCGACAGCGAAAGTTTATATCACGCGCACGACGGACTTCGCGCTCGCTGCGGAGCGCCGCGCCGACCTGCTGCAAGACATGCGTAACGAGCCCCGTCTCTTCCGCATCAATTTCGGGGACGCTTCCCTTAAACTTGATCTCGATCTCCGTGGCACGCCCCCTTAGCACGGGCTCGCGCAAGTTGACGCGCAACGTCGTTCCCTGATCATCGAGCGCGAACGGAAGTGGTGTGCCCGTGGCCGCCGTGCTCACTTCAATTATGTCTATGTGCGGCTCATCAGTGGCGGCCGCGCCCGTGCCCTGCGAGCTTATCGTCGCGGGCGGCGGCGAAGTCAGGCGTTGCGCCGTCGAAGAGCGCACGTTTGCGTACAGGTGAAAATAGAGAACATAGGCTGGATGCTGCTGATCGTTAGTCCAGCGCACGCGCTCCGTGCCCGTGTATGTTCGACCATCCAGATCGAGCGACAGATTTATCCTGTACTCTGTGCGCGCGGTTTGCGCCTCCAACGCTTCCGTGTTGGGCGCGGTCGAGGGCTGTTGCGCTGAGATGACGCGTGCGCCGCCGAAGACAAAGATCAGCAGTGCGACGAGAGCTGTAACGCAAGCCCGGATCGCGCTCTGCCTTTTCAGTTGTACGCTTCTTTGATTCAACCTCGCTTTTAAAGCCCTTTACTCTTTTTCGTTTTACCCGAAGCGGATGGCTTCGCGGTCTTAGATGCGGGTTTCGGGGTTAACGGCGTGCCCTCCACTATACTGATGCTGCGGATAAGGTCGCCGCGCTCGATTGCGTCAACCACGTCCATTCCCGCAACGACGTGTCCGAAGACAGTGTAGCCCCCATCCAGATGCGGCTGCGGCGAGTGTGTCACGAACCACTGCGAGCCGCCTGTATCTTTTCCTGAGAGAGCCATCCCGACGGCTGCGCGATCAAACCTTTCTTCGTTGATTTCGCAGCGAATCTGGTGGCCGGGGCCGCCCGATCCGTCGCCGCGCGGGTCGCCGCCCTGTATCACGAAGTTGGGAACCACGCGATGAAACGCGATGTTATTAAAGTAGCCGCGCTGCGCCAGTTGAACAAAATTATCCACCGTCAACGGCGCATCGTCAGGCAACAGCTCAATCGTGAACGCGCCCTTGTCGGTTGTGACCAGGGCGCGCACGCGGCCATTATGGCGCGCGAGGGCGCGGGTGTAATCCGCGAGCGTATTGCGCGTCGTGACCAGGCCCGTGCGCGATGAAAAATCACCTGCGCTGTTAGCTTGAAGCAGCGCAGCGGCGCGGCGGCGCACCAGGTGATCGGTTGAATCGAGCGCAGTTTTGATGGCGTCATTTCCCGTCGCGCTCTTTTGCTTCGCCAGCGCATCCAGAATCGAGAGCGATGCATCATTCAGCTCGTCGCGCAAACTCGCGGGCAAAGCGGCAAAAAGAGAGCGCGTGTTCGCTTCGTCCGGCCCCAACTCGCCGAGGAGGTCTGCGGCTGTGGCGCGCACTATCGGGTCTTTCGCGTCGAGCCGCTTACGCAGAACCTCTGCGCCGTCCGTAGGCTTGAAGGACGAGAAGGCGCGCAGGAGATCGGGCACGGCGAGCGCTGGCATCTGCGTATCATCGAGCAGAGCGCGCAAGATTATCTGCGCATTCGCTTGCAGGCCGATGACTCCGCTGCCCGCCTCGGCAGCCGTAATCCCGCCGATCTCGCCCAGACCCTGTGCGATGCTCGAAGCCACTCTCCAATCTTTGCGCGCCACGGCGCGCATGGCCTCGTCCGATAGCTTGTTGAAAGGCGCTTCGCGCAGGTAAACGGCGGGCGCGATGCGCGCAAAGGCGGTCTCTATCTCCGGCGCAGTCATCCCCTCCGCATCGCGAAACCCTTTGAGCCACGCGACGGCGCTCGGATCACCCGCGTTGGCAAGCAGACGGCCCATGGTCGTCGCCATCTCCAAAAGCTCGCCCGTTTCGCGCGGGTGCGCGACACCGCCCGCTCGGCCTGCGCGATACAGATCGAAAAGCTTCGCCGCCCGCTCTAACAAGGGAGCAACAGCACCTTTATCCTTTAGGGCTCCGAGAGCGCGAATGGAGCTGACGCGTACGCGCTCGTCCCCGTCAGTGATCGCCCGCGCGATAAGCGCATTGAGCGAAGCCTTGTCTTCGCCTGTGCCAAGCACACGCGCTGCATTGGCGCGCACAATCGGTTTTGGATCGTTGGTCAGAAGGGGACGCACCTGCTCGTTGGCATCCTTCGTGCGAAGTCTTGCCAGCGTGTTCAAGGCATCGGCGCGGATGCGCTCGTCTTTGTGTGACAGAAACTTGATTACCACCGCCGGAGCGCTTGCGGGATGCGCGCGCAATGCGGCGGTGAGCCCGGCGAGAACTACGTTTTTGTCGGCCTGAGCGCCGCGCGCCGCTTCCACAGTGAGCCCACTTAAGACCGCTTCGCCCAGCGCCGCCATGCGCGCCTCATCCGTCTTCGGCAGCGCCGCAGCGATCTTGCCCATCGCCTCAAGGACGCGCGCGCGAACTTCGCCCGGTTCATTGAGGCGCTTCAAAGCAGGGATGAGTGCGTCTGCGCCGGAAGCCGATTCCACTTCGCCCAGCGCGAAGGCCGCCATGGCACGCACGCTCCCGTCACTATCGGTCTGCAGCAGGGTGGCGAGGAAAGAGACGGCGCGCTCATCACCGATGCGGCCCGCCGCCAGCGAGGCTCTGCGTCTGACTCGCGCGTCCCTGTCGGAGAGCAGCGCCGCCAGTTTGTCATCCCAGCGCCGCTCATCCTCTGCCCGCACGATGCTTAGCATCGTATTCACAGGAATCGCACCTGCTCTGGCATTCTGGGCTCTCGTTTTTGAAGGGCTTCGTTGCTGCTGATTTTGCTGGGCCGATACGATGTTCGCCGAAAAGATCAGAACAACGCAGGAGATCAAGAGAGCAATAATGATACTTGCGCCATTGACAGGCGCATGCCCGCGCAGATGGTTTTTAGTATGTGGATTCTTTGGCATGGAATCAAATATGCAGACTCGCCTGTTCATAATAGCATCACGCCGGAGCGCCAGGCTGCACGCCACCGAGACTACTCTTATTTATGTATCGGGGAGGGGGATTGCTTATGTCAAGTGCGACGCTCGCCGGAGGTGAAAGGCTTTCACGTGATGGAAGCGGCGTCCGCCATAAGCCTCTTCCCTGTCAACACGGGAAATCCACCGGCTCACAGTCAATTTACGATGCGCTCAACTTCGACGAGCGCATCGTAAAACGTCGCGCCGCCGCCCATGTCCGTGAGCGTTTGCGATGTCAACTGGTTAACGTTTGTTCCTCCGGGCGAGAGCTTGTTCCACCAGACGGAGGGCGAGACGACGACGCCGGGACGCGCGCGCGTCGTGACGACCGCTGACAACTCACACGAGCCGCGCTCGTTAAAGGCGCGCACGCGCATCCCGTCATTGATTCCGCGCGCGGCGGCATCCTGTGGATGAATCTCTATGAAGGGACGCATCTCCTGCCGCAACTGCTTGGGGAGATTCGCGAAGGTCGAATTGAGAAAAGCGTGCGCCGCCGGAGTGATCAGAGCCAGCGGAAAGCGCGATGCCAGTTCCGGCGCGCTCTCTACGGATTCGCTCGGCGCAGTAAAGTCCGGCACAGCTTTGAGGCCCTGCGCTTCTAATTGAGCAGAGACCAGCTCGCATTTGCCTGTCGGCGTTGGGAAGTTCCCTTCGGCAAAGGGCGCGAACTTTTCCGCCACATTAAGGCGCATCCATCCGCGCTCGCGCAAAGCTTCCAGCGTGATGCCACGTAGCGCCGGGTGATCGGTTGAGATCGCCTGACGGGCAATCTCCTCATCGGAATCCGCGAAGCATTCATCATCAAAACCCATCAGCGCCGCCAGCTCTCTAAACACATCGGCGTTTGCGCGTGCCTCGCCCAAGGGCTCAATGGCTCGTTCGTTGATGACCAGATACAGGTGGCCGTAAGCTTTGTGCAGATCGAAATGCTCAAGCTGCGTCGTGGCGGGCAGGATAATGTCCGCGTAGTCGCAAGTGTCCGTCATAAATTGTTCATGCACGACCGTAAATAAATCTTCGCGCCGGAGCCCCTCAAGCACCTTTGCCTGATCGGGCGCGACTGCCGCCGGGTTAGAATTATAAACGTAGAGGGCGCGCACGGGTGGATCATCAGTCTTCGTCAGAAGGTCGCCGAGCACGGACATATTGAGCAGGCGCGGAGTGGGCTCAGGCATCAGGTCTGGACGCTCTAATGCGGCGTAGTTAAGCGGAAATGTTCCGCTTGTCGAGAGCAGGATGCCGCCCGCCGGATCACGCCATGCGCCCACGACCGCCGGCAGGCAGGTGAGCGTGCGCACGCTCATGCCGCCCCCACGGTGTCGCTGCAAGCCGTAGTTGATGCGAATCACGGCGGGCTTAACGCTCGCATACTCCCGCGCCAGACGAATGATTACATCTTCTTCGAGACCGCACGTCTTAGCAACACGCGCGGGCGTGTACTCGCTCGCACGCTCGCGTAATTGATCCGCGCCGGTACAGTAACGCTCAAGGTAATCGCTGTCCTCAAGGCCCTCTGCGAAGATGACGTGCATAAGACCGAGGGCCAGCGCGGCGTCCGTGCCCGGAAGCAGCGCGATATGTTCGTCCGACTGGTCGGCTGTGCGCGTGCGTCTCGGATCAATACTGATGATACGCGCTCCCTCCGCACGCGCCTCCAATATATACGGCCACAAATGCACGTTGGCCGAGATCGTGTTCGTTCCCCAGAGCAGAATTAATCGCGCCTCCGGAAAACGCTCCGGATCTGTGCCGATGGTTGCGCCGATGGTCGCACGATACCCGGCAGTGCCCGCCGAGGCACATATGGTGCGATCCAACTGCGACGCACCCAGGCGATGAAAAAAGCGCCTGTCCATTGATTGCGATTGAACTAACCCCATCGTGCCGCAATAGCTGTAGGGCAGGATAGTCTCTGCGCCTTCGGGGGAGAGCGCGAGCGCCTTAAAGCGCGTCGCGACCAGTGCAAGCGCCTCATCCCAACTGATGGGATCGAATCGGCCCTCGCCCTTCTCACCAACTCGCTTGAGGCAGGTCATGATGCGGTCGGGGCTGTGCGTGCGCTGTTCGTAGTTGGCGACCTTGGTGCAAAGAAAGCCGCGCGTGAATGGATGATCGGGGTCGCCCACTACCTTCACCGCGCGTCCATCCTCCACCGTCACGAGCATCGCACAGGTATCCGGACAGTCGTGCGGACATGCAGCACGGACTATGCGCAGGCGGCTGTCGCCAACATCATTGTGACTTATGGATTGGGCCATCTTGGAATGCGCCACAGCGATTTACACTGTCGGTTGATCAGTCGCGTATTATTTTATCAGAAGAGTCGTGTTTTGACCTCTCAACAATTCCTGTTTGTCTTCACCTTCAGCACTCTCTTCCAGTGCACACCTTGATCTCGTCTTCCCTCCTCCCAATAGTATGGACAAGCTTGCGGACACGCCTGTCATGATTGATGAGCAGCAAGAAATGAAATTTGCCATCCCTGATGGGCACCCGTTACAGCTTGATGCCTCGGCAGAGGCTTAAAAACGACGATGCGGAAGTTGATCGGGGCCGCGCTACTTGGCGTGCCGACGCTCGCGCCGCGATCCTCGGTGCTGGTGACGCTGTGAAGATTGTCGCTAACGAGAGATTGTTCATTTTCAACACGCCAGGTTTTTTAAAAGAACGTTGCCTAGACGTGCCCGCCACACCATAAACCCTTAAATCAGACAACTTATGCAGTCGTGACCCATATCGGCCCGACGTTTTTTGCTGGCGCGCGGCGTCTGGCTCAAGTTTTTCTCAACCACCCTGAATAAAATGTCCAACATCAATTGCGGAAAAGAGGGCGTCGACTGGAGTACAAGCTAAATTATCCACGACGACAGCTAATTCGTTAGGAGTCAGATTCAACAAGGCAGGAGAATTCAAAACATGAGAAGCTCGCACTCGAAAGTTCACCGTTTAAGTATCAGAATGGGCCGGGGGCTACCCGCGCTCCTCGCGCTCGTCGTAGCGGCCTGCTGTGCCGCAGCCCCTTTTCTTACGGCGCGCGCGTCCAACCCGTCGTCAGGCGATTTGGCGCCGACCGCCGCCGCTCCACTGACTTGGACGGGGACGGCATCGGGCAACCCGCCCGCAGCTGCCGCTGACCCCCTCAGCGCGGAAGCGAAATGCGTCGAGGGAACTAACTGTGACAGCTTTCTCCTGACTCTCTCCGGTACGCCCGTGGATTGGGCTGGTAAGCGCGCACGAGTCAAGATCAAATGGCTGTCGCCCACGACTGACTACGACATGGTCGTGCGCCGGAATTCGATCACCGGCCCCGTGTTGTTGACTTCGGGCCGTGGCGCGACCAGTCCCGCCGGCACGTCGCTCACCGAGGAAGAAGTTGTCCTCGACCCGGCGCAGGTCGGCACCGGCGTCTTCGCGGTGCGGGCCGTCTACTACGCGGCTTCGGGCACCATCGATCAGTACAACGGCAGCGCGGCGGTCGAGGTCGTACAGGTGGCCCCGCAGGCCACTTACCTCAAGGGGGGCATCACCTTCAGCCCGAATGTCACGGTCAAGGCCCCATACATCGGCCAGGACGTGGAGCCGAGCACACGCGTTGACCAGTACGGCAATGCCTACGTGGCCGCCATCCGCGGCCTCACTGCTGGCAACGACCTCTGGTACTTCGACCTGCGGCCCACGATCACTGTCAACAATTTGACGGGCGAGCAGGCCCCGAATCCGATGTACGACCCCTTCATGCGCAACCCGAAGTACCGGGGCCAGCCCGACGCCTTCAACGAGCAGACGGGCGACGACCCCGGCATCGGGGCCGACGGCGGCGGCGATGTGGATTTGGCCGTGAGCCGGCGCAGCAGCCCCTTCGAGAACCCGGCCGACCCGCCCGAACTGGCCTTCACGAGCCTCCTCCTTGGTAACATCTCGACCTTCAAGTCCGAGGATCGCGGCGTCACGTTCCAGAAGAACCCGGCGGGCAACGTCACGGGCGGCGTCCCCTTGGACGACCGGCAATGGTATGAGTCGCACGGGGCCAACGACGTTTACATGCTCTACCGCACGGCCAACCCGGCGGTGACGCAGATTCAGAAGTCAACCGACCACGGCCTGACCTTCGGCCCGGCCCGCACGGCGGGGACGATCGGGCAGGTCGGCGCAATTGACGTGCACCAGGCGACGGGCACCGTCTACGTCAGCGGCACCACGGGCCGAGTCTGCGTCGGCGAGCGCGACCCCATACTAGGCGAGCCGACCACCTATACCTGCAACCAGGCCGTTCCCGGCATCCGCAATATCTTTATCCCCGTCAAGGTGGCCGACGATGGCACGCCCAACGGGACGGCTTACGCCACCTACTCAAGCGGGCAGAGTATCTTTCTCGCCTACTCGAAGGACAAGGGCGCGACCTGGAGCACGCCCGTCCGCGTGTCGGACGGCCCCGAAACACAGTCGAGCCTTTTCCCGTGGCTGGAGACCGGCCCGACGCCCGGCTCGGTGGCCGTCGTCTGGTATGGCTCCTCGTCGGCGACGAACAACAACAACGCCGACTGGCGACTCTTTTACTCCGTCTCCTACAACGCCGACACACTGACGCCGACCTTCCGTCAGGTCGAGGCCACCGATCATGTGATCCACGCCTCGAACATCTCGACGAGCGGCCTCGACCCGGCGAACCCGAACGTCAATCGTAACCTTGCCGATTACTTCCAGGTCGCCTTCGACCCGACCGGTGCCGCCGTCATCGCCTACTGCGACGACCACAACGACTTCAGCGCCCACACCTACGTGACGCGCCAGATTTCCGGGCCGAGCATTAACGGCGCAGAGGTGCCTACGCCGGTCGAGGGCGCTAGCCTCCCGCCGCAGAGCGCCCCACAGGCCGGTGCGCCTCAGGTCACCGACGACGCGCTCGACGCACGCACGCGCGTGCTCGTGCCGCGCATCGCCGAGCCATTCGATGTCCTCTCGATTCGCTACTCGGCTGAGGATTCAGCCAACGGCCCCGTGCTTGTCACGCGGATGCAAGTCTCGGACTTGACGGCGGTTCCCCCCGGCGCCGTCTGGCGGATGAACTTTACGGCTAACGCACCCGACTCGGTGCTGAGCCCGACAGGGCAGTACACCTTCGGCGTCTCCGACCGCGGCGACCAATTCTGGGTCGCGGCCCGCACCGATGGCGGCGCAGGGCCGACTTACCGGTTTGGCACGGCGGTCAGGAACGGCGACGGCTCCATCGGCTACACCGACCGTGGCGCAGCGGACGGCGGCTCGTTCGACTCGGCCACGAAGACCATCACAGTAAGGCTCACGCTCAACAAGCTCAATTCGTTCGTCCGGCTCGGCAACCCGCCGGTCGGCGGCGGCTCGGTGCTCGTCGGCCTGCGCGGCAGCGCCTTCACCACCGGCGCGAGCGACCCGCGCTCGGACACGGCACGCGGCGGCACGCAGTTCACGGTGCCGAACTTCCCGTGCGTGACGAACTTCGCGCTCTCCTCGCTCGGCTCCATCGCCAGCGCCTCCTCCACCTACGGCAACGGAGGTTTCCCGGCCTTCTCCGCCAACGACGGCGAGCACAAAGGCTTGAACTGGGGCAACAATGGCGGCT
>JBKKAL010000242.1:0-2676 GCA_046714695.1 Pyrinomonadaceae bacterium
GAGACAGGAAGTTCCAATGCCACAAACCGCGCCAGTGCGGCATGAGTCGCAGAGACCTGACCCGCCCGCACCCAGACGAGAAGAGCCGCCGCCACCGGCAGAGCCTGCACATCGAGAGGAGACTCCGCCTGCGCCGCCTCCGCCGCCGTCTTCTCCACCACCTCCGCGAGAGGAGGAATCGCCCCGCGCCCGTGAACCGGAGCGCGAAGTTCCCGTGCGAGCCGCGCCTCCATCTGAAGAGAATCGAGTCGTGCCACCGCTCGATTAAGGGCACGGCCACGTGCGGCGCGACAAACGAAATCGCCCATTGCTTTTTCCATCAACTCGAAAGATCAGGAGATACCACAGATGAGACTACTACTTGCCATCGCTCTCTTCATTAGCTTTTCGTCCAACCTTAACTTCAACGCTACGGCTGGCGTGCGCGCCGAGCCGAATACTGACCGCGACCGACTGGGTCTGGTTCAGAAGATTTACGTCGGCGACATGGGCTCGGCAGATGAAGCGGATCGCTTCCGTTTGCTGCTGGAAGATCAGCTCTCGAAAAGAGGATTCACGATTGTTAACGGGCCGGAGAGCGCCGACGCGATTCTCACCGGCGCTCTCTCGGTGCGCGTCTTCGACGAGAAATCCGAAGCGCGGGCTTTCGTTCGCCTGTCCACACGCGGCGGGGAGCGTATCTGGGCCAGAGACTTCGGGAGCCGTCTGATCACGAATCCATTTCGCAGGGCGGAGCCGGTCAAACGGCGCGCGGAGGATGTCGCTAACCGTCTGCGCGAAGACTGGAAAAAGGCTGGCGGGAAATAAACGTTTTAATACAACAAATCATCTCAAAGACAAAAACGCCTGCCGCGCCCCGGACACGGTATTCTCCAATTTTTGAGGGATAGAACAAAATCACCAAATTGATAAACGTAGGCCGTTAAAACAGTCTCGTTCTAGTGGTTTGCCTTTTGATGAACAAAAGGTGCGTAGCGCGATGCAATACGCGGTCGCGCCAGGGTCGCCGTAAAATTGATCTCTCTTTGAACCGCTAACACACTTCACCCTGACGGCCCTAATCCTTTACTCTCTCATTATGGAACGGATCGTTTTTTTAGAACGCGATACCCTCATAGCCGATTTCCGGCGACCTGCTTTCGCGCACGAATGGAAGGAATATGGTTGGACGAGTCAGGACGAGATAGTAGAAAGACTCAGCGACGCGAGCATCTGTATCTGCAACAAGGTGCGCCTCAGTGAAGTCGAGTTATCGCAGTTGCCGCGTCTTCGGTTTATCGCCGTCGCCGCGACAGGCGTTGATAATGTTGATCTGGATTATTGTCGCAAGCATTCAATCGCCGTCTCTAACGTGCGCAACTATGCCCGCCAGACGGTCGCCGAACACGTTTTCACGATGATCCTTGCGCTGCGCCGCAATCTGATCAGTTACAGGCGTGATGTGCGCGATGGCGCATGGCAAAGCGCGACCCAGTTCTGCCTGCTCAATCATAGGATTCAAGAACTGCACGGGAGCACGCTCGGCATCATCGGCTACGGCGCTCTGGGGCAGGCGGTTGCAAAACTGGCCGCACCGTTCGGCATGCGCGTCGCTATAGGTGAACACAAAAACGCGCACACAATCCGCGAGGGTCGCACCCGTTTCGCGGAGCTTCTGCGTACGAGCGATATTGTGAGCCTGCATTGCCCTTTGACGGATGAGACGCGAAACCTGATCGGTGCGGCGGAGTTTGAATTGATGCGCGCGAGCGCGCTTCTTATCAACACTGCGCGTGGAGGGCTTGTTTGTGAGAGCGATTTGGTACAGGCGTTGCTCGCGGGAAAGATCGGCGGCGCGGCGTTTGACGTGTTGTCGAAGGAACCGCCCCGTGATGGCAACCCGCTCCTTGAGCTTGATCTGCCGAATTTCATCCTCACGCCGCACATCGCATGGGCCGGCACGGACGCGATGCAGGCGCTTGCCGACCAGGTGATAGAAAACATCGAAGCGTATGTCGGCGGCGCGGCGCGAAATCTCGTGACCTGATTATTGGGCGGGCTTGTTGAGCCGCTCCGAGTTCTTTTTGATCGTGCTGCTCAGCTCGATAATGGTTTCCAGGTCGCGGCTGGCCTTCGCGGCCAACTTGATGTCCAACCAGTTAGGAGTCTGGAAAAGAGGATTGTTGACGAAGCTCTTGATTCGATCATGTAGCACCAGGAGCGCCGCTTTCATCTCCACATGACTAATCTGTTCCAGCTTCTTCTGGTTCGCCTCGCTCTCGTCTGGCGGCGGAAGACGTATCGCGTCCTTGAGACGCTTGGCGCGCTTTCTGATCTCAGATGTCATATCCGTCAGGGTTTTGTAGTTGAACCCGGTATTAGCTGTTGCGACGCGTCTGATCTCGACGTTAATGACCTGAATTCGGTCGAAGTCCTGCTCGACCTGCGCGACGATTGCTCTATGCGAAAGACTGTTCGATGCCTCTTTCTCCTTGTTCGTCGTCACACCGCGGAGCTGCATCTCCTGGTCAAGCGGCAACGTGCCCTGACGCGCTCTTCTCGCTTCCAGACGCTCAGCCGGCGTGAGGAGTCCCATCGAATCGTTGTTGGTATTAACTCTATCCCTATCTCGCTGGGCCATCAGTGGGGCGGCCAGCACCGTCAGAAAGGCGATCAACGTCGCGACAAAGGCAGCAC
>JBKKAL010000243.1:0-21914 GCA_046714695.1 Pyrinomonadaceae bacterium
CGACCTGCGGGATGGTCAAGGAAGCCTGTGGGAGTTTGCCGAATGAAGCGGGCTTTGGTTCCTCGCGACCACCGCCACCGCCGCCTGCTGGTTTCTCCTGTTTGGGTTTGGAGCCTCCACCGTTGCCCTTGTTGGTCCCCGCTGCTCCTTTGTCAACTTTCTCCTGCTCGGCGGGAATGTCTGTGATGTCTCCGAGATATTCCAGGTCTGTGCGCTGCTTCTCCGCCAACTGGGTTGCGACGGTATGCCTCTGCCTGTAATCTGCGAAAATCACCGCGCCGATGATGGCCAGAACGAAGGCGAAAGAGACGATGGTGGCGATGGCAAAGCCCGAGGTGTCAACCGATTCCGCAGCCAGACCCGAATTGCCCGTTCCGACAGCTATAGAGCTTCCAGCGGAAGCTGTGCGGTCGCGTTTCATCCAACCCGCGAAGATAGCGATCAGTACGCCCACCGCCACCAGAGTAAAGATAATCAAAGGCACGCGCGAAGTGCCTCCGGCCTGCGGACGGTCGAGCCATGTTACTCCGACGACGATTAGCGCCATCGTCAGGATGGCAGCCCCCATCGCAATGGCGACGTTAGGACGGGCAATGAAACGCTTTAGCATCTGCCCGTAGGCGATAACCGAGCGCTTGATGAAGCCGAGCGGGTCGCGCTTGAAATCCGGCCAGGTCAGTTGCGACTGGTGCGAAACCTCACGCAATTCTCCGATCAGCCGACTCGTAATGCTGCGGTCTTCGATGATCGTGAGGTGATATTCACCGACGTGGCTGGCCGAAGGAGCGGCGGCAGCGGCAGAAAACGAAGGTGCGACCTGCTCTCTGGTTGCCGTCTCTTCTACAAAATTCGACGGCGGCATTGGGGCTGCCAACGGGGGTTCAGGCCTCGATGATTCCACGGATTTGGCGACAAAGCCGTTCAGGGGAGTGCCGTCCACAGGGCAAAAGCTGAATTTGTCAGCAAACTCTTCCTGGCATACTGAACACTGTTTCATGTCTACCCTCTAAAGCCGCTTAGGGGGAAAAGCCCTGGCTTTTCTATAGAGCGGCATTCTAAATTTTCTTTCGAGCGATTCGGTCTTCTGATTGCAGGCTCTCGTCCCTTAAGGTCGTCCGATGACATTTTCGACCCGAATCGCATTATACTCATCTTTGCTTGACGTGTGAAACAGGCGCGCGCGGCCTGCTAACCCTGCTTGAACACGAGGTTTGATGCGCATGGGGGCGAAACGGTTGACGCGATGTGTGATCGAATCTAAACTGTTTTTGTCTATTTCCAAACTATTTTCTCCCCGGTCAGGATAGAGTTTTTGATCAATCAGCATCATATTATCTCTCTTTAAATCAACTTATGAGCACTCGAATCTCAACATTTGGCACAATAAAATTAGCCTTTTTGGCTATTTTCCTGATGCTTTCAGCAGGGATTACGGACGCCTATGGGGCGGCACAGGGCACGCCCATACCACGGCGCGACCAGTTATTGAACGGCCTCAACATCCTGCACTGGCAGCGCGCCGGTGATCCGAATGTCCTCCTCAAGCTTCGCATACATAGCGGCGCGGCCTTTGATCTGGCGGGAAAGGCGGGCACGATGGCGCTGCTCGGCGACTCACTGTTTCCCGATCCGACGACGCGCGAATATTTCACAGAAGAATTGGGCGGGCGCGTCGAGGTCACGACCGATTATAACGCCATCAACATCACGCTGACGGGACGCGCATCCCAGTTTGAGCGGATCCTTGAGCTGCTGCGCACTGCGCTCGTCACTCCGCCCCCTATCCCCGACACTTTGACGAGGTTACGCGACGCACGCATCAAGGTGGTGAGCGAAACAGGCCTTACTCCGACCGCGATGGCCGACCGCGCGGTCGCCGCGAGGCTCTATGGCAATTTTCCTTATGGACGCCCCAGCATGGGAGCGACCGAGACGCTGGCACGTCTTGATCGAACGGACCTCATTTATGCACGCGATAGATTTCTGAGCCCGAACAACGCGACGCTGGTGGTGATAGGTGGAGTAGAGGAACGTCGCGCGATGCGGGCGATCAAACAGCTTCTGGGGTTGTGGCGCAAGAGCGACTCTGTTGTGCCCACGACGTTTCGCCAACCGGATGCGCCTGATACGCGCACGCTGATCGTTGATCTGCCGGGCGCGGAGACGACTGAGATTCGACTAGCCGCTCGCTCCCTCGCTCGCTCCGACCGAGATCACGCGGCAGCGACGGTTCTGTCTTTGCTCGCGCGTGACCGCTGGCAGGCGGCGCTGCCCGAACTCAACAAGAGCGCTTTCTTTGTCCGCCACGAAGCGCATGTTTTGCCCGGCATGTTCGTGATGGGCGCATCTGTGCGTTCCGGCATTGCAGCCCAAACGCTCGCGGCGGCTCGTAACACGCTGCGTACATTTTCTGTGTCAACTCCCACAGCCGCCGAGTTCGAGCGCGTTAAGAATGAAGCCATAGCTATCTTTAATAAACAGATTGAGCAGCCGGAGCCGCTCGCGGCTCTCTGGCTGGATGTGGAAACCTACAAACTCGCATCCGTTGCCGATCAGTTGCGCGCTTTGAATCAGTTGACGCCTGCGGATGTGCAGCGGGTGGCGGCCAAACTTTTCCGCGATGCGCCGCTGGCCGCCGTCGCCGTCGGTAGTGCTGCGCAACTCAGCGCAGACCTTGGGCGCGACGGTAAAGTGGAGATTTTAGGATCGGTTAATACTCCCAATCCCCCGACGCCATCGAAAAGCCCAAGGTAAATCGCAAATTTATTGCAATTTATCTGCAACCACCAACTGACCAGGATTAGCTTAACTACAGTGTCCGACCAAAAAAATGTTGGCGAGGGCGAACACGCGCGTCGCGTACGCGAGATGTTTTCCGGGATCGCTACGCGCTACGATCTTCTAAATCATCTCCTGTCGGGCAATACGGATCAGCGCTGGCGGCGTCTTGTCGCCAGAAAGCTGAAGGGAGCGCTTGAGATTGAAGGGGCACGCGCTTTGGATGTGGCCTGCGGTACGGGCGATCTGTCGCTCGCGATAGCGCAGGCGACTGGCGCGCGGGTGACCGGCGCGGATTTTTGTCGCCCGATGCTTGAGATCGCTGCGCGAAAAAAGATCGCAGGGCGAGAAAGCGGGGTGCCTTTTGTCGAGGGTGATGCGCTGCGGCTTCCCTTCGCCGACGGCACGTTCGATGCGGTCAGTATCGCGTTCGGCCTCAGAAATCTGTCGAGCGTCGAGGGGGGGTTGCAAGAGCTTTGGCGAGTCCTCAAACCTGGCGGGCGCGTCGCCGTGCTGGAATTTTCAAGCCCCGTCATCCCCGGCTTTCGCGCGCTGTTTCAGTTCTACTTTACGCGTGTGTTGCCGCGTATTGGCGGAGCGATTAGCGGATCGCGCGGCGCTTACGAGTATTTGCCGGATTCGGTCTCGCGATTTCCCGACCAGGAGCGGCTCGCACGGTTGATGCGCGGGGTGGGGTTCAATGAAGTCGAGTACCAGAATCTGACGGGCGGTGTCGCTGCCCTGCACATGGGAACGCGATCCCCTGGTTCTTGATGCGAGTTTGGTTGCAGTGCAAGACGGTAAAAGGAGTAATGCAACCACTAACGTAGTCCGATAGCTTCACGTTGATTCATCTGTGCGCGGTTGTCGGGGCTGTCGCACAGAGCATGGATCGGGCGCAGGAGCTGTCGGGCTACGTTTCTTTTACGGGCTCTCTCTCGCCTACGGTATTCTTGCTGTCAAGTCTTCTTTATTCTGCTATTATCCGCTCAAGAAATTTTATTTTACTCTGCAATGAATAAATCAGGCGCGCGCCGAGTCTTCGATGAAGCACACGATCCTTGGTCTTTTACGCCGCATCGGCATCCTGCTTCTGGTGGTCTGGACTGTCGTCTCGCTCGTCACCCTGCTCATAGAGCTTGTGCCCGGCGATCCGGCGATTGCCATACTCGGCGAACAGGCGACCGCCGAACAGGTCGAACAATTTCGCGAGAAGCACGGCCTCAATCACCCACCCTTTTTCTTCTCTTTTCCAAGCAGCGAGAATGGCGGGAGAAGTTTTCAGTGGCACGGCCTGAACAATCGCTACATGGAATACTGGCGTGCAATCTTGCGCGGCGATATGGGCAACTCTTTCCGCACCGACCGTCCCGTCAAAGATGTGATTCTCGAACGCTACCGGGCAACGATTGAGCTGGCGATTGCCGCGCTCCTGATCGCCGTCGCCATCGCTATTCCGCTCGGCGTCGTGGCCGGGAAAAACCGTGGCACGTTGATAGACAATTTCGCAAGCGTCGTTGCGCTGATAGGCATCAGCCTGCCCGGTTTCGTCATTGGGCCGATGCTGGTCTATATCTTTGCGGTCAAGCTCGCCTGGCTCGGCGCTTCCGGCCGCTTTTATCCCGAAGACATCATCTTGCCCGCGGTCACTCTGGGCGCGGCGCTATCGGCCATTCTGACGCGCATGGTGCGCTCCTCCGTCATCGAAGAGCTTGGCGAAGATTACGTGCGCACGGCTCGCGCCAAAGGATTGAGCGAGAACAAGGTCGTCTATAAACATGTCCTGAAAAACGGATTAATTCCGGTGGTTACTATCCTGGGCCTTCAGCTTGGCGTATTACTGGCGGGCGCAATCATCACTGAGAAGATTTTTAGCTGGCCCGGCATCGGCCTGCTGCTCGTCGAGGATGGAATCAACAAACGTGATTACCGGCTGGTTCAGGGTTGTGTGCTGGTCATCAGCGTCACCTATATCTTTGCCAACACGCTCACCGATATGGTCTATCGCTGGCTCGACCCAAGAATAAGAGTCACCTGATTGCGGATTGCGGATTTAAGAAGCATTACTTTGTTGCTGTTTTCAATCCGCAATCTGCATTCCGAACTTGTTATGAATCGTCTCGCTATCTTCGGATTTATCGTCGTCGTCATTTTGATTCTGGTCGCGATCTTCGCGCCGTGGATTGCCACGCAGGATATAAGTACGATTGATCTTCCGTCGCGTTATCTGCCTCCCTCTGCGGCGCACTGGTTCGGCACGGATTCGACGGGCCGCGATGTCTTTTCGCGCGTCGTTTACGGGACGCGCATCTCTTTGCGCGTCGGCATCACGGTCGTCGTCGTCTCTGCCATCGTCGGCACTATTTTAGGAGCGCTCGCGGGCTATTACGGAGGCTGGATTGATCGCTTCATGTCTGGCTATGTGTTCAATGTCTTCCTGGCTTTTCCCGGATTACTGCTGGCGATTGCGCTCGTTGCATTCCTGGGCGCGGGGCTCAACAAGCTGATCTTCGCGCTGTGCATTATCGGTTGGGTGGGTTACGCGCGCTTGATTCGCGGACAGGTTTTGAAGGTGCGCGAGTATGATTTTGTGCAGGCGGCGCGCGCACTGGGCGCAAGCGACGCGCGCATACTCTTTTTGCATATTCTGCCGAACGCTGTGCAACCGCTGATCGTGCAGGCGAGCCTCGGAATGGCTGGCGCTGTGCTGGCCGAAGCTTCGCTCTCTTTCCTTGGACTGGGTGTGCCGCCGCCCGCGCCCTCCTGGGGCGTGATGATCGAAGAGGCGCGTGATCTTTCGACGCTTCAGTCCGCGCCGCACGCGCTGATCTTTCCAGGTATAGCGATTGCACTGACGGTTCTCGCCTTTAACTTCATCGGCGACGGCCTGCGCGAATATCTGGACCCGCGACAACGCAAGCGTTAAGCGTAAAAGCATTGACACTGCGAGTCGGTAAATGATACATCGCTTACGCTCGTTCAGAAGCCTGGCTCTTCTCAAAAGCTTCCGGGCAAACTTTCCTGTAATGTTCGCCGACGGCGCGCGCCGCGTGCTTTGTCGGGAATTAATATGTTTTCGATCTCTTAACCTGCTGCCAAGGAGATACGTATGAAGAAAACCCTAATTACTCTCGTGCTCGCGACCTTTCTTTTGAGCATGCCTGTTTCGAGCGAGGGGCGCGAGGTGAATCTGTCAGGCGATGAGATACAAGATGTCTCGTTGCCGGTCTCATCTTCCGCTCCGGCATTTGTGCAATCAATAGGCATCGGTCGGCGGCGTTCTGTTCGCCGCCGTCGAAGGGTACGGCGCATGGTTCATCGTCGCATGAGACGCCGTCCCGTGGTGCGTCATCGCCGTCGCGTGATTCGCCGGACAGTTCGCCGTAATCGAGGTCGTCGCGTCGGCATTCAACTTCCCATCCCGCGCGGTGTCGGTGTGGGCGTCAGGAGAAGGCGGCGTTATTAGATTGCCTGCGGCTTGCTGGAAGCGTGCCTGAACATACCTGAGCAAGCGGTTTACTGTCCTGCGGCTTGTCTGTAAACTTGAACGGCGCACTCGTCCTCTCTGCTCTTTCGGAGCGAGCAGGCGAGAGCGCCGTTCCATTTTTCTTTTATGTCATCAACCGCTATCAAAGACGAGCGCCGGGCGGCAAACCAGAGACCAGATGACCCTCGCATGATGCCGGAGCGGGCCGTCGCTGTCTCGATCAATCATCTCTCGAAGACTTATCCCATTCCCCTGGCGGGCGTCAAAAAAATTTTCCGTCGCTCTACCAAGCCTCCGGTCGAAGCGTTGCGGGATGTCTCTTTCAATGTCCACGAAGGCGAAATCTTCGGCCTCATTGGTCGCAACGGCGCGGGCAAGACCACACTGACCAAGATCGTCGCGACCCTTGTGCAGCCGACTTCGGGCAGCGTCACGGTTAAGGGCTATGACAGCGTACGCGATGAGGAGCTGGTGCGGGGCCGCGTCGGGCTCGCCACTGCCGAGGAGAGAAGTTTTTACTGGAGGCTCACGGTCGAACAAAACCTGATGTTCTTTGCGCGCCTTTATGGCTTGAGCGACCACACGGCGCGGCGACGCATCAAGGATTTGGTCGAGCGTTTTGAATTGGAAGAGTTGGCCGGGCGACGCTTCGGCGAGCTTTCGACAGGCAACAAGCAGCGTATGGCATTTGCGCGCGCGATGCTTGCAAACCCTCCCATCCTGCTTCTGGATGAGCCAACGCGCTCGCTCGATCCGCTGGCCGCCGCGCGCATGCGTGCACTTATCAGCGCGCTTGCCCGGAGCGATCCGCCCGTCTCTATCCTGCTGACCTCGCATAACCTTGTCGAAGTCGAAGAGCTTTGCGAGCGCGTCGCCATCATCAGTCGCGGCCAGATTCGCGCTCTCGATAAGCCCGAAAGCTTGCGCAATCTTCACAGGCAGACCGAGCGCGTGCGTTTAAAAGCGCAAGGCGTTTCAATTGAGCGCGTCACAAGTATTATGGCTCGCAATTTTGACGGTTTCGAAATCGAAGCGCAGGGCCGCGTCCTTGTAATCAGTTTTATGCGTGTGGCGAATGACGACCGCCTGGACTGTGCCGTGCGCGCTTTGCATGAAATGGGAGCAATCATTCTGGATTTCGAGGCGGAGCGTGCGACGCTGCTCGATGTCCTTGAGAGCTACGAGCGCGAGCAGTTGGAAGGCGAAGAAAAATCCTGATGAGTATCCTTCTTCTTCTGCGCCGCGTGCGCGCCTTCATCGTGCGCGATTTTTTATTAGCCATCAGCTACCGGATGGATTTTTTCCTGCGCATGCTCACGATCCTAATCGTCGTCACGATCTTTTTCTTTATCTCGCGCATCTACGCGGGCTTCGTCAACGTTGATGACCCGCAGTGGCGCAACCCCTTACCGGCATGGATCACAGGTCTCGCCGTCCTCAACTATTTTATGACCGGATTTTCGAGCCTCGCGACGGCAATCAGGCAGGAACAGGCTCAGGGGACGCTGGAGAGCGTGCTGCTGACCCCGATCAATCTACCGACGATGATCGTCTCCAGTTCCGCCTGGGCCTTCGTGCAGGCTACTTTCTTCTCCTTTCTCTACCTGTTCTTCGGCTGGCTCTTTTTCGATGTTCACTACCAGGGAAACTACGCGCTGGCCTTTATGTTTCTCATCCTGACCACGCTGGTGCTCGCCTGTCTGGGCATTCTCTCGGCGAGTTTTGCGATGGTCTTTAAACGCGGCGATCCCTTCGGTATCTTTCTCGGCACGGGCTCGGCTCTCTTCTCCGGCGTTCTCTTCCCGACCCGCCTGCTGACTGAATATGCGGGCAGCGGCGTAGGCATCATTACACGCATCCTTCCGCCGACTTACGGGCTCGACGGCATACGCCGCGTTCTTATCGAAGGGCAGGGGTTGGCAGAGGTGCGCGAGCCGCTTTTTACACTTCTTTTATTTCTCGCCGTCTTGCTTCCCTTTTCGCTCTGGGTATTCGGACGGGCCGTGCGCCGCGCTAAACGTGAAGGGAGCCTCATACAGTACTGATTTTGGATTTTAGATTTTGGATTGGCGAGTGATGAAAGTCGGGAGACTCGCTGCAAAGATTCAAGATGCACGAAGCGGTAATCTAAAATCCAATATCAAAATGGTTATGCGCGTCTCATATACACCGCGTTATTACGCAGACATCGGCGAAGGACATGTCTTTCCGATTCGTAAATTCGAGCTGGTGCGGGACAAACTGTTTCTCGACGGCACGCTACGGGCCGCCGATATCATCGAACCGCAACCCGCGCCGCTCGCGGATGTGCTGCTCGTCCATACGGACGACTACCTCACCAGATTGCGTGCCGGTTCGCTCGATGCTCGTGAGTTGAGGCGGTTGGGATTGCCTTGGTCGAAGGCGCTGGTGCGCCGCTCGTTTCTCGCGACGGGAGGAACGATTAATGCCGCGCGCTGGGCGCTGGAAGACGGCATCGGCTCTAATCTGGCGGGCGGCACGCATCACGCTTTCGCCGATCGCGGCGAGGGCTTTTGCGTGCTCAACGATGTCGCGATTGCGATTCGCGTTCTTCAACGCGACCGTTTGATCGAGCGCGCTCTGGTTATTGATTGCGATGTCCATCAAGGCAACGGCACGGCCGACATCTTCGCCGAAGACTACCGAGTCTTTACATTTTCCATGCACGGAGCGAAAAATTATCCGCTCTTTAAAGCCCGATCCACGCTCGACGTAGAATTGCCTGACGGCACTACAGATCAATTTTATCTTGAGACGCTTGCAGAGCATCTTCCGCAAGTCTTTGCCCACGAGCCCGACATAGTCTTTTATCTAGGCGGCGCTGATCCCTTTGCGGGCGACAAACTCGGCCGTCTAGACCTTTCGATTCCCGGCCTTATGGAGCGCGACCGGACTGTTTTGTCCGAATGCATGGCGCGTCGCATCCCCGTTGTGACGGTCATGTCGGGCGGGTACGCTAAAGACATCAACGATACGGTCGAGATTCATTGCAACACGATTCGGGCCGCGCGCGTTATCTTCGCTCAAGCTCCGAGTCGAAAATCCATCGTTTGAAATCACCATGTTGGATCATTGGTTTTACTCTCAAGACAGTTTGCGATTTTGTTCGGACAGATTTGAAACCCGGCGAGAGAAGCGTTAGGCTGATTGGATAGATGAGAAACTGGATAAAAGTTTGGTTGTGGGTGCTGGTCGGGGTCTTCTTCGGCTGGCTCTGCTACGAATTCATCACCTTTCCTAAAATCTCAAAGCTGCGGATAGAAAATCCCGCCACAACTTCGCTAATCGAGGCGCGTATCAAGGAGGCGCAGTCGCGTGGCGAAGCGCCGAAGCGCAACCAGGTATGGATGCCGCTGGAGAAAATCTCGCCCAATCTACAACGGGCCGTGCTGGCCGGGGAGGATTCGAACTTTTCGACTCATAATGGCTTTGATTACGTCGCTATTCAGCGCGCATGGGAGGAGGCGCAACGGGAATCGGAGAAGGAAGCCAAACAGGAGGGTGATGATCAATCGAGCTGGATTCCGGCGATGCCCGATTTCAAGCGCGGAGCGTCAACCATCACTCAGCAGCTCGCCAAAAATCTTTATCTCTCCTCACAGAGGTCTTTCGTACGTAAGGGGCGCGAAGCCGTCATCACCTATTTTCTCGAACGCGAATTGTCTAAGCCCCGTATCCTCGAAATCTATTTGAACATTATCGAGTGGGGCGACGGTATCTACGGCGCTGAGGCCGCCTCGCAGTACTACTTCAAGAAACCGGCATCACAGCTTTCCGTGCGCGAGGCCGCCTATCTCGCGGCGATGATGCCGAGCCCGCTCAAAGTCTTTAATCCGCAACTGAACCCGCGCCGCGTCGCGCGCCGCCAGCGCGTGATTCTTCGCGGCATGCCGCACGTACGAATGCCGCAGGGAACAGGCTAGAAGCTCAACTATTTCCCCTCAATACAAAAAAAGAGGCTGCTCGGAATTCCAAGCAGCCTCTGTGTGATAAGTAGTGAACCGAGCGAAGCTCAGACGGCGAACTCGCGTGCGAGTTGAAGCTCAGCTTTGCGCAGCTCGAATCGCCCGCGACCGAGATTGCATTCGGGCTTGAGCACGAGCACGACGAAGTATTCGCGATTGAAGAGTCGCATGATAAAGGATGCGCTCTCGTATGAGAGGACGAGTTCGTTCAAGCCTCCGAGCCCGACATCGGTGCCCGTACGTTGTGCGTTGCGTATGAGCGATGTGAACTCGGCGGCAGCGACATCCATGTTGGCATTGTCGCCCTGTTCGCCCAGCACTTTCTCGACCGCGATACCATCCGTCCCCATAATGAGCGCTCCGATGGCTCCATCCGTGCGCTCAATAATTTTAGCGAGTGATTCCTTGAACATTTTTGCTTCGGGTCTCCTTCTTACGGGCGCTGTGCCGGGGCAGTCAACTGATTTCCGGGTGTCGTGACCGGAACAGTCGGCGTGCCCGGCTGCTGTTGCTGTATCTGCGTCGGGGTCGGCGTATTGGTCGGCGGATTGCCCATCGGCACGGGCTGCACGATGGTGGTCGAGCGCGTTCCGGTAGTGACCGTCCCGCTGGTCGGTCGGCCATTATAATCCGGGCGATAGATACGCGGCGTGATGAAGAATAGAATCTCGTTGGTCTGGCGCGTGATGAGCTTGCGCTTGAAGAGATTACCTAGAACAGGGATAGAGGCGAGGCCGGGCGTGCGGTTCTGTATCTCGCTCTCATTATCCGCGAGGACGCCGCCGACGACCGTTGTGCCGCCATCTGGAACGAGGACTTCCGTCTCCATCTTCTGCGTGTCAATGCCGGGCGTGCCGTTGACCGCGATAGCTGTGTTGACGCTGTTATTCTCAGCCACTATACGCAGGATGACAGTGCCCGCGTCCGTGATCTGCGGTGTCACCTCAAGGCGTAAGGGGACGGAGACGAACGTCGTCGTAAAGAGCAGGACGCCGCCCGCACCGCCCGCCCCAGTTTGCGGAGTTACGACGGGGATCTGCTGGCCGCTGGAAATCTCTGCCTTTCGATTATTTAGAGCGGTGACACGTGGAGTCGCCACGATCTTGGCCTGGCCCTTGTTCTCTGCGGCGGTGATCAGCGCGCTGATCTGCGCTGTGCCGAGAATACCCGTAGTCAAACCGATAACAGTGCTCGGAAGGTTTGCGCCGAGCGCACGCGTCGGCTCAAGACCGACGCCGACCGGAACACCACCGGGTCTGAGTCCCGTGGTATTGCCGCCTCCGCCCCCCCCAGTCTGGCTGCCCGGAACGGTGGCAAACGAGCCAGCCGCGCCGTTTGTGCCGAGCACGAGAGCTGAAATCTGGACGCCTAGATCGCGGCTGAAGTTGCGATTAGCAATCACAATGCGCGTTTCTATCTCGACCTGCGGTTCGGGTTGATCGAGCAAGGTGACGAGCTGTCGAATGGCATCTATGTTCTCTCTGACATCCGTGACGATCAGAGTATTGCTGCGTCCATCAACCTCTACGCTGCCGCGACGAGAGAGACGACGCGCGATGATCGGCAGTATTCCCTGCTCGCCGCTGCTTCCCTGCGCACCGCCGCCGCCACCGCCTGTTGATCCACTCACTGAAGTCGAGCCGCCGGTAAAGCCGCTGTTCGGCCCTGCCGCCTGCGCGAGCGTGCCAGAAGCACGAGCGTAGTTGAGACGGATAAACTCTGTCAGGAGAGTCGAGTTTTCCAGCCTCGCCTCGGCGATCTTCTGCTGCGAGGCAGCCTCGGATGCGAGCACTTCGATGGTCGCGACGCGGAGGATATTTCCGTTGGCATCCGCGCCCAAGCGATTCGCGCGCAGGATCGCATCAAGCGCGATATTCCAGGGCACGTCAGTGACGTTGACCGTCACGGGCACTGGGCCAACCGAAGAGTCTATGACGAAGTTCACACCATACTGTTCGGTGATGTAGTTGAGAATGTCACGAATGTCCGCGTTGACGACATTCAGATTGATCGGCTCGCCGACAAAACCGGCCTGACCATAGCGTTGGCCCTGCTGCGACTGCGGCGCGTTGTTATCGGTATGCGTAATCGCCACAGCGGGTTGCTGTGCGGAGGAGGGGCGAGAAGGCGTTGAGCCATGATCGGGCAAGGCGGCAGTAACGGCTGCCTGCCGCGCTATGGCCGCGCTCACTGCGCCCGGAGGCGGAGCACCGATGGAAGCGATCTCGACGGGTGAAGAAGAATGCTGAAGAGTCTTTGCCGCCCCGATCTTACTATCGGGCGTCAGGACAAACACCAGATTATTGTCAGCCATCTGAGAGCGATCGAGCACGGGCGCGCGCAAAGCGATGCGCAGCCGCGCAAACGGTCTCGCGCCCGGCCCGCGTTCGACCTGAACATCGGCGACCAGCGGTGTGCCGAGCGTATAAGTCTCTGCCAGCCTGGTCGTGTCAACGCCCGGAAGATCAACGAGCAGTGTTGCCGTGTCCGGGCGCGAAACTTTATAAGCCATCGGCGCTGTGCCGGAGATGGTTATAAATGTCGAAGCTCCGGAGGTGGCGGCGCTCACATTAGTGGCAATCGGCGTCACGTTTGTGCCCGCCAAAGCTGTTATGTAGAGCGAACACACAAACAAGAGGACGAGCGCGCCTCTTCTGGTGATCGCAAGCAGGTAGTGCTGATCAGACATGTTTCCCTCCTTAAGGGAATTGCCGGTCGAAGTATCCGCCACGCGCTGCGCTCGTTCGGTCTTCCCGGTCGGGAATTCCGATTTAAGCGCGCGCCGCACAACGCGGATGCTTCTTCCTTGTATTGTCAAGAGAGGGCGCGAACCCCGTTGTTCCTTGATCTCTTCCGCAGGGAAGAAGGGCTCGCGCATAGGGCAGGGTCTCACAGGCTTCGGGCTCAGGCTTCCCTCCGTCCGTCAGACTCGGATAGAGATTATTGCTTGTCAGGGGGGGCTGGCTGCGCCCCGTGGTTGCTGGCAGGTTCGGTCACGGGAGCATTCGTCTTCGCCCCCTTGGCCGATGTCATGGTGTCTGTCACGGCGTTGGATTGCCGCAAGGGTTTGATTTCGACGACCATCTCGCGCCGTCCATCGCTCCAACGAGCTTCCCGGCGAAACACCAGACGGTCTTCCTCAATAGCGACCAGTTGGCCGTCGAAAAATGTTTCGCCCGGATAGATCACGTATGAGAGCTTGATCGGCGTGGCTTCGACCATCGCCGCGTATCCTCTGGGCGTGCGAAAGATACCGGTAATCTGCACTTCATTTAAAAGCAGCGCCGTGGTCGGCTTGGGCGCGGGCAGTTGCGCATTCATCGCCGCCATCTTTTGAGCTTTGTAATGCTCTATGCGCTCTTTGATGGAGGGCGGGGGGATTTGCGAGGCGATAGGCTTGGCCTTTTTGACGGCGGGCCTGTATTTCTCGAACGGATCACGCCCGCCGGACCTTGGCCTGGCGGTTCTCGCGCGGCCGTTGTCCTGGGCAAGCGTCAGGTCAAACGTCCCGTAAGTCATCAGCGCGCAGACGAGCGCGAGGCCGGTGATAATTGGTTGAACGATTGCTTTGAAATGCTTCATTTACCCTCTCCGTATTGACCGCGCGAAGGGCGGTGTTGGAGGCTCTTTTCAAATGTTATTTTGCCGGTGCGGGTGCGACTGGCGCTGTCGGGGTGGCCGGGGCAGCAGGTTTGGCTGCTGTCGGCGGGGCGACCAGTTTTTCCGCCGAAACATAATAGGCCGTCAACAAAAATTGAGCGTCGAGCGTTCGACTCGGCCCTTGATCCTTCTCATCAAGCTGTTTAATTTTGAAATCGCTGATCGAAACGATGCGTTGATATTTCGCCATCTGCTCATAAAACTCACGCAGGTTGGCGAAGGTGCTTGTCACTTCGACCTCAATGGGCTTGCCGCTATAGAAGTCCTGCTGGAAGTCATCCTTGGGCGTAAAGCGACGTAAACTCAAACGGCTCAGACGCGCGCGTTCCTGAACGCTTTGCAACACACTGGTCAGCTCGCGCTGTTCGGGCAAGAGCGCTCGCAAATCATCGAACTCCGCCTGACGACTCTGGAAGGCCGCGCGAAATTCGTTGAGGCGCTGCGAAGCGATACGCGCCTGCTCGTTTTTAGGAAGCAGCGCAGCGATCTGGTCGTTCAGCTCCTTTGTCTCGGCGCGTGTGCTGCCGGTGACGAAGTACCAGAAGCTCACATAGAGGACGAGCGCGACGGCGCTAAAGATGAACATCCTTAAATACCAGGGCAGCGCAAATAAATTTTCCAGTCTCATGTCGAATCAATTCCCTTCGCTTCTTGCTGCGAAACCTTCGCTGTCGCTTTTTTTGAACGCCACTTCGGCGTCGCAGCCCACCAGCGGCGGCTATTTCTGAGCGATCTGATTAGGGGGCACACCGGGAGCGGACGGCGCGGTCGAGGTCGCCGCATTGGGAGTTGAGCCCGTCGGCGTGTACTTGCACTTGATCGTAAAATTCACGACCTCCGGCTTTGGCGCGTTGGGGTCTTCAACCACAACCTTATCTAAGACCTTGCGTTCGGTCTCGATGCTGAGGTTGGAGAAGAGGCCCGAGGAAAATTCAAGGCTCTGTCCGAATCTGGTGACAGAAGCCTCGTTGGGCGATCCGCCCTTGATCACTAAATCGCCGCTCTTGTTTTCGACGTTCTCCAGATAGAGTCCCGGCACGCTGTCTATGCGCTCCTTGAGTGCTCTTAAGACATCGCCCGGCCCCTGCTGCGCTGCACGCAACTTCTGAATTGCATCAATCCTCATCTGAATATCTTTGGTCTTCTTTTCTATTTCCGCCTGCTCTCTGTTGATGGCATCCATCTGGCTGGCGATCTGTTGCTGTTTCTCAAGCTCTTTCTGCGCGGCATCGCGGGCCGCGTTCGCGCTCATATATTCGTAGCCGATTCCAAGCACGAGCATCGCGCCCACGATCAGCGCGAGCAAAGCAGTCTGCGCGCGCGGGTTGGCAACCCTGTCTTCGACGATGGCGACCCCGCCCGATCTGTCCGTGACCGACTCTAAAAGATTTATTTTGATCATCCCGCGTCCACTCCTCTCAAAGCGAGCCCGACGGCGACGGCCATTTCCGGTATGACCTCGCGCATGTAATCCGGATCGAAACGCTTGGCGTCCACCTTGATGCGGCGAAACGGATCAAAGACCTCGACAGGCATCTCAAATCGCTTCGCCAGGTATTCCGTGAAACCCGGAAGCTTTGATCCGCCGCCGGAAATCAGAATTTTCTGCACGGCGGCTTCGCCATCATCGGCCGTGGCGCGATAGAAATCCATCGTCTTTTGCACTTCCATGGCGAGGATGTCCGAGACGGCTTCGAGTATGGGCTCGATGGCATGCGTCTCTGCTCCTTCCGGGGGCGGCATTCCACGCTTGACGGCTTCCGCCTGCTCAAACGTGAGCGACAGCTCCTTCTGTAACAATCCAGTGTACTGGTTGCCTCCGACCGACACATCGCGCGTAAATACGGACTTCGTTCCGTTCATGATGTTGATGTTCATCGTGGATGCTCCGACGTTGAGGAGCGCGATGATCTGTCCGGCGGACGGCTGGTAGTTGATCTCGTAGCAGTTCTGAAGGGCGAAGGCATCAACATCAATAATGGCGGGCTGCTTACCGGCAAGCTGGATGGCCTGTTTGACGTTGGCGATCTTGTCGCGTTTGCATGCCGCCAGCAGAATATGCAGAGCGTCGGGCTGCGAGCCAGTAATCTGATAGTCCAGGCTCACATCCGAGATCTCAAAGGGAATGTGTTCCTCTGCATGCCACTCGATGGATTCCACCAGCTCATCCTCGCTCATCTGCGGCACGACGATGTTTTTGACGATCACCGAATGACCGCTCACCCCGGCCACGACTCTGTCGCTTTTGATCTGCTCTTCGCGAAAGATGTTGGCGATGACATTGGAGACATTGTTAAGTTCCATGATCTGGCCGTCAACCACAGAGTCGGGCTGTAAGTTTTCATAGCCGAGGCTGACGAGTTGAAGGCTATCGCGCTTACCCTGTAGCTCTATTGCTTTGACTGAGCTTGAGCCGATGTCCAGACCAACCAGATTCTTTTTGCCGAGACCACGTTTCAACATGACTTGGTGGTTCCTCGCGATCCTTCAGATCGCCTGCGATTGCGCCGTCGTAGCCTTGAGCGGGCCTTGCGTGCCCGCGAAGGCTTGACGCGCGCGTGTTTTGTCGAAGATGAATAGCTTGAGTGATTCAAATCGGTAATCGAGCAGCGCACCGGCGTAAACGGAGCCAGTTTGGTTGAAGCGTTCTGCTCTCGATGGGAATGATCTTGATTGAGCACAAGATGGAAGTGAATGCCCTGATTGCCGGAAAGCCTTTGAGAGATGCGGGAGGGATAAACGCAGCTTGAAAGACCAAACTTCATTTGATCGTCTCACTTTGGCAACCCGGCCAGCTCAAACGCGAAATTTCGTTTGACCCCCGTTAGCTTTGCGACCCCCGCTCACACGAGGTGTGCCTTTATCGGCGGACTGTCAAAGAAGGCGACCAATTTTGTAATCCGCTAATTGCGGATTTAAACCTTGTCGCACTTTCAACTGGGAAGTGAAGGCCACTGTGGCCTCTAGCGGTGGATCGGGCACCCACCGTCAAAAGCGAGAGTACAATAGAGCGAACAACCTTGTCAATTGTTATTTTTCATGGTTTAACTATTGAACAGGAAAGACTAAGAGTGAGATTCCGGGTGTTTGAGACATATGTCGCCTCGAATTTTCTGGAAAAGGGGCGGGGCGATTCCAGAATCTTATTCGGCAAAAACTTCGTAGATTTCAAGCTTTGGGCGATTTTCTGCCAGGCCCGGCGTCTGCTTTCGATGAGCGGAAATGAAGACCTCGGACTCCGTCCAATCCTTGAAGGCTTCAATGGATTTCCAGCGCGTGAGGACGACATATGTATTGCCTTCGGAGGGGCGCAGAACCTGCATGTCTATAAAGCCGGGCATTCGATCAACGGCCCGGTCCCGTTCGGCAAAGGTCTTCTCGAAATCCTGCTCGCGCCCAAGGGCTACCGGGATACGATTCATAATGATTACCATTGATTGACCTCCCATTCGCGTCCCGCCACTGGCGGTAAGAAAGGATTTTGGCCCGGCGACTTCTGCCGGAATTTGCTCAGCGTAGCAAGCAATGTAAGATAGAGATGCAGGAATCAAAGTATCACAGACAAATAAGCGCAGCAATGTTCATTCGTACTCCCTTTTATCACCTCAATCAATCAATCAACATTGGCGTTTCGCCGGAACTTTTCTCCCCTGCGCGACGGCACGAAGGAGGAAGGCAGGGAGGATGAAGATCGCTCGAACATTGCTGCTTTTGACCGGAGGGATAGTCCTTCTGGCATCCATCTGGCTCTGGTGGAATCGTTATCAGAGGGTTGACATGGCGGCCTACGTACCGGCCGAGACGCTCGTCTATCTTGAGGCCAATAGCCTGTCGGATATCACGAGCGCCGTTACTTCTACAGATGCCTGGAAGGCGCTGGCCGTACCGGCCGGAATCAGACCCGATCTGGGGAAACTTGGCTGGGTTAGCCGTCTGGCTGGTTGGACGGGGATCGGGCCGGCTGATGTTGTTGTATTTTCCCGCTCGCAGGTGGCGGTCGCCGTGTTAGGTTTTGATGCCGCTGATGCCGGAGAAACATTAAAGGTTAAGCCGCGCTATGCCGTGGTTATCGAGACTCATACGAGTTCTGCGCGGGCGCGCGCGGCAGTCGAAAAGCGAATCGGGGAATTCGCCCGCCGCGCTTACACTGACCCGCGTATTGAGCGCAAGCAGGTGGACGGAACAGAATTTATCACTTGGAGTTCGCCGTCCGGGGAGCGGCGCATTATCGCCTCTGTGATCGAAACGGTCGCCGTCATCGGCAACGATGAACAGGCTGTGCGCGCATGTCTGTCTGTCAGGCGTGGCGAGCGTCAAAATCTATCCGGGGATGCGCAGATTGAAGCGATGCGTGAGCGCGTCGCGGGTCATGGAGCACTCGCCTTCGGTTACGTTTCCCCGGTCGGCGCGGCACGACTGCTGGAGGTTGCAGCAACAATCTATGCCGGGCGAATCTCAGAAGACCCTCGCGCGCAGAGCGCGGCGGCAGCGACCTTACCGCAACTGGCAAGCAAGATACTCGGCAGCGTTGGGTGGAGCGCACGTATGACGGGCGGCATCGTCGAGGATCGTTATTTTCTCTCGCTGCAAAACGGCGTCACGGCGCGCCTGCGTGATCCGCTCATCCCGCCGGATAATGTCAACCTTGGGGTGAGCGAATTTTTACCAGCCGGTACGTATTCTATCTCGCGCTACAATCTACGCGACGCTGCGGCCGCATGGCGTGGTTTGAACGGAGCGATCATTTCCCAACTGGATACACTTGGAGCCTTTCTCGTTTCGCAATTTATGGAGGTCACACTCAAGCCTTATGGTATTGACCAGCCGGACGTTTTTCTGCGCGCAGTTGGTTCCGAGATTGTGACGGCGCGGCTGGATGATACCGGCGCGAGCACTGTCACCATCGTCGAAGCCCGTGATGAAAAAACTTTGCGAGAACTGGTGGCCCGCCGGCTCGGCGCAGGAATAAAAACCGAACAAGTGGGCGAGGCATTAATGCTTGTCTCAGCCGATGAGGAGCGCGGCGCGGCCTCTTTCATCGCCGGGCGTCTCATTATGGGTGGGACGGCGAGTGTGCGTCGCTGTCTGGAAGCCCGCGCGAAGAGCGAGACTCTCGCTCAGGCCATGGCCTTTAAAGAGGCCGGGCGTCTGGCGGCGATGAACAGTCCCGCAAGTGTTTTGACCTACACGGATGACAAGGCACCTGCTCGCAGCCTTATCCTCTCCGTCGCCGGCCAACGTGGAGCGAGCGTGCAGCCTTTCAAGGAAGGTGAGGTCGAGCGCTCGCTCAGCCAAACTCCTTATGCAGTGAGTGCCACACGGCTGACAGAAGGAGGTTTCGAGAAGACGACGCGCTCTTCATTCGGGCAGTTCGGTGCGCTTGCCGCACAGTTCGCGCCTGAAGATCAGGCAGGGCCGCAGCGTTGAGCAGCAGTAATAGTAACAATCGCGCGTCATGTAGGATCAAACGCTACTGGCGTGCAGTCTCCTGCCTTTACGGAATTGTACAGTGGATTCCTTAGAGCGTCGGATAGTCGAAGGCATGCCCGGCGAGCACCGTGCGCAGGCTGACCTGATTGAATAAAGTCTCCAGGTACGCGCCGAAGCGATTAAGAACGGGCGTCAGCTCGATTGCTCCGCGAGCGGCAGAAACCTCTTCGATAAAGCGCTCGCACGCTTCCCAGTCCTTATACATCAGGTAATGCAAACTTCCATTGTGGAATCCACTGAGGCTTGCGACGAGTTGTGCGACAGGATGTTGATCCCTTTCCTTCTCCGCGCGCTGCACAAGTTGGAGGATCAGCCAGAGATCGCGGCGCAACGCTAGCGACTGTTCAAGCTTGGTTTGTAAAGTGTTAAAGAGTCTGGCACCATTAAGCGAAGGGTCGAACAATTGGGCCAATCCAATTATGGATTGCTGAAAACAGTTAGTGAGTAGGCCATAGGCAATCTCGACTTTGGCGAAAATGGCCGGTGCTTGCCGCAAAGCGATCAAACCCACCAACTCCTGAGAATAAACCTTGCGCGATTCCATCAGGATCGCATAATTCGTGGCATCCAGCGCATCAATAATGGCCTGATCCAATCCATCGGCGCACGAGAGCCAGTCTTCAATAAACTCCATCAACCAGCCTGCCCCTTCGTGTATGAGAGCGAAAATCGGCAGCGTCTGCTTGAGCGGCTGATCACGTGCGAGCAAATCGCCGATGAATTCCAGTCGGCGTAGAAGGCGCGCCAGTTCTGTGAAAATGATAAGCAAGTCAGCGCCGGAGGCGGCCCCCAAGCCCGTAGGCCGCGTGAGAGCGATCAGCGAATCCTGCAAATTCGCTGTGGAATAATGATGCTCTGCGCGTAATACGGCCTGCGCCCCCTCTAATTGGCCCAATTGACGCGTGAGCGTTTTTCCCAGACTGGCCCAGGTATGTAAATTCACCGGCGGCCTTTCAAGCAAAGCATCACAGACCGCCAAAGATTCCTTTAGGGCCTCCGCCAAAGTCCTGAATGAACGGTCGGTTGCGTCAGCCAGGATGTCTATCTCAGAGCTTGCGGGCGACGGCGTACCGGGTGTTGCTGCGACCTCTTCGGCGCTGGGGAGAGCGTCCTCTTGTGCGCTGCACGGCGTCAAGAGGCTATAGGACAGTTGGGTGCTACGCAATAATACTCTTCTCGTAACGCGGACTTCGCCACTCCAATCGCGGGACACGGTATCCGGTTGGGCTTGGCTCGTCGGGGAGAAATCACGTACCTGACAGAAACTGCCGAGAGCGCGAAGCCACAGGCCCAGCTCATGCGCAGGCCCGCCCTCACGAAAGATGTCCTGACCATCCTCCACGGTCGTGAACCCGATGAATTTTGCTTGTTCCATTCGGTTTATTTCTGAAACGCGGCTCTAAAGTCATTCCGCTCGGAAAAGCATGAGCCGATGTTGCGGTCCAAACGTGCTCCCATTTGATTGTAAGCGTTAATTCACTTCTCTTGCAAAAAATCTTGTAGAATCAGAGATACGTGAGCAAACTATGGCGTGCTACTGCGCTTTGTGAGTGAAACAGGATGCCAACTGAACTGCTGATCGCGACTCGTAATCCCGGCAAAGTGCGCGAGGTCGAGTCGTTGCTTGAGGAATACCACTTGAAACTCCGAAGCCTCACGGAGTTTTCTGCCGCGCGAGAGGTGGAAGAGACGGGCGCGACCTTCGCAGAAAACGCGGCGATCAAAGCGCAAGCCTATGCCGCACAGACTGGATGCTGGACGCTCGCGGACGATTCTGGTCTGGAAGTTGATGCTCTGGACGGCGCGCCGGGCGTGCATTCCGCTCGTTATGGAGGCGCGGGCGCAAGCGATGCCGCACGCGTCGAGCGTCTTCTCGAGGCGCTCTTACGTACAGGCGATGCCGGACGGCGCGCACGCTTTATATGCGTCATCGCGATTGCCAACGCCACGGGGAAGCTCGTTGATCTCTTCACAGGGTCGTGTGAAGGCCGTATCGCGCATGCGCCGCGCGGCAGCGGCGGGTTTGGCTACGATCCGGTTTTCGTGCCTGACGGCTATGAACAAAGCTTCGGGGAATTGCCCTCCGAGGTCAAACAGAATATCAGCCATCGCGCGCGCGCACTGAAAGCAGCGCTCCCATTTCTGTTAGAACAGTTCAGAGCGTAAGCTTGACCTTCGATGAAACCGACCGCTAGAATGGTTTACTCAAAACGGTTTGGCTTTAGTCAATGCTGAACATAAATATCGGGGCGTAGCACAGCCTGGTAGTGCGCTCGGTTTGGGACCGAGAGGTCGGAGGTTCAAATCCTCTCGCCCCGATTTCAATAAATGAGCTAAGGCCGCTGTCACGGTGGCCTTTTCTCTTATCAGCTTGAATAGTTGAATGACTTGGATTCAACATTGAAGTGCAACAGGTGATTGTTTGAAAAAGACCTGCTGCGGAGTTCTAAAGCCGAGCGTCTTACGCGGGCGCGTGTTAAGCCGCTGCATCACCTGCTCGACTTCCGCATCGG